>JBEGVJ010000018.1:0-68170 GCA_041178465.1 Nitrospirota bacterium
GGACGAGCACGGCCAGCCGTTCTTCCAGCTGCTGAATCAGGGGACGTAAGGTCTCCGGATGCAGTGCCGAAATCCCGATCGCTCCGTAGCGTTGACAGAGCACCTCCGCTTGTCCAGCCGGCAGCTGATCGCATTTGTTAAACACCAAGATCCGGGGAAGCTCATCGAGAGTAAGGCTTTTCAGCACGGTATCGACCGCTGCGATATGGGCGTCCAGATCTTTTGCTCCGGCATCGACCAGGTGAAGGAGGAGGTCGGCATCGCGTAATTCGTCCAAGGTCGTTCTGAAAGCGGCAAGGAGATCTTTGGGCAGGTCGCGAATAAATCCCACTGTGTCGGTGAGAATCACTTCCCTGCCATGAGGAAAACGCAGTCTGCGGCTGGTGGTGTCAAGCGTTTCAAAGACACGCGATGCCGCGCCCACCTGGCTGTTGGTGAGGACGTTGAGCAAGGTTGATTTGCCCGCGTTCGTGTAGCCCACGATGGACAGGACGGGGAACTCCTGCCGGATGCGGCGCGATCGCCGCTGATCTTGGTGCCGGGCAAAGCCTTCGATCTCTCGCTCCAAGTAGTCGATTCGCTCTCTGATGCGACGACGGTCCGTTTCGAGCTTCGTTTCACCAGGACCTCTGCTGCCGATGCCCCCGCCCAAGCGCGAGAGGCTCGTGCCCTGACCGGAGAGACGGGGGAGGAGATAGCGCAGTTGCGCCAACTCGACCTGCACCTTTCCTTCCCGACTATGGGCTCGCTGCGCAAAGATGTCCAGGATCAGCTGGGTCCTATCGATGACCGTGAGATCGGAGATCTCCGCAATGGCGCGGAGCTGCCCGGGGGCCAAGTCCTGATCGAAGATGAGCAGGTCCGCGCCCTTTTGCATGGCTTGTGTCAGCACGTCTTTCAGCTTACCGCTTCCCAGTTGAAACCGATGATGGCCGCCCTGCGTGCGCTGCACGAGACGGTCGATCACCGTGAGGTCTGCGGAGGAGGCCAGTTCAGCCAGCTCGGCGAGGCGCTCTTCCTGCTCGGCCTTGCTCTTGGGCGACGCGCTCACGAGGATGGCGGTCTGACCCTGAGCCATCGTGTGCGATGCGCTGTGACGTTGGAGATCCGATTCCAGTTCGCGAATGAACGTTTCGAAACTCACAGGACATTGGTGCACCGGCGTGGGCTTTAGGAGCGTATACAAGGGGCCCTGCGGACGAGGTGGATTCAGATGGGCCAGGGAGAGCAACCCTGGTTCGCCCTTGGCTGTAACGGCCAAGGTCCCAATCATGTCGAGCCGGAGCAGGCCCAGCATGGTGAGATCTTCTTGAGTAAGGGGTTCGTCCTTCAGGTGCGTGCGGATCAGCCTCAGGCCTCTCAGAGATCGTGGACTTGCACGAAACGTGGCCAGCGTCGTGGGCGAGGGCTCGGTGCCGGCGCCGACCAGCACGTCTTGCACGGCTCCGCGCCTGGTGATAACCAGCCCGATGGGACGGCGAATCTCATGCGTGAACTGCGCGAGGGTTTTTGCCGCTTCAGAGGAGAGGACTTCATCCACGGGTATACGTCGGCGATACAGCCGCTCAAGCATGGCGAGCTGGCCGGCGCGGAGACCGAGAGTTTGTCCGTGAATTTCAGGAATGGTCGTCGTGTCCTTTGTATGAGCGGTTAGATCGCTTGTGCGAACGGTGAAGCCAGTGAGGCTTGGGCATCCAGGTTCAGAGGTGCACGGATCCCTGCGCGAAGGGCCTGCCCCCCCGCTGCTGCGATCATCGCAGCATTGTCGGTACAGTAGGCCAACGAGGGAAGGCTCAGCTGCAGGTTTTCGGAGGCCGCTCGGTGCTGAAGCAGTGCGCGTAATCGAGAGTTGGCGGACACCCCTCCGACAACGGCTAAGGCCTGAGCGCCTGATGACCGGACTGCGGCAAAGGCTTTGTCGACCAGAACTGTGGCAATGGCCTCCTGATAGCCAGCCGCAAGATCAGCAGCGTTCGCCTTGCGAGATTGCTCAGGCATCGCTTGAAGTGTATAGAGCAAAGATGTCTTTAAACCGCTGAAACTAAAATCAAGACTCTCCTTCTTGAGATGGGACCGTGGGAAGGCGATAGCGTTCGGGTTTCCCTGTCGCGCCAAGCGATCGATGGCCGGTCCTCCGGGGTATTCCAGCCCCAGCATTTGAGCGCCTTTGTCAAAGGCCTCCCCTGCCGCATCGTCTCTGGTCGCGCCGAGGAGCCTGCCGTGACCACTCGGTTCTTTAAAATAAAGATGGGTATGTCCGCCCGATACAACCAGAATCACGCAGGGTAACGGAAATGCCGGATTCTGCAACCAGGCGGAGGCGATGTGGCCCTCAAGATGGCTCACGCCGACCACCGGGATGCTCAAGGCATAGGCAAGGGACTTTGCATAGTTAACCCCGACGAGGAGAGCGCCGGCAAGGCCTGGCCCCTGGGTGACGGCGATGCCGGAGAGATCTGTCCAGCCGAGACCGGCCTGTTGTAATGCCTCAGCGGAGACAATTTCGATCGACTCAATGTGGGCCCGCGAGGCGAGTTCCGGAACGACGCCACCAAATCGCTGATGAACAGCGTGCTGTGACGTAATAATGTTCGAGAGAACAGAGCCGTCCGTAGCAAGCACCGATGCGGCAGTTTCATCGCACGACGTCTCAATGCCGAGGATGGGCCCAGGCGCCCAGGCTGAAGTGGGGCGTTGTACGATCGTAGTCATGAGGTTGTGGTTGCCCATTCGCCGACAGTGTCACGAAACCCGGTCATTCTAAGAACAGTAAAATAGCACGACCCTTGTAGCCTACGCCACAAGGGTCGTGTCGTTCTCTCTGCGATGGTCTCGCGTGAGCACAGGGCTGCTTTAGACGCCAGCCATGGCCTCCTGCTCGATGAATGCCGGCGCGCCGTCGCGCAACACCACGCGGATCTTTCGGCATTCCTTGAACCGTCCCTTAATCATTTCCTCGGAGAGTGGATCGCCGATCGCGCGCTGAATCGTCCGGCGCATCGGTCTGGCTCCGTAGAGCGGTTCGTAACCTTCTTTAATCAGCCACTGCTTGACGTCGTCCTCGACCTCAAGCTCCACACCCTTCTCAAGGAGACGAAGGTTGAGCTCGCTCAAGAGAATATCGAGAATATTATAGAGGTGCGTTTTGTCCAATTGATGGAAGACCACGATCTCGTCGATCCGGTTCAGGAACTCCGGGCTGAACGAGCGGCGCAATTCTCCCAACACCTCTTCCTTCTTGTGGCGTTCCTGATCGCCTTCCGTGCTCTGGAACCCGAGCGAGACGCCCTTCTGAATCATCTTGGTCCCGATATTAGAGGTCATGATGATGACGCAATTCTTGAAGTCGACCTTACGTCCGAGGCTATCGGTCAGCACCCCGTCGTCTAATACCTGTAGAAGTATATTGAATACGTCTGGATGCGCCTTTTCGATTTCATCAAACAGGACCACTGAGTAGGGCCGACGTCGGACCCGTTCAGTCAATTGGCCGCCTTCTTCATATCCCACATACCCAGGCGGAGCTCCGAAGAGTCGTGAGCTGGTGAATTTCTCCTGATACTCGGACATATCGATCCGAATGAGAGAGTCTTCGCTATTGAAGAGGAACTCCGCTAGCGTTCGTGCCAGCTCGGTTTTCCCCACCCCGGTCGGTCCCAGGAAGATAAAGGACCCAATAGGCTTCCGCGCTTCCTTCAGGCCGGCACGTGATCGCCGAATAGCCCTGGCTACGGCTGAAATCGCTTCGTTTTGGCCGACCACGCGTTTATGGAGGAATTCCTCCATGCGCAGTAGCTTGTTCGATTCTTCCTCTTCGAGCTTGAAGAGCGGAATGCCCGTCATTTTTGAAACGACATAGGCCACGTCTTCTTTCCCGATTGTTGGCTTGTTCTTTTCCTGGTTCTTCTTCCACTCCCGTTTGGACTCATCGAGGAGTTTGCGCAGCCGTTCTTCCTCCTCGCGATGACGAACTGCCTCTTCGAAGTTCTGCAGCGAGATGGCGAGTTCTTTTTCGCGAGAGACCTTCTTCAGTTCTTGCTCCATCGCCTTGAGCTCTGAGGGCAGCGCATAGGTCTGCAATTTTGCCCGTGATCCGGTCTCATCGATCAAATCGATGGCTTTGTCCGGGAGGAACCGGTCGCTGATATAGCGATCGGACAGTTTAACGGCTTCAAGAATGGCCTCTTCGGAAATCTCGACACCATGATGCTCCTCGTACCGGTCACGAAGTCCTCTGATGATCTGGACCGTTTCGTCGATGCTTGGTGGCTGGACGTGAATCGGCTGGAAGCGGCGCTTGAGGGCGCCGTCTTTTTCAATGTGTTTTCGGTATTCATCGAGCGTCGTGGCGCCGATGCATTGAATTTCGCCGCGCGACAATGCGGGCTTGAGCATGTTGGAGGCATCGATCGATCCCTCCGCCGCCCCTGCTCCCACCAAAGTATGAAGTTCGTCGATGAAGATGATGATGTTCCCGGCCTGGACGATTTCCTTCATCACGACTTTCAGTCGCTCCTCAAATTGCCCGCGATATTTCGTCCCTGCAACCAGCGATCCGAGGTCGAGTGCAATGACGCGCCGCGAGAGGAGGTTGTCCGGCACTTCGGACTGGATGATCCGCTGGGCGAGGCCTTCGACAATGGCGGTCTTGCCGACGCCGGCTTCCCCGATGAGCACGGGATTATTTTTTGAGCGCCGACTCAAAATCTGAAGTACCCGTTCGATTTCATCGGCTCGGCCGATGACGGGGTCCAGATGCCCTTCTTGGGCAAGTTGGGTCAGATCTCGACCGAACTCGTCGAGTGCCGGGGTATTGCTCTTCCGGTCACGCTCGCGTGGGGCTGATTTCCGTAAAAATGTGACGGTCAATTGTCGGGCGGTCAGGAGGTTGGCGCCTAAACTGCGAAGGATCTTTCCGCCGATTCCTTCTTCTTCCCGAAGAAGCCCCAATAAGAGGTGTTCACTGCCGATATGATTGTGTCCAAGGAGACGGGCTTCTTCGACCCCGTACTCGATGACCTTCTTGACCCTGGGGCTAAAGGGGATCTCCCCAAAGGTCATGGTGGTCCCCCCGCCTGGCAAATTCCGTTCAATTTCCAAGCGGATTTGTTCGGTCGAGAGTCCCATCTTTTTTAAGATCATCAAGGCAATCCCGTCTGATTCACGGAGGATTGCCAAGACGAGATGCTCGGTTCCGAGGTAGTCGTTCTGATGACGCTCAGCCTCTTCCCGCGCGAGGATGATGATCTTCCGACCCTTGTCCGTGAATCGTTCGAACATCCTGCCTCCTTTTAGGTGGAGCCTAAATAACCAGGTTCGTGTGCGCAAACCCATCGAAAAATCTGGCCTAATTCTAACTAGAAGGATTTTAGGTGTCAAGGCTGCGAGCGAATCACAAACCTCAACAGAAGAAGCCGAAACATCGCCATTGATGAGGAGGCGGGCTCATTTCTCATTCATTGACTTCAAAAGAATGCTCCCGATAGAATCTCGAAATTTTTCACCAGGGTCTTAACAGCCTCACGGCAGGGTTTGCGTCGTATTCAATGAAGAACAAAAACATCGGGATTCTCACAAAGCCTAAGTTTCCTGAGATCAAGGCCACATTGTTAGATGTGGTCACCTGGCTTCGGGCTCGAAGTATTAATGTCATCTTGGACACGACGTCGGCGGCCTTGCTGGGTGAGCCGGGGGGCTTGCAGAAAACTCAGTTGGCAAGCAAAGCGGATGTGCTGCTTGTTCTGGGCGGTGACGGGACGATGCTCAATGCAGCCAGACTTGCGGGGGAGCGAAGCATTCCCATCCTGGGTGTCAACCTGGGTGGACTGGGATTTTTAACCGAGGTCCGGTTAGAGAATCTGTATCCCTCTCTCGATCGAGTGTTTGCTAATGACTTCGTGCTCGATGAGCGACTCATGCTTCAGACGCATGTCCATCGGCATGGGGAAACTGTGGCGCGAGGGGTAGTGCTGAACGATGTCGTCATCAGCAAGGGAACGTTGGCCAGGATGATTGAGTTGAAGATTTCCATTCAAGGACAGTTCGTGACCAATTTGCGTGGCGATGGAGTGATCGTGACGACACCTACGGGCTCGACGGCCTACTCCTTGTCGGCCGGCGGACCCATCATCAATCCGGCGGTCCAATCGCTGATGGTGACACCCATCTGTCCCCATACGTTGACGCACCGTCCTCTGATTGTTCCTGGAACAGCCGAAATCGAGGTGACTCTCACCAGTAAAGATGATGGCGCGATGGCGACGTTGGATGGTCAGGTCGGCGTGGCAATGACCCAGGGCGATACCGTTGAAATCAAGATGTCCGAGCACCGGACGAGACTGATCCGCTTCCCGGAAAGCGGATATTATGAAGTCCTGCGAGAGAAGCTGAAATGGGGGGACGGATAGCAGTTCGACCAACTGCTCTATTTTTAGGCCTTCCCCTTCTCGATCAGCTCGATCATTTCCTGGTTGCTCGCGTATTTAAACTCCCCGATACAATCTGTCGCACCCTGGTGCTTCTTCTCGATCGACTCAAGGACATGGAGCCCCTTCACATCGACCGGGTGGCTGTTGTGCGCTTTGAGGATCGTGACGAGCTTGTCGAGGACGACTTTTACATCCGCCTGGCTAGCCGATGTTTTGGTCGCGAGGTATCGGCTCACGACTTCTGCGCACCAATCCCCGTCCCGCTTGGCAATGCCGACTAATCCGTCGCTTGCCTTGCGAGCCCATCCGGTGAGAAAGACGCCATCAACAACCGTACCGGTCGCTTCGTCATAGGCCTGGAAGAGCGCATCGTCAGGATCGTTGTTCGTCTTATTGGGGTTGGTCACGAAGAGACCGCTCTTATATGGCAGTCCGACAGTCTCATCGACTTTGTCTCCGACAGCAAAAACCACGGCGTCGCAGGGGAACTCGTAATACTGTTTCAGGCCAACGGCTGCGGTATCGTTGCCTTTTGGCTCCAGCTTGTTGTCTTCCATCTCCAGCCCACGCACGCGATTGTTGGCATCCACCAGGATGCGCCTCGGAGAGGCGAGAAACTTAAAGCCCATCTACGTGTCGCTGACCTTCGGTTCGCATTTTGTAAACTCGTCCGTCAGGCCCTTGAGGATCTCGTCTGCATTCTGACCGACTGCGGCCAGGCGTTCCTGAATCCGAGCCACCTCTTCGGTAATGCCGTCCACATCCATGTTGGCGCAGACCGCGCGAATTTCTTTTGGATTGTACTTTCGCTCGGCAGGACCACGCCGCACGATCGCGGTGACCCGTTCGACCTTTTTATAGCGAACCAGCCAGTGGGCGATATCGACCATTACGTCGCCGGCTCCGATCACCGCCACATGCTTGCCAACCTCAAACGGGCGATCACCGTAGCCAGGCAGCCTGTTGAAATGGAAGACCACATCCTTTGCGTGGAACACGCCCTTGGCCGAATCCCCTTCCACGCCGATGGCTTTGGTGCCTTGCGCTCCGATGGCAAAGACCACCGCGCTTGCGCCGAGGGCACGAACATCCTCTACCGTAAGGTCTTTTTCTTTGCCGACCGAGACATTACCAAAGTAATGAACATTGGGCTGCTGGAGCAGCTCCCAGTATTGCTTCTTGAGTCCGCCGCGCAGTTTGAGCTTGGCCGGGAAGATGCCGTATTCAGCCAGTCCACCGAATTTGATGTCCCGATTCAAGATAATGACTTGATGGCCGTCTTTTGCCAAAGAGCTGGCAGCCGCTAAACCGGCTGGCCCGGCGCCGACCACAATAATCACACGCGAATTCGTTGCACTCATGCGTTGTTACCCTAGATAGAATGGATAGAAAAGTGAAGAGAACCTCAACAGTTCCGCGGACTTTAGCATAGGGTCTTTTGAGCTGTCAAAGCTCGATTTATCCCCCGGCACTTCCTACCGGTCCGCCTGGCATTGTCATGCGCCAGGGATCGAGCAATTCGGTGAGGCGTTTATCTGACAGAACTTTTTGTTCTTTTGCCACTTCCCGGACAGTCTTCCCTGACTTATATGCATCCTTCGCCAGCTTGGCTGCCGCTTCGTAACCGATCTCAGGAGCCAGAGCTGTGCACATGGCCAGACTTTCTTCGATCAAGCTCTTGCAGCGTTCTTCGTTGGCGTTGATGCCGTCGATACACTTGACTGCGAAATTGGTTGAAGCGGTCGAGAGGAGTTCGATGGACTGCAAGAGGTTATAGGCCATGACCGGGAGCATGACGATCAGTTCGAAGTTGGCCGCCTGCCCTCCCACTGTGACCGTCACATCGTTTCCGATCACCTGGGCGCAGACCATCGTGACGGATTCGGCAATCACCGGGTTTACCTTGCCTGGCATGATGGACGAGCCTGGCTGTGTTTCCGGCAGATTGATCTCCCCAAGCCCGCAGCGCGGACCGGAGCCGAGCCAGCGAATGTCGTTGGCGATCTTCATAAGGCTGACGGCGATGGTCTTTAACTGTCCGCTTGCTTCGACCAACGAATCCTGAGCGGACTGCGCCTCGAAGTGGTTCTTTGCTTCCTTAAAGGTACAGCCGGTCTCTTTGGAAATGATGGCCATGACCTTGGCAGGGAATTTCGGATGGCAATTGAGCCCTGTGCCGACTGCCGTGCCGCCAAGCGCAACTTCGCTGAGCGCTTCTTGCGCGCGCTTGACCCGTTGAATGCCTAATTCGATCTGCCTCGCATAGCCGCCGAATTCCTGTCCCAACCGCACCGGTGTCGCATCCTGCAAATGGGTGCGGCCGATTTTGACGATCTTGTCGAACTCCTTGGCCTTGCGAGCGAGTGATTTGTGCAAACGCGTGAGCGCAGGAATGAGCTGCTGTTCCATCATTTCCCCGGCGGCGATGTGAATGGCCGTGGGAATCACATCGTTGCTGGATTGGCCCAGATTGACGTGATCGTTGGGATGCACCAGCTTGCTGCCTCGTACGCCGCCCACCAGTTCGGTGGCGCGGTTGGAGATCACCTCGTTGGTGTTCATGTTGGTCGAGGTGCCGGAGCCTGTTTGGAAAATGTCTACGGGGAACTCGGCGTCGAGCTTGCCCTCGACGACTTCGGTCGCGGCCAGTTTGATCGCATCCGCCGGCTTCTTATCGAGAAGGCCCAGCGATTGGTTGACCGTCGCGGCAGCACGTTTGATCATCCCCATTGCCCGGATCATGGCACGGGGGAACCGCAAGGAGCTGATCGGGAAGTTTTCGATGGCGCGGGCAGTCTGCACACCGTAATAGGCTGCGGTTGGTACGGCCAGCTCGCCCATCGTATCGCGTTCAATTCTGGTCTCAGGGGATGACTGAGTCGCTATCTTCTTCATGGATGCTACTCCGGTGTAAGGGTGCTGGCTGTTGCGGGCGCCATAATAAACGTTGGCAACCTGCTTACACAAGAGTGTCGGCTGATCTGGCGGATGCTGAAAAAGTCCGTCAGCTGCGTTCTCGCCTCAAACGCATCCTCAACGTAGCCAGTGGCTACGCCTCCGGTGCATTCATCGGCTGCGGCCTTGCTGAACGGCCCTTTTGAGCATCCTGAAGGTGTTCTGTGTGCACCGATTTTTTTCAGCCGTCTGTGGGAATGGCGGGAGTAGCGGAAAAAGACGAGGCCCGCCGGAGCGGGCCTCTGTTCTCACCGGATGGAGAGCTTGCGATCAACCAACCGTCACTTCGATCGCTTTGGGTTTCGCCTTCTCGGGCTTGGGCAGCTGGAGATTCAGGACTCCATCCTTGAACTCTGCCTTCACCTTTTCCTCATCCACGAGATCTGGCAAGGTAAAACTTCTGATGAAGCTGCCATAAGAGCGCTCCACCCGATGGTACTTCTTGCCTTTTTCCTCCTTCTCATGCTTGCGCTCGCCCTGGATCGTGAGGACTCCATCTTCCACGGTCACCTTCACATCCTCTTTCTTCACGTCAGGGATCTCCGCTTTGATCTGGTACTCCCCGTCCGTTTCGCTGACGTCTACGGATGGCACCCAGTCGGCCACGATCATGGTCTCCTTATTGGCGCCGTTTGTCCGAGGCAGAGCCGGACGCCGAAACATCCAATTCAACCGATCCGATACATCCTCAAGGTCACGGAACGGACCCCACCCTACGAGTGTCATCGGAGACCTCCTTCTCATTCTTGCGCACTGTTTGAAACTGTTCATTTGCGGCGCGCGCCGGTTCGCCTGTCTAAGGCGACAGATAATTCTGGCTGCCGCAGAGTCAAGGGGAACTATTGGCGTTGTTCAATCGGTACGTAGGATTGGCCATGCTCGCCGGAGTAAATCTGGTCCGGACGAAATAGCTTGTTCTCGCGCAATTGCTCCAGCCAATGAGCCAGCCACCCGGACACCCGAGCCATCGCAAACAACGGGGTGAACAGATCGGTCTCGATGCCCATCTTGTCGTAGATGATCCCGGAGTAGAAATCGACATTGGGGTAAATCCCCTTCCCCTTCAGCAACTCTCCCGCAATCAACTCGACCTCAATGGCAATCTTATATAATGTTGAACTGCCACACTCTTTGAAGAGTTGTTGACAGAGGCCTTGGAGGATTGTCGCCCGGGGGTCTTTGACCTTGTACACCCGGTGGCCGAAGCCCATCAGCCGCTGTTTTGTGCGGACCTGCTCTTCAAGGTAGGATCGTGCCTTCCCTGGTTCACCGATTTCCTTCAGCATTTGCACGACTTCCTCATTGGCTCCGCCATGCAACGGGCCTTTCAGGGCCCCAATCGAGGAGGCCACAACCGTATAGGGATCGGCCAGTGTTGAGGCTGTGATCATGCCGGTGAAGGTTGAAGCATTCATCGTGTGCTCGGCATGGAGGATCAGGCAGTCGTCGAACAGATCGGCCCACAAGGGAAGCGGCTTCGTCTCGGTCAGCATGTAGAGGAAATTTTCCGAGAATCCGAGATCGTCTCGCGGGGGAACATATTCGTTTCCATGCCGCAGTCGCGCCCAGGCTGCGACGATCGTGGGCAGTTTGGCCACAAGCCGGACAGCGGACCAATAGTTATTGTCGATGTCGTGGACATTCCGGCCAGGATAAAACATGCCCAGGGCCGCAACCGCTGCTTGTAAGGCATCCATGGGATGGCCCTGCTCCGGCAGGCATTTCAACAGATCGACGATCTTGAACTTGATGCGGCGGTGATGGACGATGTCCTCATGCCATCGCGCGAGCTGCGGTTGAGTAGGAAGATGCCCGAACAGCAAGAGATAGGCCGTTTCGAGATAGGAGGATCGCAGGCAAAGCTCTTCGACGCGGATACCCCGATACTCCAGGAGGCCTCGTTGCCCATCGACGTCGCTAATCGAGGATTTGGCTGCGGGAACGCCGGCAAGCCCCGGCATGAAATCGTGCGGCATGATCGCGCTCCTTTACCAGAGTGGTACGATACATGATAAGTCGCAAAAGTCTATCATGTTCGGGGTCGCAGGATCTTGAAATGACTGGAACCGGTTGGCATACTGAAACCGTGAGCCACTCAGGATTTGGAGAAAGGCCTATGACCCTCCTGCTGATCTTGTTCTGCCTCATCGCGATGGGGCCGGCCTCGTTGGCCCAGGCCGATGGCGAAGTGCTTGCGTTTGCCGTTGTGAGTGAGGTGCCGAAAGATAAGGCGCGGGTGCCGGCGAAGGTCTCGGTGAGTGACGCAGTGTCACATATGAAGTTGCTCGCGTCGGAGGCGATTCTCAATAATTTGATTTGGAAAAAGCTCGAAATTTGCCATGCCATGAAGCTGGAAGGATACAAAGTCGCTGAAGGGTTTCAGGTGGTCACGGTACACGTCATCGACGCCAGCATGCTGCCGATGTCTCTCCAGTCGTTTGCCGGAGATTGTTTGATTAAGAAAGCGATCGAGATCGCGCCGCTGGTCGACTAATCAGGATAGCCGAGCGAGATTGGCGGGACGGGCGAGACTCTCAATAGCACGGTTTACGCGTCGCGCTTGTCACGCCAGTCTCGCGCTTCACGCACCACGGGCTAAGCCTGTCGGCATTCCTGGCAGGAAGTGGGTTCTTCTGGCGCCTCACACTCTTCAGAGGTCAAAGGGAAGAGTTGTTCGCATTGCCGGCAGGGGCGAATTTCGAAGTAGGCGGTCCCTTTGTCGTCGATGTCGGTAGGCAAGAGTAGCTCCAGCGGGTCATATCCGATTGCGCCGCCGTCGGAGAATTTGACGATGGCCAGACGATCGTTGAAGACCTCAAAGGTTGCTTCCTGCCCTTTCCTGGCCAAGACATGTCCGAGGACGAAAACCGGCTGCCCCTTACGTTTCGTGCGGAGGTCTCGCAGGGTATGCTGGCTGGCTGTGGCACAGGAGAATTGGCCGGTGGAGCTCGTTCCGAAGATGGGTGTCAGCATAAATGGGCGTTCACGTGAATAGATTGAGGATGATGTATCACAGGGATAAAAATGGCGTCAAGGCAGATGGGACGCTGAAACAAGGAGTTCGAACATGCCAGAAGTGACGATTTACCAGAAACCGACCTGTAGCACCTGCCGTCAGGCGGTGCAATTACTACACGAGAGCGGTCAGCCCTTCACGGCTATCAACTACTACGAAAAGCCTTTCAGCAAGGCCCAACTCAAGGGCCTCTTGAAGAAGGCGGGGCTCTCGCCGAAGGATATTCTGCGGACCAAAGAAGACATCTATAAGGAACTCGGGTTAGCCAAAAAGAATCTGTCGGATGATGAATGGCTCGATGTGATGATCGCTCACCCGGACCTCATCCAACGTCCGATTGTCCAGAAAGGCGAGAAAGTGATCTTAGCCAGACCGGCTGAGTCGGTCAAAAACCTATTGTAACAGCTCATCAGCTTATAGTCTTCGAGGCACTTCCTTGAGTCATTCGGAGGGCACCGGAAGTTCGGTCTACTGTGATGGTGACGGCTCCATCCAATACTTGGAGCAGTAAATCTCCTGCCAGGTGGCGTCGCCAGCCACGGAGGATGGGCACATCGAGCGTTGCCCGACTCTGTTTCGCCTCCACGAGTGTTTGGAGGTCGGAGCTGGTGGCAAGCATGGTCGGCGCAATCCCCTCCTCTGCTGCGCGGGCTTTTAACACCGCTTGCAGGAGCTCGACGATGCCGGTCGATTCAGGATCCGGTTTCCGTTCGCGAGGGACTTCCGGCCATGCCGACGCTGGGAGCGCGAGGGCCGAGGTGATGGTGGCCAACAGTTGCTCGCCATGTCGATCGACCTCGGAGGAATGGACGCCGCGGAGCCCACGGAGTTCCGCGACCGATTTGGGGGGATGGCGTGCGAGCTGGAGCAGCACCTCGTCTCGCATGACCCGTCCGCGAGGCACGTTCCGGCGTCTGGCTTCCGCTTCGCGCCAGGCCGCCAATTCACGAAGCACCGCAGCTCCCTTGGGCTTCAGCGTCTCCCAGCCGCGAATGCGTTGATAGCGTTCTTGAGGTTCCCGGCTTTTTTCTCCCACCGCCGTTTCCAGACGCGCAAACTCCTCGCCGACCCACTCCAACCGGCCGAGTGTGCTGAGGCGATCCTGCAGATGCGTATGGATCGACAGGAGAAACTCGACATCTTCCAAGGCGTAGGAGATCTGGTCATCCGAGAGCGGCCGCGCACTCCAGTTGGTGAACGTATGGGCTTTGGCCAGCTTCGTGCCATGGAGCCGTTGGACCAGGTTCGCATAGGCGACTTGGGCTCCATACCCGACCATGGCAGCGGCGATCTGCGTATCGAAGAACGGCTTCGGAATCTGTCCTGCATGGGTGGCAAAGAGATCGAGGTCTTGTCGGCCTGCATGGACGATTTTCTCAATGTTGGTGTCGCAGATCAGCTCCCAGAAGACGTCCAGCGATCCATGGGCCTGCACGGAGGGAAAGTCGATGACGGCAGCAGTGGCGGCGGTCGCAACTTGGATCAGTTCGAGTCGTGGGACAAAGGTGTCTTCCCCGACAAATTCCGTATCCAGCGCCAGCCTCGGACTCTGCCGCAGCGTCTGGCACAGGGTTTCAAGGGCAGACTGGTCGGTCACATACAACATCGGCGGTTTGAGTGTCACAGGTCTCTCATTCGGTTGGATTGTAAGTGTGGTCTGGTGATCGAGGAGGCTCGACATTGCTGAGGCTCAAGTATTCTTTGAGAAACTGGTAGGCTTCCAACATGCGGCGCAATTCCGGTTCTGCGCTGCGGTCTCCGTTATTCGAATCGGGGTGGAGTTGTTTCGCCTTCTGACGGAATGAAGCGGTGACCTCGGCGAGCGAACTGCCGAATTCCACGCCCATTGCGGCGTAGGCGTCCATCGCATTGTTGATGCCGCTCGCTCCTTGGGAGGGGTCGCCGCCTCCCCCGCCGGCGGATTTCAGCATATCGGCCAGACTGATTTTCTTGCGCCGGCGACGGGGGCGCTCTCGAATTTCACTGTCGAAATCGTCCCATCGGTCTTCGACGAACTCGAGACGGGATTCCAGGCGCATCGCACCGGAGAGATCACGAATCTCCTCCAGCTCCTCTTCAATTTGGATCAGGGACTTGATGATTTCCTCCAGCCCTTCTTCCACGCGAAAGAAGCTGTCGATTCGGTCTTGCATCATCGTGTCAACGGCGAGCTCCAAGCTTTCTTCGGTTTTCGGGCGCAACGACTCGATCCGCCGTTTCATCCCACGTCGAAACTTCATGAATTTACTTTGTGAAAACGGCATCTGAACAAGCTCTCCTTCAGGAGGCGCATTCTAGCATAGCTTGATCGCAGGCCAGAAGCACAGTGAAACCAGCTGAATGCTGAGGGCTGAGTGATGGTAGCGCAAACGCGTCAGTGAGAATCCGGCCTCCAGCTCAATCGCTGCTGTAGTTCTGCCACTGCCTCTTTCCCCCTATACAAATAGCCCAGGGAAAAGGGGGACTGGGCGGTTGACAACAGAGGCCTGTTTTCGCTACCGTATCGCCCGTTTGCCCTACTTGAATGGGTAAACAGCACATTAACATTCACATTCAAAGGGGGTGACATACTATGAAGAGCATTTTGATGGCAATCATGGCAGTGGCAGTGGCAGTGACGTTCAGCGCTCCTTCCTTCGCTGAAGAGAAGAAGGCCGAGAAGAAGGACGAGAAGAAGGGCGGCCACGTCCTTGTGTACGGCGACGAGAAGAAGGAAAAGAAGGACGAGAAGAAGGGCGGCCACGCTGACACGTTCGGCGATAAGAAGGACGAGAAGAAGAAGGACGAGAAGGGCAAGTAATTACGACACACGTCGTTTGTCTGATCAGACAAGCCTGACTTGAACGATTCTGAAGGGGCCTGCGATCTCACGATTGCAGGCCCCTTTTCTTATCCGCTCGTTGACCCTTCTCAGATCACGATGCTACCGTGGAGCCATGCACACTCCATCAGAATCAGCACAGCCGAATCGCCTCCTTCACGAAACCAGTCCCTATCTCCTCCAACATGCCTCAAACCCGGTGGACTGGTACCCTTGGGGACCGGAGGCCTTGCAGGCAGCAAAAGAACAGAACCGCCCCATCCTGCTTTCGATCGGCTATTCCGCCTGTCATTGGTGCCATGTGATGGAGCGGGAGTCGTTCGAAAACGCGGCCGTTGCCTCCCTCATGAACCGTCATTTTATCTGTATCAAAGTCGACCGGGAAGAACGTCCCGATCTTGACGAGATCTATATGCAGGCCACGGTGACACTTAATCATGGTCAGGGAGGTTGGCCGATGACGGTCTTCCTGACGCCGGACCAAGAGCCTTTCTTTGCCGGGACGTATTTTCCGCCTGAGGATCGATGGGGCAGGCCCGGCTTCCCTAGTCTGCTCAAAAAAATCGCAGAAGCCTGGGAGAAAGATGCCGCAAGTCTTACGGGCCAAGCGCGGAAATTGACCGAACGGTTGAAGAGCGAACTCAAAGCGGTCTCTCCCGTTTCAGTCAGCGTTTCCGTGCTTGCTGACGCCGTGACGCAGTTTCGGAAAGATTTCGACGAGCGTCATGGCGGATTCGGCAGCGCTCCCAAATTCCCCCCGTCGGCAGGCCTGTCCTTGCTTCTCCGCTGTTACCATCGAACGGGCGACAGTATAACCTTGCAGATGGTGACAAGGACACTGGATGCGATGGCGGCAGGAGGAATCTACGATCATATCGGCGGCGGGTTCGCGCGCTACTCCACCGACGAACGTTGGCTGGCTCCCCATTTCGAGAAAATGCTCTATGACAATGCCCTTCTGGCCAAGACGTACTTGGAAGCCTATCAAGTGACCAAGCAGGTTTCCTATCGTCAGGTCACGACGGACGTGCTCGACTATATTCTCCGGGAGATGACCGACCCAGCCGGAGGATTTTATTCCGCGACGGATGCGGACTCGGAAGGGGTCGAGGGGAAGTTTTTCGTCTGGACGCCGACGGAGGTCCAGGCCGCCCTCCTGAATGCAGAAGATGCGCGCCGGTTCTGCGCCTGCTACGACATTACCGACGAGGGAAATTGGGAACATCGCAGCATCCCCAATCGGCTGCGGCCCATCGAGTCCGTGACCAAAGAGTTGGACCTCACCATCGATGAACTGCACGAGACGATCCAGCGCGTGCGTCCCCTCCTCTATCGCGCCCGCCAGCAGCGAGTTCCGCCCGCGCTCGACGATAAGATCATTACGGCATGGAACGGCATGATGATCTCATCGATGGCCGAGGCGGGCCGTGTTTTAGGGAACCGTCGCTACATCGACGGGGCCATGAAGGCGGCAGACTTTCTCTTACTCGTGCATCGGACTGCCAAGGGGACGCTGCTCCGCACCTCGCGACAAGGTCGCGCCCATCTCGACGGGGTCCTGGAAGATTATGCCTATCTGGCAGAAGGATTGATCGATCTCTATGAAGCCTGCGGACAGGAGCGGTATCTCATTGCCGCGCTGCAATTGGGAGAGCGGATGGTGAACTCCTTTCAGGATAAAGATCAGGGGGGCTTCTACACGACTGCGGAGGGGCATGAAGCTCTGATTATCCGGGCACGGGAGGGAGCGGACGGTGCAACGCCCAGCGGTAACGCCGTGGCTGTCTCCGCCCTCGCTCGACTCTCCTTCCACTACGATCGTCAGGATCTGCGCGACGCGGCGATCGGCGGGATTCGCGCCTATGGCCGCCAGATAGCCCGGTATCCGAAAGCCTTTGCCAAGAGTCTTTCAGTGGTGGATCTTTTGGCGGAAGGGCCGATTGAATTGGCGTTTGTCGGAGCGCCCAACGATCCGGGGCTGGAGGCATTGCAACGCGCTGCGCGTGAGGTGTTCCTGCCTCATCGTGTGATTGCCTCCAGTGGTGGAACGGGCCAGCCGTCCGGTCATCCCCTATTGGCCGGCAGGGGATTGGTGGAGGGGAAGGCGGCACTCTATATCTGTCGAAACTTCTCCTGTCAGCGGCCCCTTACCGATGCACGGGAAGTCACAGCGGCGCTGCTGTCTGCGTCGCGACGAACGGATCAGACGACCCAACAGACTCTTTTGCAAGGAGCATCGCTCCCTGGAGCTGCCAGTCCGGAGGGGACAGCCCGGTACGCTGCACGCATCGTGAGTCAGTCACGCCATAACGGCCGCATGGAACATGGGTATGGCCGATTCGGCAACAGCGGGTTGACAACATCGCGATTGGGGTTCGGTACCTATCGAGTCGATACCAGGGAGCCGGAACATCGAGAAGCCCTCAAGAAGGCTCTGCGAGAAGGCGTGAATCTGATCGATACTTCGACGAATTACATGGACGGAGACAGCGAGCAATTGGTCGGCTCTGTTTTGGGCGAGGCGATCAAGAATGGTGGGCTGGCTCGTGACGAGGTGATCGTCGTCTCGAAGATCGGCTATGTGCAAGGACAGAATTTGAAACAGGCTGAGTCGAGAGAACAAGCCGGGCGTCCCTACCCTGATATGGTCAAATATGGCGAGGGGATTTGGCATTGTATCCACCCGGAGTATCTGGCCGATCAGCTCACCCAGTCACTGGATCGGCTGGGACTCGCCACGCTTGATGTCTGCTTGCTTCACAATCCGGAATATTTTCTGTCCGAGGCAGCACGCCATGCAGATGGAGATCTCGTTGCGACGCGGGAGGCCTTTTATCGCCGGATTGAACAGGCCTTCACGTTTTTTGAGTCGCAAGTGGTGGCAGGGCGGATCAGGTCGTACGGCGTGTCGTCGAATACGGTCACGGCGGATCCATCGGACGCGGAGGCGACGTCGCTTTCTCGCCTGTGCGAGGCTGCGAAAACTGCCGCGACGTCGCAGGGCATGGACCGTCACCATTTCGCGGTGCTGCAATGTCCCATGAATCTCTATGAGGCAGGCGCGTTCTTGACGCCCAATACGGGAGTGGGGCAACGGGAAACGGTGCTGGAGGTGGCGCAGCGATCAGGGATCGCGGTGCTCGTTAATCGTCCGCTCAACGCCATGCCGACAAAAAAGAGCGGTGTGATTCGATTGGCGGATTTTCCATTCGAAGGCGACCAGGTGGACTTCGAACGGCAATGCCAAACGGTCGCGGCGCTTGAGGAAGAATACCGCAAGTCCATTGCCCCGACCCTTCAGCATAATGGCCAAGGAACGGCCCCGGCTGACTTCTTCACCTGGGCCGTTGAGCTGACCCGCATGCGGCCCCACATCCAGGGACTGGAACATTGGGAACAGATAGAGCAACAATTGATCGCGCCACAGATGAATCAAGTGATGCAGGCCCTCTCACAGCATCTGACCGGAACGGCGGCTGAACAGTGGGACGCCTGGCGTGATCGTTATGTGCCGCAGCTGCTGACCCTGTTGGGTGGGCTCCGCAAGGAAGCCACCGAACGGAGTCGCGCAAGAACCGCTTCGCTGTCGGCGTCCCTCAATCATCTGTTGCCGGAAGCAAGACGCAACGAATCGCTGTCACGAAAATCTCTGTGGGTGTTGGCCAGCACTCCTGGCGTGACTGCGGTGTTAAATGGGATGAGATCGCGGGCCTATGTCGAGGATTCTTTGGCGATTTTAAAGTGGGAACCAGCACCGGCTGTGAGGCCGCTGTACGACGCTATGACGCCTCGATAAGCCTCGAACGATGCCAGACGTTAGAAGGTGACTTGTCGCAGATTGCGGCGGTTGGCAAGAAACCACCGCATCGTTTTTTCGATCCCTTCCCGGAGTGTGTGCTTCGCTTGAAAGCCGAAGAGCTGTTTGGCCCGGCTGACATCTAGGCAACGCCGGGGCTGCCCGTTGGGTTTGGTGGTATCCCATACGATCTGCCCTGTAAATCCGGCCTCCGCAGCAATCATAGCGGCAAGGTTGTGAATGGCGACTTCCTCCCCTGTCCCCAGGTTGACGGGCAGACTATCCTCATAGTGTTCAGCTGCGAGCAGGATGCCTTCCGCGGCGTCTTCCACATACAAAAACTCACGAGTCGGAGATCCGTCTCCCCACAAGGTGAGGGTAGCGTGGCCTCCTTCTCTTGCGATCACGCATTTGCGTATTAAGGCTGGGATGACGTGAGATGTTTCCAGATCGAAATTATCGCGAGGGCCATAGAGGTTTACCGGAAATAACACGATTGAATTGAACCCGTATTGCTCGCGATAGGCTTGCGACTGGACCAGCAGCATCTTCTTGGCGAGCCCGTAGGGTGCATTGGTCTCTTCGGGATAGCCGTTCCAGATGTCGTCTTCCTTAAATGGAATGGGGGCAAACTTAGGGTAGGCGCAGATGGTGCCCAAGGCCACAAATTTCTTCAGTCCCCGTTGGCGCCCGATTTCTATGAGCTGGGTGCCCATCATCAGGTTGTCGTAGAAAAATTTTCCTGGATTGGCTTGGTTCGCGCCGATCCCTCCGACCTGTGCGGCCAAATGGATGACCATGTCGGGGGTTCTGTCGCTGTAGAGTTGTTTCACAGCATCCATCTGAACGAGGTCATAGTCTTTGCTGCGGGGCACGAAGATGTCTCTGCAGCCTTTCGCGCGCAGTTGTTCCACGACGAACGACCCCAGAAAACCGGCCCCTCCCGTGACGACGACTCGTGTATCGGCCCAAAATGACATCGCTACCTCTTTGTCTGAGTTCCTTCGAGTCGTTCTTGTTCAAGGGCAAGATCCGCATCGACCATCATGGCCACTAATTCTTGAAAGCGGACTTTCGGCTCCCAGCCCAAATCGCGCTTGGCCTTGCTTGCGTCCCCGATCAGGAGGTCCACCTCAGTGGGGCGATAGTATTTGGTATCGATCTTCACGTGCTTCTGCCAATCCAGCTGGAGGCGATTGAACGCCAGCTCCAAGAGCTCACGCACCGTGTGTGTTTCTCCCGTCGCGATGACGTAGTCCTCCGGCTTGGGAGCCTGCAGCATCAGCCACATGGCCTGAATATAGTCTCCGGCAAATCCCCAGTCTCGTTTCGCGTCCAAATTGCCTAGAAAGAGGTCCGTCTGAACGCCGAGCTTGATCCGTGCCGCCGCTTTCGTGATCTTGCGCGTGACAAACGTCTCGCCGCGCCGGGGCGATTCATGGTTGAATAAAATTCCGTTACACGCAAAGAGGCCGTAGGCTTCCCGGTAATTGACCGTAATCCAGTGGGCGTAGACCTTGGCTGCTCCATAGGGACTGCGGGGATAGAACGGTGTGGTTTCGCGCTGAGGCACCTCCTGCACTTTGCCGAACATCTCGCTCGAGGAGGCTTGATAAAATTTCGGCTTCAACCCTGACTCTCGAATAGCTTCCAGGAGACGGATCGTCCCGAGTCCGGTAATCTCGCCGGTATACTCGGGAATATCGAAGCTCACACGCACGTGACTTTGCGCTCCCAGATTGTAAATTTCATCGGGCTGAATCGTTCGGATGATGCGGTTCAGCGAGCTCGCGTCGTTGAGATCGCCATAGACCAGATGGAGTCGTCGGTGCGGAACATGTGGGTCTTCATAAATGGGGTCGATCCGTCCCGTATTGAACGAACTCGATCGTCGGATAATGCCATAGACCTCATAGCCCTTCCCGAGAAGAAATTCTGCCAGATACGATCCATCCTGGCCCGTAATGCCACTGATCAGCGCTTTTTTCACAGGGCGTCTCCTTGGATTTCGTTGGACGTGGCGAATTATGTCTCGATTGCACGGCGTTGTCTACGGACTGCACGAGCGTTACGCGGTGTACGGCCTTATTGGGTTGTTCTTGCACAGAACCGTACGCCGCACTAGAATATCGTGCTGAATAGCGCGATTGATCCGAAGGCGGTCTTGAAAACGATGAATATGCGGCGGGGCATCATATTGGCCTATGTCATGTGTGGCACCTTTCTCGTGGCACACATCGTCAACGCGGTGATTGCGGAGGCCTTGTCTGTTTCGACGGAGGTGGTGCTGCCATCACCGGTTTCCACCCTTGAGGTGGAGGCGAAGGCTTCCGTGTCTGCGATGGTTGAGCATATTCGGACGAGCGGACTCTTTCCTCTCCCGCCTGATCCACTCGGCATGAGCACCGTGGCAGGGGGGGACGCACCGCCTTCCCGTGCTCCGTTAAATGTGGCGGCGAAGCTCAAGCTGCTGGGGGTGGTGATCGGCGATCAAGGAGGGCGCTCTGTTATCGTTGAGGAACTTTCCAGCAAGCGACAACTCTTTTTTCTGTTGCACGACCAGATACCAGACGTGGGCGAGATCAGCGAAATCCGTCGGGACGGAATGGTGGTTCGTCAGGGCGATCAACAGGAGTTGCTCGAACTAGCCGCTTCGCAGAGCGAGAAGTCCCTGTCGGCTGCCGCAGGTACAGCTGGGCCAGCTGTAGCGCCAGCGCCTGGCAGTCCAGTGCGTACCGTGCTTGACCGGAAGGACGTTGAACAGGCAACGGGAGATTTGCCGAAGTTATTATCTCAGGCGAGAGCCGTGCCCTATCTGGTGAACGGGGCGATAAACGGGTTCCGTCTAGATTTCGTCGCACCCTCCAGTTTTTACGCAAAGATTGGGTTGCAATATGGAGATGTCCTTCAGCAGGTCAATGGTGTGGCCATCAGTGATCCCGGCACGATGCTCACGCTCTTTCAGCAGCTTCGCAACGAGAAGCAGGTGAAGCTTGATGTTCTGCGTAATAATCAGCGAACCGCGATGACGTTCGACATTCGTTGAATCCGCTGTCCCCTCATCTGTTGCAGCTTCTTCCTGCTTTCGACCGCCGCCCGTCGTTCCGGTGCCTCCCGATGCAGGCAGGGTTAAGAAGGCACACTGCCCATCGAACGGTTGCGTGGAGAGGATCTTCGTGATCTTGTCAGAGATATCAGGTAGAGGGTATTCTCGTACGGTGCACAGGCGCATGCCTTGTTGCGGGGCGGAAGGAGCGTCCCCGGAAATGAAGAATGCATTATTTGGTGCGCGCTCATGAGCGACGAACAGAGCGGGCGGCCACTGTTAGGCGCGATTCTCGAAGAAAAATTTGGTTTATCCGAAGCCAAATTGCTTGAGGCGATTAATATTCAAGGGACCAAGGGAGGGCGCCTGGGAGAGATCTTGGTCCGACTCAGGGCGATTACTGACGATCAACTGCTCCAAGCGCTTGCCGTTCAATTTGACCTTCCCTGGCTTCTGCACCTTGATGTGAGCCAGGTCGACCATGAATGGGTCAAGAAAGTTCCGATCCATTTCGCGCGCCGGTATCACGTGCTTCCGCTCAAGGCGGAGGATGGAGTGGTGCTTGTGGCGACAACTGATCCTATGGAAACGGCGGCATTGGACGACCTTCGGCTGCTGCTGGGGCTTCCAGTCAAACCGGTGCTGACGAGCAGCTTGTCGCTCCTGGCCTGTCTGAATCGTGTGTACGATGAAGCGGCGAGTCCTGCCGGCGCCGAGCAAGTCATGGAGGATATTGCGGCCAGTGAGAGCCTGGACCAAATTGCCCACGAGCTGGATGAACCGCAAGATCTCCTCGATGCCACAGACGAAGCCCCTATCATTCGGCTGGTCAACTCCGTGCTGTTCCAAGCAGTCCGGCAGCGAGCCAGTGATATCCATTTCGAATCGTTCGAGCGGGGGCTGGTCGTTCGGTATCGCATCGACGGGGTGCTCTATCCCGTCTTAACTCCGCCCAAACATCTGCAGGCCAGTATCATCGCGCGATTGAAGATCATGGCAGGTTTGAATATCGCGGAAAAGCGATTGCCGCAGGATGGCCGATTTCGGATCAGGACGGCGGGAAAGGATGTCGATCTGCGTGTCTCGGTGCTGCCGACCTCGCATGGCGAGCGGGTGGTCCTGCGTCTGCTAGAGAAAGAGAACCGTCTCTTGAATCTGTCGGAGATGGGGTTTTCGAAGGATCGATTGGGGATCATTCAGCAGTTGATCCAATTGTCACACGGCATCATTCTGGTGACTGGGCCGACCGGGAGCGGGAAGACGACCACCCTCTATGCGGCGTTAAGTCAGATCAATGCGCCGGACAAAAACATCATTACCGTCGAGGATCCGGTGGAATATCAGTTGCTCGGCGTGGGCCAGATGCAAGTGAACCCCAAGATCAACTTGACGTTTGCCGCAGGGCTGCGGTCGATTCTCAGGCAAGATCCCGACGTCATCATGATCGGCGAAATCCGCGACCGGGAAACGGCTGAAATTGCCATTCACGCATCGCTCACAGGGCACTTGGTCTTTTCCACGCTTCACACCAACGATGCGGCAAGCGCGGCCACCAGATTAATCGACATGGGCATCGAACCGTTTCTCGTCGCCTCCTCGGTCGTAGCCGTCTTAGCGCAACGGTTGCTGCGGCAAATCTGTTCGGAGTGCAAGCAGCCGTATCAGCCAGCCGACGAAGAACTGATCAGGCTCGGTATCGTTCCGCCGAGGGTGCGCCCCACATTCTATCGAGGAGCCGGGTGCCCAGCCTGTTCCCAGACCGGCTATCGAGGCCGGACAGGAATTTTTGAGCTGCTCGTGTTGGACGACGAAATCCGCCGCCTCATCGGCAGCAAGGCGGACTCGGCAGCGATTCGTCAAGCGGCGATTGCCAAGGGGATGGTGACACTGAAAGATGAAGGCGCAGAGAAGGTGTTTCACGGAGTGACCACAACCGAAGAGCTGATGCGAATTACCCAGCAAGAAGTCGAGATTTAGCAGGATGCCCGTCTATCATTACAAAGGTTATCGAAACGACGGCGAGGCCGCAACCGGCATCATCGATGCCGAGAGTCCAAAGGTTGCCCGCGTGAAATTGCGGAAAGTCGGTGTGTTTCCCACCGATATGGTGGAACAGGGTCTTGCGACGGCTGGTTCGATCGCGGGGACTTCGAGCAGATCCTCCAGTGGAATCGGCCGCTCCCCTGCCCTCAGTACGACCGATGTGGCGATGATGACTCGACAGTTGGCGACATTGCTGGTGGCAGGCCTCCCGCTGGTCGAGGCGCTCGGGGTGATGGTGGATCAAACTGAGAAGAAATCGGTGAAGAGCCTCATGGCCGATATCCGCGAGGAAATTCGTGGAGGCGCCTCCTATAGCGCAGTGCTGGAGCGCTATCCGCGAGAGTTCTCTCAGATCTACGTGCATATGGTGCGAGCCGGTGAAGCCAGCGGCGCGTTGGATCAGATCTTATTCCGCCTCGCAGAGTTTCTGGAGAAACAGTTGGCGCTCAAGCATAAGGTGACGAATGCCATTCTCTATCCCGCCTTGATGTTGATCGTCGGGGTTTCGGTGCTCTTTTTTCTCATGACCTTTGTTGTGCCGAAAATCACCGCCGTTTTCACGAGTTTGAAACAGGCCCTCCCCTGGCCTACCGTCGTCCTGATGAGCATCAGCCATTTCCTGGCAGACTATTGGATTGTGATCTTAGGAGCGGTGGGTCTGATGGTATGGGCGGTGCGTAGAGCGATGAAGACGGACGCGGGGCATGTCACGGCCGACCGGTGGCTGCTCAAAGTCCCGCTCATCGGCGAGGTCGCCAGGATGGTCGCCATCTCGCGGCTCACGAGCACGCTGGCCACCATGTTGGCCAGCGGCGTGCAGCTGTTGGATGCCATGGAGGTCGCCAAGCGCGTCATGAACAATCGGGTGCTGGAACATGCGGTGGAGGGGGCCAGACAGAATATCCGCGAAGGGGAAACGATTGCCGAACCGTTAAGGCGCAGCGGAGAATTTCCTGCGCTAGTCACCCACATGATTGCAGTCGGTGAGCGGAGCGGTGAAATGGAGGAGATGCTGCGTCGAATCGGACAAATTTATGACGGAGAAGTGGATCGAGTCATTACGCGGTTCACGTCGTTGCTGGAGCCCATCATGATTTTGATCATGGGCGTCTTGGTATTTTTTATCGTAGTCGCCATTCTGCTGCCGATCTTTGAGATGGGACAGATGGTGCGGTGACGGCAGTGATCAGTGAACGGTGATGAGTGATGCGGTTGAAGGGAAAGGGAGGTATTCGATGAGCGGAAGAGAGCCGGTCGAGAGTGCGTGGACGATGTGGGGAAGGAAGCGCAGGTGCCCAAGTTCCCACTCATCACCCATCACCCATTACCCATCACGCCATATTCTCCGCAGCGAACGTGGGTTCACGTTTATCGAGATCATGGTCGTGGTGGCCATTCTCGCGATCCTCGCGGCGTTGGTCGTCCCCCGCATTATGGGGCGAACCGATGATGCCAAGCGCACGGCGGCAAAAGTTCAAATCCGGAATATTGAGGGAGCCCTACAGCTCTACAAGCTCGACAACGGTGTGTACCCCTCGACTGAACAAGGATTGAAGGCCTTGGTCGAAAAACCTTCGGTCGGGGTGATCCCGAAGAAGTGGAAGATCGGCGGGTATATTCCCAAACTTCCGGAAGATCCTTGGGGAAACCCCTACAAGTATCTGAGCCCCAGCCAGAAAGGCGATTACGAACTGATCTCTCTCGGGACCGATGGCGAAGTGGGCGGCGAAGGGATCAATGCCGATATTGCCAATTGGAATCTGGACAAGGACTAGAGGATGCGGCAAGAGGCCAAGGGCAACGGGCGAGGGACGCGAGAGGCAGATCGCTGCCCTCCCCTCGCCTCGCGCCCTGAGCCTCGCGCCTGTCCGTCTACGGCCGGGTTCACCATCCTGGAAATCATCCTGGTGCTCTTTTTGCTCGTGGGCCTGCTGGGAATCGTCCTGCCTCGAATTTCATTCGAAGAAAATTTAGGCTCTGTCGGCCGTCGAATGGTCGGAACGGTGCGATCCCTTCAGAGGTTGGCAATGTCAACGAGAAAACCGGTCCGCCTGTATATTGATGTGGATCGAGGGGTCTACTGGCCGGTGATCCTGGACGGGAATCAAGAAAAGGTGCCGACTGACGCCATCTGGGCCACACCGTTCAACCTTCCGGAAACCATTCGCTTTTCTGACATCCAGACGAGTCAGGGACGAAAAGATTCCGGTCGGATCGACCTGTTCTTCTACCCCACGGGACGAGTCGATCCGGTGACGATGCACTTGCTGGATACAAACAGCAATATTCTGGCCATTGCCATTGAGCCGGTTACCGGAGCGATCCGTATGAGCGACGAGCGGATTGAACCTCCCAGGCCGCTTGCGATTCCCGATCGCGTGCGACAGTTGTTGCAGACAGCTGCGGCAGTCAGATAACCAGAGCCATGGGTGTGAGCATCGTGTGTGCGCAGGAAGCTTGTATGGGGAGTGAACGGGGTTTCACCCTGCTCGAAGTATTGATTGCGCTCGGCATTCTTGCGCTGGCGCTGCCGGTCTTGCTGGGACTTCGAAATTGGGACCTCGACCTCCATGCGAGAGCCAATGAACTGACGACCGCCACGATCCTCGCGCAGGAAAAGTTAATCGAGACGGAGTTGGGGGAGCTGTTGCCCATTGGAGAAACAGGCGGAGAGTTTCAAGCCATCCCTCTGGGATCTCAACCCACCGCTGAGCTCACGAATCGCCCGTCCAATTATCGATGGAAGAGGATTGTGTCTTCCACGCCCTTGCAAGTTGTGCGGGAAGTGAGGATTCAGGTTCTGTGGCCGCGAGGCACAACGGAAGAAATGGTCGAGGTCAGTACCTATGTCTTTTCAGCAAGCTCCACCTCGCGGTGAAGGCGGCTTTACCCTGGTCGAGGTTCTGCTGGCGGTGTCTCTGGTCGCCATGATGGCCACCTTGCTCTTTGGGTCCCTCTACGTCACGACGAGTGCAATCGATGCAGCCCGTGCAAACTCGGCCAATGAGCAGATCGTTCGCAGTACCCTGCGTGTCATGATCGATGAATTGTCGGTCGGTGTGGGGTCTGCAACCGGGCCTTGGATGGGGATCAACGGCCAGCAGGACGGTCGGCCGGCCGATTCAGTGGCATTTCTCACCATGGGCCAGTTTCGGGGGGTGGAATCGGCTGCGGATACAGAGCTGGTTCGTATCGTCTATACCAGAGAAGGCGATCGCCTTCTCCGGTTCGTGCGAAGAAATCTCTATGGCCTGACAGATGACTCCATCGAGCAAGTCGAGCTGGCCACCAAAGTCAAAGGGTTCAACCTGCGCTATTATGACGGCACGAACAATCTCTGGGTCGATGAATGGAATGGTCGTGGACGATCCAGCACTCCCACAGCGCTCTTGATCGAGCTGACGGTGCTTCAAGAAAATGCGGAGGTTCAGACCATCCGCCAATGGGTGGCAGTGGGGGCCTCATCATGACATGGCCGTTCGCCTGGCGTGAGAACCTAAAGCTGAGCGGCTTTCTTGGCTGGGGGTTGGCATCGCTGGCTTGCTTCATCATTTTTCTGTTCCTGACCTTTCCCTATGGTCTACTCCAGAACCGTCTGTTGAGCGAGTTCAATCGGGCAAGTGGATGGGAGATTCGCGCCGGGGATTGGTCGGCAGGCCTTCCGATGGCCATCGAGTGGCGCGATCTCGTCCTCGCGGGACCGATGGGGGTAATTCCCATTGACGCCGCGCGGACAACAATTGCAGTCTTTCAGTCGCTTTTCGGGCGACTGGTGGTAGACTATGCCATCCAGTTACCAGGCGCGGCGCACGCAGGTGCTGGACGAGCCACAGGATCTCTGACTGCAGCTTCGTGGTCGTTGAAAGGCCCTGTCGTACTCAAAGGCCATCTCCAGCAGATGGATCTTGCACCGCTTCTGAAGCCCTATGTGACGGGAGGGATGGTGCAGGGAGATTTCATGCATCGATGGGACAGCACGCAAGGCGCCAATGCCGCGCTTAATGGAGAAGGGACCGTAAAGGTCGAAATGAAGGATCTTGTTGTAGAACGGATGGCTGCCGGCACGTCCTCGGTTCCGTCTCTGACGTTCAGCCGAATACAGGTCGCGGTCGCCTGCCGGGATGCGGCATGCGACGTGACGGAGTTGAAGGGAGACGGCGCGGATGGCTCAGTGACGGCTCAGGGACGTGTGACGTTGCGGCAGCCGTTTCAACAGAGCCTTCTGGATCTCACCGTCACCGTGGTTCCCGGTGCAGGGTTTGCCAGAAAAGCCGCAAGCCTCTCGTTGCCGCCGTTCCAGCCAGGAGCCCCCGTCACGTTCAAGCTGGTAGGGCCGATCATGAGTCCGAAAGTGGCACTCTAACAAACGGCGGGACGCGCGAGAAAGGCGGGACATGCGAGACGGACACGATACGCGTAGATCGTTGCTCCAACCAATTTCGATGGTCTTTTGCGTCTCGCGTTTCTCACCAGTCCCGCGAAAATCTCAGCCGAGAACGATGAGGATGAGGAGCGAAGAGCGTTGTCGATGATTGCTGAATGTGTCGGACTCGATATCGGACAGACGGCCTTCAAAGCCGTGCGGTTTCGCCGCCGTCTGACCGGACGCGAGTCGGTGGAGTATTTCCACCTTCCTGTCCCGTATGGACGCCGGGAGCAAACGGAGCCGGCGCATCGCGCAGCCATGTTGAGAAACTTCCTCTGGCAGCATGGGTTGTATGGCAGCGGAGAGATCGTCACCGCGCTCTCGTGCCAGGATGTGTTTGTCAGGACCCTCTCTTTCCCCTTTCGCGATGCCTCTAAGCTGGCCCAAGTCGTTCCGTTTGAAATGGAAAATCTCATTCCCATGCCCTTGGAGGATGTCACGGTCGGCAGTTTGTTGCTGCCGGCGCGGGAATCCCAGGATGGGGCCGCGAAAACCAAAGGGGCCGACGTCCTTGTGACCGCAGCGCCTAAAGATAAAATCGCTGAACATATGCGGTTTATGGCTTCCGCCGATCTGAGTCCTTCTGCAATCACGATTGATGGCATGGCCCTATTTTCGGTCAGCCAATTTCTGAAAGAGGAAGGAGCTCAGGTCCCTGGCGACATGGCGATTATCGATGTCGGCGCTTCGAAGACAACCTTGTGCCTTGTGCAGGAAGGTCGTCCGGTGCTGTTGCGGACCGTGCTGTGGGGCGGGAATCACCTGACCCACGCCCTCGCCGTTCGGTATGCCTGCAGCTTTGCCGAAGCGGAGCGACGGAAGCGGACCATGGCCGTGCAAGAAGTCGATGCCTGGCTCAAACCGGTCCTCAAGGAATTGCGCGTATCCCTCCATGCGTATGAAGGCACCGTGCATCAACGGTTGACCCATTGTTGGGTGTCGGGTGGCGGCTCTAAATTGAAAGAACTGAGCGGGTATATGGCGCATCAACTGGGGTTGCTTCCGGTCGGTCCTCGCCAAGGATTTGGATCGAACTGCCCGCGTGCGTTTTCCATCGCCTTCGGCTTATCGATCAATCCCAAAATCGTCCGGCCCCGCTGGAAGGCGAGGCTGGCTGGATCAGATCTCACCCTGGATTTCAAGGCCGGCAGCGATGCCGCGTTGGCCACGCCGGACACGGCAAGGCAGGATCGACGGTTGGCCTTGTGGGGTGGACTGATACTGGGTCTCCTGGCACTGATGGATCTCTCCGTGCGCGTGATGCTGAAAGACTCGACGGTCAAGGATCTCAAGCGAGGGCTCCAGGCTCAGTACGAGCAAACATTTGGTCCTGGCGCCAGCTCGGGTGAGGAGTTGGACCAGGCGCGGTATCGAGTCTCGCAGCTGGAGAAAGGGCTCTCGGTTGTCGACGGCACAGGCTACCATGTCCTTGCCAGCCTGACCGAACTGGTGAAACATGTGCCGCCTGGCGTACCGTTGAAAGTACGCGAGCTGACGATCGACGGGACCAGTATTCATCTGGAGGGGGAAACGACGACGTTCGATGCGGTTGAAAAAATCAAGCAGGCCTTCATGACCGCCCAGCTTTTTCGCGACGTGTCTATCAGCGATACCCATGTCGGGGCTGTGCCGAACCAAGTGGTGTTTCGTCTCACCTATACGGTGCAACGGCCATGATGCAGATGCTGAAAGAACGGTGGCAACAGTTCTCCCAACGCGAACGCACCATCGTGGCTGCTGGCGGGGCCGTGGTCGCCGCAGCGCTCGTCTTTCTGGTGGTCATCGATCCGCTCATGGCGACGCTCGACAAACTCGATCGCCAAGCGCGCCGGAAAACGAAAGACAGCCAGGAGCTCGCGCTCGTGGCGCAGGAGTACGTGGCCAAGCAGGCCCGCCTCGCCAAGCTCGAACAACGCATGCCAAGTGCGGCGGCCCAGTTTTCGCTGCTGGCGTTCATGGAGGAAGCCGCGACGACGGCGCAGATTCGCGATCGTATCGTCGGCCTGCAGCCGCAGGCCCCCGTTGTCGTTCAGGGTTATCAGGAGACCGCGGTCGACCTTCGGCTCGACGGCGTGTCGCTTCCCCAGATTCTCGCGTTGCTGGTGGCGATCGAACAGGCCCCCTATGACGTGCAGGTGCATCATCTGCAAATGAAACCGAAATACGATAATCCGGTCAATCTCGACGCCACGCTGAGAATCGTGACCCATGCGAAGGTCTGATGAACGTGGCATTGCCCTCCTCCTCACCCTCCTGGTTTTAACCCTCCTGGTCGCGCTGATTCTTGAGTTCGATGCCGAGGCGAGGCGGGAATATCGCGATGCGGCAGCGTTTCGCGATAACTTCAAAGCGACTGTGCTCGCACGCGCAGCGGTGCAGGCAGCCCGTGGCGTCTTGCAACAAGACTTCATGAAGGATAAGCAAACGGGAGAGTTCTTCGACGCCCCCACCGACTTATGGGCCTTTCCCATCACGAATTATGCGATCGGCGATGGTCTGCTGAGCGCGCAGATTGAGGATGAACGGGGCAAGCTGAACCTCAACGACTTGGCGGCCGGCGGAGATCCCACTGCCAGAAAAAGTAAGGTGCAGAGGGTCAAGCGGCTCTTTGAACTGGTGCAGGTCAATCCGGATCTGGTCGATGCCATTGTCGACTGGGTGGATCAGGATGAGGTGCCGGAACCGGCAGGAGCAGAGAGCCTCTACTACCAAACACAGCGTCCCTCCTACCGCGCAGCCAACGCTCCGCTGCACACGCTCCTAGAGTTGCGGCTGATCAAGGGGATCACGTCCGAGATTATCGAGAAGCTCTCAAGGGTGGTGACCGTCTATCCGCAAGAAGGAGAAAGCCGGGTGAATCTGAACACCGCCGACCCCCTTGTGCTGCAGGCGCTCGATCCTCGGATCACCCAAAGCATGGCGGCGGATATCATCCAGGCGCGTCCCTTCAAAACCGTACAGGACCTGGATCGCGTCAGCAGTTTTGAAGCGATTGGAAAAGAACTCCGTCTCAAAAATCTCTACGACATTAAGAGCGACCTGTTCCTGGCCCGCATGATCGTGGGTGTGAACGAAGTGACCAAGAGCGCGACCGTGGTGCTCCGGCGTGATCCAGGCACTGGTGCAGGCACGGTGCTGTACTACCGCGTGCTCTAACCGCCCGCTCGCAGTTCATCGCTCCCCCTCCCCCTCAAAAGTTAACAATTCTGTAACACAGCCGTCACGGATTCTTTATCTGAATCCTGGATAGTCTCCCCTGACGAGACTATGTGCTCACTGACTTGCATAAATTCATAGAGGAAGGGAGGACGAAGCGTGCACATCTGGAAACTTCTACAGCAACCGAAGAATAGAGGTGCGGTCTATTCATGGGCAATCGTGCAACGAGCCTCCATTGCGTGCATGATTCTGACTTTAGGTGTCAACGGCATCCCGGATGCAGTTGCGGCAGAGCCCGAGGCCATCGGCCCTCAATATGGTTTGACCGCCACCCCTGTCGCCGACACAAGCCAACGGGCAGGTGCCGGTCAGCGAGTCACCATCGAAAGCACCAATCTCGAAAGTCTCCTCTTGGAAAAAGGCCTCATTACCCAAGATGACTGGATTCGCCTGAAAGCGGAAGAAGAACGCCGCGTCTTCGAGCAAACGCCGGAGATGCAGATGGCCGGTAACCCACGCTGGTATGAGCGCATCCGGATCAGTGGGTACACCCAATTTCGTATCTCCACCGGACCCACAGACGGCAAGATGAGCATCCCTCAGGGCGATAGCAATGCAACCCACCATCCACGTGAGTTCTACTTCCGACGCATTCGTCTCGTGTTCCAAGGGCAGGTTTCAGAACGGCTGGCCTTCTTTCTTCAAGGTGCGTTCGAGGGAGACGGCCAGCTGACCTCCAATCGGGAAATCATCGACGCCTACGGCGACTACTACCTGACAAAAGACAAGGTCCACCGCCTGCGGGTTGGCATGCACCGGGTGCCGAACTCGTTCGACACCTACAGATCAAGCACGAATCGGCAGGAACTCGACCGGCATGAATCAGTTCAAAGCGGCGCGCCGGGAGAGCGGGATCTCGGCATTGCGTATTACTGGAGTCCCAAAGTCGCCCAAGAACGGTTTGCCCAATTGGCGGCCTATCACAACGGGCCTGGTGACTATGGGGTCTTCGGCGTCATGGTCTACAACGGGCAAGGTCGCAACAAGGCAGAATTGAACGGCGACAAACATGTCGGCGTACGATTGGCCTACCCATTTGAATTGCCGAACGGGCGACTCCTGGAAACAGGCGTGATGGCCTTTCGTGGGATTTACTCAGTCACCGGCGCCGGCTCTCCTACCAGCGTCACTTCCGCGGCGAAGTGTCAGGATGCCTTAAATAAGGAGGGGGGCTGCGACGTCAACGATCAGCGCATTACGGCCTATCTGTGGACGCCGCCGCAACCTTGGGGACTCCTTGCCGAGGGTACGATCGGACGTAATGCAAAGCGGAATGCGCTCAATAATACCATTGAAGAAGCGTCGCTCCGAGGCGGCTATGTGCAAGGGTACTATACCTGGCAATATTCGGATGTCGCCCAGCTCACGCCCTATGTGCGATACGGTGAATATTATGGTGGGATCAAATCGATCGCCGGCGCGCCAGACGGCCAATCGCGCACCTGGAACTTCGGCCTGGTCTGGGAACCGGACACCCACTGGAGGTTTGTCACCGAACTCATGTTGAAGGATGGCCTCAACGAAACTCTGGTGCGCAATCAGGGGCAGGATCAATTCGATGCCTCCCTGTTGCGATTCCAAGCCCAATTCTTCTTTAATTAGTAGAACCGTCTTAATCGCGAAGAGAGGAAACGATGATGACACATACGATACAACAGCGGATCTGCCCTGCCCGTTCGGCACAATGTCTGGCCCTTATGCTCGCTCTGACCTCATGGTGCGTAGAGGGTGGAACCGCGTTGGCAGAGCAGGTGAATCTCCTGGCGCAATCGGGGAGTGACTCGATCACGGAACAGTACCAGCCTGTTCAAGGAATCAGCGGGCGCGTCACCATTGTCGGGTCGGATACGATGCAGCCTCTCATGGCGAAACTCGCCGCCACATTCAGGGCATTGCAACCCAACACGAAGTTCGGTGTCGAAGGACATGGGTCGAGTGAAGCCATACGCGAATTCATGCTGGGCCTGTCCCTCCAATTCCGCGGGGACAAGTCAGGGGGCGGAGGCACGCAAGGCGCCAGCAGTTCGGATTTATTGGCTTCATCCCGCCCCCTCACCGACCAGGAACGAAAGGGGTTTGCCAGCCGTCATGGGTACGAACCGATCGGCATTCCCATCGCGATGGATGCCGTGGCCATCTATGTACACAACGACAACCCGATTGAACGTCTGACGCTCGAACAAATCGACGGCCTCTTTAGCTCCACCTTGAAGCGAAGCAAGGGCGAACGCCTCACAACCTGGGGCCAGGTGGGGCTCAAAGATCGCTGGAGTCAACAGCCGATTCATCTCTATGGACGAAACAAGAAGTCCGGGACCCGTGAGTTTTTTAAGCAGGTGGCATTGATCGACGGCGAACTCCATGACGACGTGCAGGAACAGCCTGGATCGGCATCGGAGATCCTGGCCATCGCTCAAGATCCTCTCGCGGTCGGCTATGCCGGTGTGGGATTCCAAAGTTCAATGGTCCGCATTGTCCCGCTTGCACATGAGGCAGAAGGGGCAGCGATCCTGCCCAGCGCTGAAAACGTAGCCAGCGGTCTGTATCCGCTGGCCAGACCGCTCTACCTGTATGTGAACAAAAATCCGAAAGAAAAACTCGACCCTGTGGTGTCGGAGTTTTTGAAGTTTCTGAATAGTCGCCAGGGGCAGGAGACCGTGGCCCGAGCAAATTTCTATCCATTGACAGCCGCGCAGATTTCCAAGAACCTTGAACTCCTCGGACAGAGTCTTGTGACGGCGCGATACGATGCGCGCTGACACCCTCTCTCCATTCTGCTATCGTGCGGACATGAGTTGAGTCGGGAGGGATCAATATGCAGGCGTGGAAGATTTTGCTGTTAGGTGTCGTCGTGTCGCTCACGGTCGGGTGCACGACTGCTCCGCCTCCGCGCGCTGTGTATCAAGACAATGCGACGGCCATCAGGATTCAGTTGGATAGCAAGGCTGCCAAAGGCCACAGCCATCCGGCTCAGATCAGCCCCGATGTGATCCGATACATCCTCAATGGTGTGCGGATTCAGTCACGAAAGTCGGTCGTCCCTTCCATCATCATCGGGGAAGTGCCACTGGTCGCAGCCTTCTCCAAAGAGGAACAGGCGCGCTTGGCTCCCCATTTGAGTCACGCGTTGGCAGAGGCGAAGCCGGGAGAAGTTGTCACGTTTTATCAGCGCGTCTCCACTTTAGCCGGAGGGCTGGCCATTACGTCGGGTGGTCTCTTTGTCCATGGCCAGCATCTGTATGTGATTCTGGCAAACGACCGCACCTTGCCCTCTGAAGGCATGAGCCAGAGTATCGTATCCGAGATCGATCCTGTCGAGAACCCGCTCCTCCCGATCAGCCGGACGAGCTTTCGCGCCACATTTGTGTCGGCGACGTCTATCGTGCCGGCAGATGAGCGATGGGCCTGGCCCTATATTGACGAAGGCCGTGTCGTAGTGTTGGATCTTGTCCAGGTCGCTCGAGAGATCAAATCAGGCCATTCCATCTCCCATCCATGACAACCGACTAGCCTGGCAGTACCCGATCAAGAATGTTCGCACTCAGCGTGAGTCTCAACATGCTGGCCGCCAGCATTGTCCTAACAGGCTGGGTGGCTCCGAATGTGAAGGCCACGTTTAACCCGGACAATGAAGCTCCCCCGCAGCTTGCTGCGGGGGAGCTTCATTGAAGGAGTTGTGCGTGTGAACGTCCAGTGGGCAGATGCCGGGCAGCCGCAACAAATCAATCGATGACCGGCACGTTCGACATACCGCGATAGTTCACCGATCCCTCGCATTCGTCTCTCGAACAAGCAGTTGCGCTCCTGACCGGTCATGAGCGAACGGCCACGCATTCGGTAAGGCGTTGGCGGTGAGAGGATTAATTTACTGGGAGTGAACGCTGAAGAAAGAGTGTGGCTATGCCGCGAAATCTGCGAAAAAAAGCGTGTAGCTGAATTGGTAGCGGCGCAGGACGATCTTGTTGCCTCGGGCGAGTTGGTCGACACGGAGGAAGATTTGATTCCAGCTGTATTGAGGCATGAGGCAGACGAGCGAGTCCAGGCTGATGACCGTCTGCTCATGGAGGTGGTCGAGAATGGTTGCTGTGAGCGCATCGGTATCTGCACGCTCCCTACGCATCCGATAAACTTCCGGTCCTGATTCAAGAAGAGAACTCATCGACATAGATACCGCCTGGTGAAATTATGGAAATGATGGCCCTGGTTGATTGGCCTGTTGTGTGAACGTCGTTGGCGTCGGGCTGTATCGGATGGCCACGATACGCATGAGCCCCAGCGTGATGACGATGCCTCCCAGTATTGCAAATTGATGCCACTCCCCGCCCGTGAACCACCGGGAGATGATCTCCGTCAGCATGACGACGAGCACGGTGTCCACGATAAATGTGACGCGCACTCGCCCGTCTGAACAGTAGGTCAGCGTCGTTCTCAGGACTTCCACGACCGCAAGCAAGGTGAGCGCATCGACAATAATGTGTCGGAGCGCGACCTCAAGATCGGCGGACAGAAGCAGCCGCAGGTCGAGAAACGTTTTGACGACGCCACCCGCCAAACCAATGAGGATTGTCAGGGTCAGCAGGCTCAAGATGAATCGTGTGCCCGCCTCCCAGACACGTGTGAAGTCGTAGGCGGTGAACGTAATGATGAATCGCCTGGGCCAGCCGTTCGACAGAGTCTGTTCCATCGAGGTTTGTGTCATAGCGTTACTCGTGCCTCGAAAAGACGTTCTGGACATCTCGACCGAGTGAAACGATGAACAGCATGACTCCGAGTACGAGCGAGAAACGCACGCCCATTGCAAAGAGTGATGTGAAGAGACCAAATGCCATATCGACGAATCCCCTTTCTTCTGATAGATCGTGTGATGCGAGCCACGAACCCCTAAAACTCATCGATGGAGACCGGATGCAACAGGTCACGCACCGATAAGATCCCCACAATCGCGTCGCCCTTGAATACGGCTAAATGGCGTGTCCCGTGCTGTTCCATCAGATCGGCCGCTTCGGTCACAGATCGGCGGCCGTCGATGCCGATGACCGGACTGCTCATGATCTCTTCCACCGGGATGTAAAAAGGCACCCGCTCTGTCCCGACGACTTTCCGGACAATATCCGGCTCCGTCACGATGCCGACAATGCGGTTCTTCTGCTTCACGAACACGCTTCCGATTTTATGGTTCTTCATGAGCTTTGCCGCCTCAATAGCTGAGGTGCCTGCTTCGATATTCACCATGTGGCGAGTCATGAGCCGATCAACTGTGATCATAGGGCCTCCCTTGGTTGTGTGAATGTCGTCGGATTCAAGTCAATGGAGCGATCGAAGGACGCTGCGCACTGCGGGCAAATAGTGGCATCCATGTTTCGGCCAGATGTAATCATCGTGGTGCAGTGCTGCCCTGCCTGCATTCGAAGAAGAGGAAAGATGACTCGTGCCCGCATGGCCAATAATGTCTGAATGGCTCGAGCGATCGGCAGGGCGAGCAACAGCGTCACCGCAAGCACGAACAGATACGCGTCGGTGTTTTTCATGGCCTGCTCCAGGGGCGGTGTGAATGTTTTCTGCATATTCATGTGCCGTTACTGTACCCATGGGACATTCCAGTCCGGTGAACTCCTCGTAAACAGTATGTAAATTGTGTATCGCGCTGAGCGATCGCGTTGGTTTGCTGTTGCGTGAATGGCCGATCGCTCCAGTTCACGCCGGAGTGGGCATGGTCAGCAATTGACGCAGATGCGCGTGAACGGAGGACTTTCGATGAAGAGAAGAGGGAGAAATGACGGAACGGCTGTTATCGTTCGATCAACCGCCAGCCTTCCTTTTGGATACAGCGTTCAGTGGCGTTAATGAGAAGGAGTTGACTGCCCTGCTGCAGTTTGGGATCACGCGCGGCGTCTTGCTGGCATTTATTATAATCGGTGGTGAACGCGTCCCCTGGTTTATTGGGGTGAACCCATTCAGTTGAGGAGCAGGCGGTGAGGAGGAGTCCAACCACGATCAAGGGCCATCTTGAGATCCTGTGCATGAGGTCCTCCCCAATGAATGAATTCTAGTGGCAAGATAAACCTCTCGCCGGGGAATCGTCAAGCGTATGAGCCTCTCTTGACAGGCTCATATGTAGTTGTTAGGTTTTCGGGCAACGCGTGCGGCACATGCGCACCGTACTTCATTCAGGCTGGCGTAGCTCAATGGCAGAGCAGCGGTTTTGTAAACCGCAGGTTGGAGGTTCAATTCCTCTCGCCAGCTCCATCACTTCCGCTGACGATTCAACCACTTTGCGTCTTACAGCACTCCTGCTCTCCCCCCTCAATTCAGCCAGTGTAACTGCGAATGTAACTGTCTGCTGCTCGAAGTAGGCCGACAAGGACCGTGCGGCCTGTTCCAGGTCCTTCTCGTTCACAATGTTATACCGGTCAAAGACACTCCTTGTTTTGTGCCCGGAAATTGCCATCGCCACCTTTTCAGGCACTCCGGCCCGCACCATGTTCCGCACGGCGGTTCGTCGGAAATCGTGAGGAATCTTGCCCTGCCAGACCTTGTGGCCTTTCGTGGCATCCTTCACCATTTGTCCGACCCCGACCACCTCACACGCCTTTCTCCAGGAATGCTTCAAGCTTTGTAGGCGAATCCCGCCTCGGTGACAGATCCACGGGCAAGCAGGCCACTTCCTGTCACAGCGGGTTTTCCACGCTTGCAGGACCCGATAGAGGTCCCCTGTGAGGTACAGAACGCGGGGAGTATTGGTCTTGGTGTCTTGGGCCTGTAAATACAGCTTCCCTTCCGTCCAGTTCACCTGCCGCCATTGCAGCGAACAGACTTCACCCATTCTCATCCCGCTGTAGTAGGCAAGACTGGCGGCGACTTGACCGTAATCGGGCAACGCCCCACGAAGCGCAAGAAAATCTTCGTGCTCGAAGAAGCCTGATCGAATGTTGTGCTCTTTCAACGAGGGAATATGTGGAACACGAGCCACCAATTGGGGCGTTTGTTGGAACCCAAGCCGAAACATCCGCTTCAGGCACCCCAGTTCACGATTGATGGTGCCATTCGCCGCGCCCTGATGTTGACGCTTCACGATGTACGCCTTGATTCGCTCTGTCGTGATACTGGTCGCGCGCATCTTCTTGAAAAACGTCTTCAAGTGGCTCACGTACTCATCCTCACGTCGTAACGTCTTTCGTTTATTGATCTGGTAGTCTTGTCTCACCAGGGCCGCAAGATCCTCGAAGCGGATACGCTCGATCCTTGGCCCCCGATACAGGCCTGAAGCCACCACGCCTTCTTTTTCTTTTAAGAGTCTCTTGGCCTCAACCCGATCGAACGTCCGTGTGCTTTCCTGAATGGGCCTCCCGTCAACGTAGTACTGCATCCAGTGAGGACCCGTCTCAACCAAGAGTCCCGTTACCGGATCCCTCGTCTTCCGGCGGTAGATCGTTCCCATTGGTGGCCTCCCGCTTGAATTTTTCAATGAACCGATCCATGTCCACCAGGTCGATCCTCACGCACCGTCCCTGCCGGACTTCCCGAAGACACCCATCCCGAATCAAGCGACGAATCGTCCAGGGGCTTCTCCCGAGATACCGACCCGCCTCTTTCACATTGTACAGCCGCTTATTTACTCCCTCGCTCATCGTCTCTCACCCCCTTCCATTTATTGTGAATCTGTCGCTTCTGCTCCCAAATCGGCCAATTGATCCGCACGTTTCCTGAGCGCTTGAACCGCCTTACGTCCAATGGTATCGACGACAATCTTCATGGCTCCAACTTCCCCATCCAGGACCATATCCATGATGACGGAGGCCCGTACATACTCGGAGACGGTAAAATCCTTCTTCTTGGCAACTTTCTCGATCAGCTTTCGTTCCTCAGGCGTGACTTTGAATTGCATCAGTTCTGTGCGAGATGGTCCCATTGTGCCCTCCATTGGATTACGCGCTGTATTACCATGAGAGATAATAATACTTGGAGTATTATCTGTCAAGGGGAGGTTTTAGGATGGTCGATGGTGCTGAACTATAGAGCTAGCGATGAGTACGGCACTGCAGGACTCGGATAGCATGCGAGAGAGACTTGCTGATTATGGCTCAAGGATCGGCTTGCCGACAACTTGCGGGGCCACCTACTGAAACCGGTTGCTATCCGACGACAGTTTCACTCCGCTTCCTCTGAGTACTCGTCAAGCACGCTGTCCGAGAGATGTGAAAGGTGTTTCAGTGCAGCTAACTCTTTTAGACCGTCATAGGACAGATATGTGCAGCTCTCCGCGAGGGGTCCTTTCTCTAGCAACGAGAATACAGGTCGCCGAATTTCTTGGAACACTTTGTCGCGCCTCGCCGCGGGCGCGACGATATGCAGCTTGATATCCATGTTGGGCTGAAGCGCGAGAAGATCGGCCATTCGCAGAATACCGGAATAGACAGAAGTCGTATGCTCAACTTCGAATGCTCGGACGATCGAGCGTCCACGAAGCCACAGCACATCAATCTGCTCAATCGTGCGAAGGGTTGTGTCGTCATAGTTGAGTGGAAGCCGCTCAATCAGGTGCTGATTATCATTCTTCCATTCCCTGAGGACACCCCCACGATCAGCACGTGGAATCCAGATCGACATGTCCATCTTCGCACCAACTTGAGCGAGAAGAGCTTGAACCTGAATCGACTCTCTTGTTTCTGTTTCTTCCACCGGTGGCGCGTCGCCAACGACACCGGAATCCTCAGGAACAGATACCGTGACGACCTTGCCAGGCCGGTTCACGGTATGCGTAGTGAGTTTCTTCGCGTCCTGTTCGTCAATGGGATAAGACTTAGGCTTGGCGGCTTGAGCTGTCAAATGCTGAACCAGGAATTCTCCGTCATGTTCGTCGAGGCGTACGAGGCTCCCCCTGACCTTGCCGGTCCAGCCGATCGAGCCTTTCTCCAAAGTTTGTGTGAACGATAGTCCCTTCCAGATCATGTCGTCATGAATCGGTATCGACTTGTCGATGTCGAGCCACACCACTGGGCGAACGTGGAAGCGAATCACGAATGGATCACTTTCGGTCACAAAGATCGGTTTGTCGTCGATAAATGGGCCGTCGATGACCTCAAGAAGGCCGCACCACCGCGACAAGCGAGTGAGATAACAGACGAAGGTGTCGCCGGGCTTGATTCGCTCCGCCATCCCCTTATGGCGCATTCGAAAACCGGAGACAGTGCGCGAAGAGCGCGCAAACGCCTCGTAGGTTTCTGGTGAGAACAGGTCGATGAATTGCGCCATGCGTGTATCCTCGATGTCTAACTACTGTGTATGCGACCGGCATAGTACGCCAAGGCAGACTACAAATTGACGTCTACGGACTCTTCGCTCTTCGAGTTTATGCTCTTGCCACAATCGGGTCAATTCATACGTAGGCTCAGTTGCCGTCTTTACGGATGGAAATGGTTGAATTTTCCTCGTCTGGGTGAGGCATTGAGGTCTTTGAATTTGAAGCGGCGCGAGCCTGGCGACACCCCCTTACCCCCAAGAAATGCCCGCGTGGCCGACGGTGACGAAGCAGGGGAAAACCGCTCCGGTCGCTCATGTACTTGAGGAACTCACTGCTGTGCGATCACAAATCCCCGATGTGGACCCACGGAATGCGGGCGAAGTGTTTGCGATCGTAGGTGAGAATCTCTGTGAGTCCCTGCTCTTTCATGTGGAAGGCGTTATATGCGTCTATGAAGTCAATGTTTGCATGGACATAGAGATCGAGAGCCATAAAGAGAAGCGGGGCTTCGGGACAGTCCAGATTGGGCGTGTTCAGGATCTTCTCGACTTTCGCGGCGATATCCGACTTCTCCAGCTTGTAAAAGGATTCCAGTGTCCAAATGATCTCGGCGATGACCAGCAGACTGGTCGCCAATTTTATTTTGCCGCGCAGCGCATCGCGAAACAGTGTCTCCGCCCGCTTGGCCTTTGCCGGGTCGTCGTTGGTCAGAAAACGAAGAAACACATTGGTGTCCACGAAGAGACTAGCCATGCCCAGCTACCTTCTTTCCTAAGGTCTGTTTCACAGACTGACGAATCTTCTCAAAATCTTCCGGGTACGCTGACGGCCGGACTGAGCCTCTAAGATCAAGAATCGTCCCCTTGACGACCTTCAAGACCACTTCTTCGCCTCGCATCACAAAGAGGACTTTCTCCCCTTCTTTCACGCCCAAGCGATCACGAATCGCCTTGGGAATCGTCACCTGCCCCTTCCGAGTTATCGTAGATTCCAACATGTATACCTCCATCGCTATTGTACTACTTTTATAGTTTAGTACTACCTCGCGATCGAGTCAATCTCTACCATGAACAGAGGTGAGCCACGGGGGGGAGTCTTACGACACCCCCCTTACCCCCCCCAGCAACAATGGTGCGCCCGCGTTGCCGCCGGCGTTTCATGATCGCCTAACTGGTTAGGCAGTGTACTAGCAAGCGAGCTGGGGGAAAATGGCCCGGCACCATTGCACACCAGATGTTTGCATCTACGCATATGACTCCTGCCCCGGAGCTTGCGGAGGGCTTGCTGTGTGTCTGCTCCAGTGATAAGTCGGGTCTTCGAAGCCTGATATCCATCCGAACGTTCCGGCCCCTCCGATCCAGTGCCTGACCGTGCAGTAGTCTCCAACCCGACGGAGCGTGTCGTTGAACATGAGGAAGAAGAGTTTCGATTCCGCTTCTCTCGCGTGGCGCGTCAGGACAATCTGAAAGCGCTCTGTTGGCACGGCGATCCCTAATGAACAGAAGTACCGATGCTCCTCAAACTCCCGTGGTTGGCTGTCTACGTCTTTGCTAATGTACTTGGAGATGTATCGGGCCAGTTTGACCGGAGAGGTTCCAGGCCGTGGCCCCTTCACGTTCACCTGCCCCTGTGCTTTTCCGACGATCTTGTACCAACACCGGCGCAGCAGACGAATGTCCTGGATGCCATGGACAGCCAAATGTGGATGGATTGCCCCGCGCTTTTGGCATTCCAACACTGCCACGTAGGGCATCGAGTAGCCACTGCGTGAGAGCATGCGCCGTAACCGCTCCAGGTCGGTCATGACTCGCTCTCGGTTTTCGACATTGTCGCGATAAGTCAACGTGACTAGATGATCGGCCCTGATCGCCAGGCATTTCCTTCTGATCTCGCCCGCAGCCCGCGATCGTGCACGTTTTTCGTTCTGCTCTTTGTTCTGTGACTTCCCCTTGAAGCCGCGCTTGCCTGGTTGCGGATTCACCTTTCCCCACGAGCTCTCAATCCACTGCTTCCCGAAGTCGTGAATCTTGACTGACCACATTGAACCGCCAGATGATTGTGTGCTTGCGTTGGATTGGGTGTGATCGACGAGATATGTCTTTCTGTCAAGTTTAGGGGCTGCCGGAGGACCGGCAGCCGCGCGCCGGTGGCGTTCGCCATCCGACGCATCTACTGCTGCTCCCTGATCGTGGCGCTGCGGCTCTCTGGAACCGCGTGGCTCGTTCGTATCCATGTTCAATCTGACCTCGTAAAGTGTAACGGAAAATGTAACCGTACTCAGGCTGTCTACCCTCTCCGCAAGCAATCGCGCGCAACTTGGCTGAATGACCTAACCTGGCCATTCTGCTTGTGATTCTGCTGGATCTGGTGAGGGTGAGGGAGGAGAAGAAAGTGGGTCTGTAGCTTTTTGTAAACCGCAGGTTGGAGGTTCAATTCCTCTCGCCAGCTCCACAACTTCCGCTGACGATTCAACCCCTTTGCGACTTACAGCACTCCTGCTTTACCTTATCGAGACCAGCAGAGGAGAACAGTCTGTGATCCTCTGTTGAGGTCGGTCATTAGAAGTCCACCCCGATCTTGAGTGACCACAAGTCGATGCCCATTGCAGGACGCTGGGTCCCCGCACTTGGCATCCGCCACAAGTCGAGGGAGAACTCATACCTGTCATGCTTCACATAGGCTCGGGTATCTTGTTCAAACGCACTGCTGAGCGGTCGAATAGGGGTATCTCTGAACGCATACGGACGATCCAGGCCTACGCTGAGCGATGTCTCGCACGGGGTCGAGAGACTCACGGTAAACATTAAAGCCAGCAAGCAGCTCATGATGATTCGCCCGGATTATTGGCCCACTCATTCTTCGGCAGAAGAAGACCACCTCTCGCTTCTCCCAACGTCTGAATATGCAGGGTCTTCTTTTCCATCACTTTAAACGTACCACCGCTTCACGAATCTGTCATTTTGAGGAGCTCTAGAAAATCCCCTCACGCATCTGTGCGAAATCAGTACACGTTTCAGGGGGTTATGCCTCATACCCACGGCACGACAAGTACGCGCGCATCCAGCGAGAAACAGGCAGAAGAAGACCATCACCTGGGCCAGTGAAAAAATCCCTCATGTCGGCTTCTCCGGTTTTCGGTCTGCAGGATACGCCGTACAGACGCACCACATGACTCAGCCCTACTTGAACGGCGAAGCAAATCGACGTTGGCGTCGTGACAGCCCATGGAGCGATGCGAAGAGATGGCCGCGAAACAAGAGCATGGCGACGGCCAGCGGTGGGGTGAGAAGGAGGCCAAGATACCAGCTGATCGATGAAGGAATGCCGACATAGTCCAGCCAGCTTCCGAGGATCGTGAAGGGCAGCACGAGGAGCTGAAAAAAATCTAACCCCGCTCCCCTCCCCACTCGACTGGAGAGGGAGAAGAAGGATTCGAGACCCATGGGCGAGAGGACGATGGGGATGAGGATCAGCGCGAACGGGAGAAACCATTCAATCCAATTTTCCAGGACGAACTCGTACGAGGTTTTGAATACGTCGAGTGGGGAATCATGGCGCACTTGATAGATGACCTCGGGGGACGGATTCAGCAGGAGAAAGAGGAGCAGCATGACCGCATACGACAAGAGTTGCCCATAGGGGTTCGTCTGCATGCTCATGTCGAGCGCCATGAGCGGAAGCCATAGGACGAATCCCACGCCGATCACATCCCAGAAATAGTGCCCGACGCTGTCACGAATATCGTGAACGGTCAAAACACGAGCGTGGGTGATCGCTTGTTCGACCAGGCTCAGGGTGGCGCCGACCAAAAGCGCATTCACCGCACCAAGAAGAAAGCCTCCGATCATGCCGAGCGGCGAGGCAATCTGGGAGGCGAGCACCAGCAGGAATCCAAATCCCACCACCGCCACCATGGCTATCCAGCCGCGGGCAAGGGATTGTCCGGTTTTCCGGAATGCGTTCCGATAGAGTGTGATCGTTTCAGCGAGAATGCGCGTCATGAGAGACCATAGTCCGTGAGAAGTTCTCCGGTCAAGCCACGCCGTACCTCCCCGCGGGAGGTTGACTTCCCCTATCCTATGATTATGTAAAATAACTACAGTACACAACGCCGAGCGGAGAGGAGTGGTCCAATGGATATGAACCGCATGACGATCAAAGTACAGGAGGCGCTCCAGACCGCCTCATCCCATGCCGCGAGGCGAAGTCATCAGGGGATCGATGTGGAGCACCTCGTACTCGCGTTCATGGAACAGGAAGGCGGCCTCGCTTCCGCTCTCCTCGAACAGGCCGGGTTGTCGGTGCCCTCTGTTCGCCAAGCGGTGGATCAGGCACTGGCAAAGTTACCTCAAGTTCAAGGCGCCGGGGCAAGTCCCGGACAGCTCCATGTCACATCGCGACTGAGCCAGGTCTTGGCCAAAGCCGAAGACGAACAACGAGCGTTGAAAGACGATTATCTCAGTGTCGAGCATGTCATTCTCGCCATGGTCCAAGAGGGAGGCGTCTTCAAAAAGCTCGGCCTGACAAAGGAACGGCTTTTGGGGGCGCTGCAACAGGTACGAGGGTCGCAACGTGTGACGAGCCAGGATCCGGAAGGCACGTACCAGGCGCTGGAAAAATACGGACGCGACCTGACCCGGTTGGCGGGACAAGGAAAGCTGGATCCCGTCATTGGACGTGATGAGGAAATTCGTCGCGTCGTGCAGATTCTTTCGCGGCGCACCAAAAATAATCCCGTGCTCATCGGCGAGCCGGGCGTCGGGAAAACCGCTATTGTCGAAGGGCTGGCCTCGCGCATTATCAAAGGAGACGTGCCTGAAGGGCTCAAGAAGAAACGCGTCATCACGCTCGACATGGGATCGCTGGTGGCCGGCGCGAAATTTCGCGGCGAGTTCGAAGAACGATTGAAAGCAGTCCTGAAAGAAGTGCAAACGTCGGAAGGGCAAATCCTGCTCTTCATCGACGAATTGCATACGGTCGTGGGAGCCGGCGCAGCAGAAGGAGCGATGGACGCAGCCAATCTGCTCAAGCCCATGCTGGCCCGCGGCGAGTTGCATTTGATCGGCGCGACCACGCTGGATGAATACCGGAAACATATCGAGAAGGATGCCGCGCTGGAACGGCGGTTCCAAACGGTGTTGGTCGATCAGCCGTCAGTGGAGGACACCATCTCGATTTTGCGCGGGCTGAAGGAACGTTATGAAGTCCACCATGGGGTCCGCATCAAAGACGCTGCCCTGGTCGCTGCTGCGAAACTGTCGAACCGCTATATCGCCGACCGCTTTCTCCCGGACAAAGCCATTGACCTGGTTGATGAATCGGCGGCTCGCCTGCGGACGGAAATCGATAGTTTGCCGGCGGAGCTGGATGAAGTCTCGCGCAAGGTGATGCAACTGGAGATCGAGCGGGAGGCGTTGCGGAAAGAAAAGGATCAGGCTAGCCAGGCGCGGCTGACGACGCTGGAGCTGGAGTTGGGCGAGAAACAAGGAGAACTCCAGGCACTCAAGACACGCTGGGATTCTGAGAAGGCCTCGGTGGCCCGGCTGCGTAAAATGCGGGAAGCGATGGAAGAGGTCAAACAATCGATGGAGCGGGCGGAACGGGCCTACGATCTAAATCGCGTGGCGGAGCTGCGCTACGGAGAGCTGCCGCGCCTTGAGCGGGAGCTGGCGTTGGAGCAGGAACAGCTCGGCAAAAAACAAGGCGAAAGCCGGTTGCTCAAAGAAGAGGTCGATGAAGACGACATCGCGGCCATCGTGAGCCGCTGGACCGGAATCCCTGTTTCCCGCCTGGTCGAAGGTGAAACGGAGAAATTGTTAAAGCTGGGCGAACTGCTCCATCAGCGGGTGGTCGGCCAGAATGAAGCGGTGGAGGCGGTCGCCGATGCGGTCCTCCGCGCGCGCTCCGGCATCAAAGATCCGAATCGGCCCATCGGGTCGTTTCTCTTTCTCGGTCCGACCGGAGTCGGCAAGACCGAGTTGGCGAGAACCCTTGCGGCGACGCTCTTCGATGACGAGGCTAACCTGATCCGGATCGATATGTCCGAGTATATGGAAAAGCATACGGTGGCCCGCCTGATCGGAGCGCCTCCCGGCTATATCGGCTACGAAGAAGGCGGCCAACTGACGGAAGCCGTCCGGCGGCGTCCCTTTTCCGTCATTCTGTTCGACGAGATCGAAAAAGCCCATCACGATGTGTTCAATGTCTTACTTCAAGTCTTGGACGACGGACGGCTGACGGATGCGCAGGGCCGTACGGTCGATTTCAAGAACACGGTTTTGATCATGACGTCCAACATCGGCAGCCCGCAGATCCTTGAGGCGCAGCAACGGCGCGCTTCGTATGACGAAGTCTGTTCCCTTGTGATGGTGGAATTGCGGGAGCACTTCCGTCCTGAATTCTTGAACCGCGTCGATGAGACGGTGGTGTTTCACCCATTGGAAACGGAGCAGCTTGCGAAGATCGCGGAGATTCAGCTTGAGCGAGTGCGTGCCCGGTTGGCGGAGCGGCGGATCACTCTCGTCATTACAGCGGCTGCTTTACGGCATCTGGGTGAGCGGGGTTACGATCCAATCTATGGGGCGAGACCGCTGAAGCGATTGATTCAACAGGAGCTGGAAACGCCGATGGCGCGCCAATTGGTCAAGGGCGAATTGCGCGATGGGGATACGGCGACCGTGGACCTGAAAGATCAGCGCATCGTCATCGTGCCGACGGTCGCAGCATAGGATGGGATTCGTCGTCCTGCGTCAACCGAGGACGACGGACCCACCGTTGAGATCTTGCGTCGTACCGCTAGCACGGAGCTTGTCGATTTTCCATTCGGTGGGGGAAACCTCGAACAGGTGGCCCTTGATCGTGTGAAAGGCTCCCTTCGTGAAGGCCACCAGGTCCGGCGCCTTCAATTCCATCTTCAAGATAATATTTCCCGATGCCAGATGGATGAGTTCCAGGCTCTTGGGTGTCTTGCTCACTTCGTAGGCGCGTTTCTCATTGATCATCAGGGTGCTGTCGTTAAGTTTTGCCGTGACTTTTCCTCCCGCATCGAACAGGGCAAAGTTCACGAGCAAGGCACCCGTGGTCGGTTTCAGGGCTAGCTGAATCTGCGGGATCCCCTCGACTTCAATCGTGCCGTCAGTGTTGCGATACAGGTTCGAACCTACTTCCACGTCCATGTCTGTCCTCATTTCCCTAGAATGTAAGAAAGAATCGATTAGGCTTTTTTGATCCGGTCCAGGATCAGTGCGAGACAGCCGCCAAGCAGTCCCCCACCCATGATAGTCGTGAAGAGCTCGACCAGCTTGAGTTCCCACACGGACCCCTGCGCTTGCATGACTTCCCTGATGCCGCCTTGCAGGAGAATCACCGCGAGCGCCATGGTCGAACCAACAACAAACCACCAGAGAAATACTTTCAATGTCGGCACCATCAATCCTCAAAACTCCATTCGGCGGTCGAGACTGCGGTATTGAATCGCTTCCGCCAGATGCGACGGCTCAATCGTATCAGCGCCTGCGAGATCGGCAATGGTTTTCGCCACCCGCACTATGCGCCCATGGGCCCGCGCAGACAACCCGAGCTTCGTCAGCGCCTCTTCGAGAAGATCCCGGGCCGGAGCGTCCAGGCCACAATACCGCTTCAGGAGGCGCGGCTTCAACTGGGCATTCGTATGGATCCCGTCCTGACGGTACCGATGGCGCTGCCGGTCCCGTGCGGCCAGGACTCGGGATCGAATTGTGGCGGAGCTTTCCGGCATAGGACCCTGGTCGTGGAGATCTCGCACAGAAACAGGCGGAACCTCGATATGCATGTCGATCCGGTCTTGGAGCGGCCCGGACAGTTTCGCTCGATAACGGCGTATTTGCTGAGGCGTGCAAAGGCATTCACGCGTGCGATCCCCATAGTAGCCGCAGGGACAGGGATTCATCGCGGCGATCAGCATGAACCGCGCCGGATAGCGGAGCGAGCCGCTGGCCCTGGTTAAAGTCACTTGCCCGTCTTCCAGCGGTTGCCGCAATCCGTCCAGGACGGGACGGCGAAACTCTGGCGATTCATCGAGAAACAGCACGCCGTTATGGGCCAAGGACACTTCTCCCGGCCGGGGGACTGTTCCGCCTCCGATGAGCCCTGCATCGGAAATGCTGTGGTGCGGTGCGCGAAATGGGCGGATGGTCAGCACCGGATGAGCGGACGTCAATTGTCCCGCCACGCTATGGACGCGGGTCGTTTCGATTGCTTCTTCCGGCTCCATGAGGGGCAGAATCGTCGGAAGACGTTTAGCCAGCATGGTCTTGCCGGATCCCGGCGGTCCCACCATCAAGAGGTTGTGGCCTCCTGCTGCGGCAATTTCCAGCGCACGCTTCGCGTGGTCTTGTCCCTTCACATCGCCATAGTCGTCATCTGTCACCGGACGAATGGTGAAAAACTGTTCGCGGTCCACATGGGCCGGAGCCAACGAAATCGCACCCTGAAGAAAAGCCACGGCTTCAGGGAGCGTGTGAAGAGGATAGGCGGTCACGCCCTGCACCATCGCCGCCTCTTGGCTATTTTCAGCCGGCAAGAGCAGCCGATGGTCTGTCCGACAGGCGATTCCAATCGATAAGGCACCGGTCACTCCCTTGATCTGTCCGTCCAGCGAGAGTTCACCGACACAGATAACATCTCGTACATTCTCGGGCGGAATGACTTCCTCCGCGACGAGGATGGCAATGGCCATCGCAAGGTCGAGCCCGGACCCCTCCTTCTTGATTCCAGCCGGTGCGAGATTCACGGTGATCTTCTTGGCAGGAAAATGGAAGCCCGTATTCTTGAGTGCGGAGCGGACGCGATCTCGGCTTTCTCGCACGGTGGCATCCGGGAGACCGACGACTGAGAATTGCGGAAGGCCTCCGGCAATATCAACTTCTACGTCGATCAGGTGTGCATCGATACCGACAAGTGCCGCACTCAGAACCTTTGCAAGCATGGGTCACTCCTGCGCAAGGCGAAAGGCTGCTGGATTATAGAAACCGTGGTCTTTTGTTGCAACCGAGAGAGGCGAAGTACTGCGTGATATGGTTTCATTTCCTCTGTATAATCGCGCAATGGGTGCTCTCTCCCGTTTCCTGTTTCTTAATGTTTTCCTTGGCGCCACGATCGTGGCTGCGGCCAACCATGTTTTCGCCCAAGTGCCTAGCCATGCGGCTACCCCATCAGGACCGATTGGAGCGTCGATGGCAGTCATGGCCACGCTGCAAGATGCCGGGGTGCTTCCACCGGAAAATAGCCCTGAGGCGAATCGCGTCATCAAAGCGGTCATCCAATTTCAATCGGTCTTTATGAAAAGTGCTGACCCTGCCGTGCACACATTTTTGAGTCGGGCTCTGGCTACACCGGGGGAACGCGCTGCTGACGCAACCATGTTCCAATTCCGTTCATTAGGCTGGACTTCCGAGGTGCTGGAGGCGCTCAATAGGCAGTGGATGGCGACGGCTGTCGAGCAGCGTGCGATGTTGGCACCGGGCTTTCGCCAGTTCAACGTCAATCTTGAGGATTTCGATCAGTTGATGGAGCTCGTGGCGAAGGCGCGAACCGCTTTCATGCAACGGGGGCAGACGATTCACCAGGTGTTTGCGCAACGCCGGCGGGAAATGCCGGGCGGCGCACCGTAACCGCAACAGGGAGGACATAATGGCCACGAAAGCCTATATCTTAATCAAGGTCAAAGCCGGGCGAACGAAAGATGTGCTGCAGTCGCTCAAGCGCCTCGCCGGCGTCGAGCAGGCCCATTCCTGCTTCGGTCGGCCGGACATCATTGTGTTTATCAGTGTGGCGGACGAACGAGCCCTCTCTGATGTGGTGATTACGAAAATTCATCAGATCGAGGGAGTGGAAGAAACAGACACGCACATCGTCGCCGACGCCTAGCAGGAATGCTTGTCGTTCGTCTCTCGTATCTCGTCGTTCGCGAACGACGCTTCACGCTTCACGAGTGCCGGCACCAACGTTGACGGTGGCCCCGCCTTGTTCTGCCGAGCGGTAGCAGGCGTCGGCCACCTCGACGGCGCGGCAACCGTCACGCCCGGTGATCGGCGGTGGCGTCTTCGTCTCGATGGCATGGACGAAGGCACGGAGCGTCGCAAGGATCGTCGGTTGCGGTTGGACGGCCCATTCCTGAGGAACGGCGTCACCGATGACGCACGTCACTCGCTGGTAAAACCAATCGGCGGCGATCTGCCCCTTGGTTCCCACCCACTCAGTTCTTGCAACCCTGCCTGATTCAACTCGCGCAATATCCATGACACATCGTAATCCGCTCGCGGTATGGGCCAGCACAAGCGCCATCGACTCCGGTGCCAGAGGCGGAATCTGATCCATCTCGCAACGGACATCGGTGATCTCCTCGCCTGTGAGAAAGGGCACTACATCTAAAAAATGCACCCCCAATTCCAAGAGCACTCCGCGCTGACCTGGCATCGGTAACAGAGACTGGGCGATGGCTTTCGTTTCAATCCGGCTGGTACAGGTGGCGGAGCGGAGCCGGCCGATTTCCGGCAAGTGCTCTTTCAACAAAAGAATCGTCCGGTCGAAGCGCAGGGTCTGCGCAGTCATGAGCAGGACGTTCGATTCTTCTGCCGCTGCCACCATGGCTCGCGCGTCATGGCCTGTCTCTGCTAACGGTTTTTCGATGAGAAGCGGTTTTCCCGCCTTCACAGCCGCAAGACAGATCTCAAGGCAAAGAGATGGAGGAGTGACAACCACGACTGCCTGCACCGCCGGATCGGCGATCAAAGAACGATAGTCTCCATAGACGGGAATCTCTGCTGTGGGAGGAATACCTAGCCCCTCCCCGACCCGTTTCCTGCAGAGCGCCGCAAGGTGCACCCCTGGGAGGTCGTGCAGCAAATGGTGGATATAGCGGCTGCCGTGCCGACCGACACCGATGAGCCCAATTCCAAGCGACCTGGTCGTCATCTGCCCCCGTGCGAGAAAACTGTAGTCGCGCTCGCAAGCTTGGTCAAACCCAAAGTTGATCCCGGCATCCAGATTGACAACCCGGCGGCACGGTCCCTATAGTACGCTGCGTTATATCATTCCTCCCCGAAGAGGGCTCACTCAGCAAAGCCTTGATGGAAAAGAGATTGCCGCAATGATATCCACCATCGCCCCCTTTACCCTGGATCAAATCGGTACCGGCACAGCTCGCTTCCCGAGCGGTATCGCCATTCCGACGTTGACGGATGCCGCCGTCGATCCCTACATTCAGACCCGCGTCTCGAAACATGTCCATGTGGACTGTGTTCAGTTCTGGCCCCAGCCCAAAGGGCTCTACCCCGGGCTCGTCCTCCTGCATGAAGAATGGGGACTGACCGCGCAAATCAAAGATCTGGGTGCCAGGCTGGCCTGCGAAGGCTATGGGGTCATCATTCCCAATTTGTACGGGCGCTTGGGCGGCATGGTGACGGCGAATGCAGAAGTCGCGGATGCGCTCATGGCCAAACTGAACGAAACGCTTGTCTTGCAAGATATCAATTCCTGCTGTGAGTTTCTTAATACGCGCGACCACATCAAGCAAAACATCCACGGCGTCGTCGGCTACGGCATGGGCGGGTCCTACGCGCTCCGGTTCGCCTGTCAACGGAAACGCCTGCGGGCAGCAGTGTCCTACTACGGGCGCGTGATGCAGCCGGAGACTGAGATCGCAAACTTATATCCTCCCCTGCTCTATCACCAGGCAGGGCAGGATCAATGGGTGCCCAGTGGCGATGTGGACCGATTGCGTGCCGCGGCAGCTCAGTATAAGAAACGAGTCGAGATCAAGACTTACCCCAATGCCCCCCATGCGTTTTGCAACGAGCAACGGGTGGAGAGCTATCGTGCCGATGCGACAGCAGAGGCGTGGGAAGCCACGGCCGTGTTTCTGAAGACCTGCTTCCAAGGCACCTAAGCGGCGTCCCATGACATTGTCTCAACGGCAAAATCGCGCTATGCGCCAGCAGGTACGATCGTTTCAACGAGCCCCCTCTCGAATCTGGCTTGTTCCTATCCTCGTGGCAGTCTCCCTCTTCGGAGCCTGGCCCAACGCCATGGCACACGAATCCCTTCCCAGCGCCACGCCGGATTTCCCCTCGGTCATACGGCCCCATGCCGAGCGATTGGCCAAGGTGGAGTCGGACAAGGAGGCTATCGCTCTGTTCGTGACAGCGATCGGCCCTGCTCTCCAGCTGGGTGATGCGGCCAGAACCTTGGGCGCCAATGCCTTGCCGGTCAAGGTCGCCAAAGAACTTCTGGTGCCGGATCTGACTGCTGCGACCCATCGGTTCATGGGCAGTTTGGCAGCCTGGCATCTTGCCTCGACCGTTATGCAAGCCGTGAAAGATCGGCAAGTCACATCTGTGACCGAACGGCTCTCCAGAACGGCAAAGCCTCTGACATGGCTCGCTCAACAGGACAAAGCCTCTTGGCATGATTCGCTGACTCAACTGTCGGATGCAGCAGCTTCCCCTGAATGGGCCAATGGAAATCAGGGGGAGATTGCGGAACGAGCCGCCCGCCTGGAAGTGGCAGCGCTACAGGCCAGCTATCAGGAATGGGATCGGATCAGGAATTGGAAAGATCGGGTGCGCGGGATCCGTGGACAAACCCGCCTCTGCGGAACCTGGCAGTGGATTATTCATAACCACCAGCAGCACCATCAAGAACAGAAACTTTCGCTCCTCTTTCCACCGGTCGGCGCGACGCAACAGACCCCCGGCCTCGTGGAAACGATCGTGCTGGGCGATAATGTGTACTTACGGTGGGAGATTGACGGCCAGGTCCAGGAAGATAGCCTGCAATTCAGCAAAGAAGGTCAGCGGCTCGAAGGGACTTTTGTGAACTCCCAGGGCGGTTGGGGATCGATTAGCGGAAAGAGATCGGCTGGTTGCACCCCTTAGATGACGGTGACGCGCGAGAATGGCGCGACGCAAACAGAGGGAACGTCACCTCGTCCCGCTTTTCCCGCCAGTCGCGCATATCACACCCCGCCAGATTCGCCAGCCAAACAACAGCCAGCCAGCCAGGAACGCCGCCCCTCCGATCGGTGTCACGGCCCCCATCCAGCGAACTCCTGCCAGAGACACCACATAGAGACTGCCTGAAAAAAGAAGAATGCCGATGGTGAAGAGCCATCCGGTCTGTTCAAGCCGTTGTCCCGGATAACGATCGATCGCCCAAGCCACGATACAGAGTCCGAAGGCATGGTACATCTGATAGCGGGCGGCTGTATCGAAGACTTGCAGTCTGTGCTCATCCAGGATTTCTTTCAACGCATGGGCGCCGAACGCGCCAGCCGCAACCGCCAGTCCCGCAAAGACCGTTCCCAATACCAGAAATCGTTGAGAGAAAGATCTGCCGGTCATGGAACCTCCGCTGGCAGGACATTCAGTGAAACGCACGGGGGGACGCGTCGTGATGGTGGGGATGGAGGGGCTTGAACCCTCACGGTGCTTTCGCACCTCAGGATTTTAAGTCCTGTGCGTATGCCAATTTCGCCACATCCCCTCTCCACGACTGCAACGAGGTGGGATAATCCCACGAAGGAGAGGAGAGCCGCAAGCCTGAAGGCTGGAGCATCGCGTACGAGCTGGTCTCACGAACCGACAGTCTGCACCAACGATTGCGCAGACTGTCGGAGACACAGATCGGCTGACCGAACGGCCAATCAACTTACACAGCTTCAATATGCGCTCGCGGACTATCCCGCTGGATCAGAGACTTGCTGCGATCCATGACCTCTTTCACGCCTGATTGCACCGACCGGCTCAGCCTCGTCGCTTTCACCTGAGCCTTTTTTGCATAGCGACCGATATCATGCCTGGTCTCTGCTCCCGTTTGCGGTGCGAAGAGCAATCCAATTCCTGCTCCGATCACCGCCCCACCTGCCACCAACGCTGCGACCTTCGCTACCTGACGTCCTTGGTCCGACATGGTGAACCTCCTTGATACGGTTGGTTGAATGAGGACTGTGCTTCCGGCACCCCGCAGCTTAGATACTTTTACTTGGCAGTAAACGTGCCAGAAGAGAAACCGTGAAAATATCTTATGATTCAGCTGGGAAACATTTTCTGCGATCAATCGTGGCTCATATATCGTTGTGTTATTTTCACAAACCAGGACACAGGCGTGACAGGAAACCAACAGACGAGAGGGGAACCAGTCCTGAAATAACGACCAGACTAGACCTCCCCTCCGGAGCATCCACAGGTTGCAATGGTTGAGAGCCTCCCCTATGATCCTGCCATAGCTTACGTGAGGCACGAATGAACTGGTTGCACGCGATCCCCTACCCCAACATCAGTCCTGTCTTCTTTGAGCTGGGCCCCCTGCAGTTTCGCTGGTACGGCCTGATGTACCTGATCGGACTGGCGAGCGCCTATGTTCTGATCACCCGCCGAGTGGAGTCGAATGGCCTGCCTCTCACGAGAGATCGGGTCTACGATATGGTCGTGTGGGCAGCCTTAGGGGTGTTCATCGGGGGACGGGTCGGCTACACGCTCTTCTACAATTTTTCTTACTACGTGCAACATCCGGCCAAGATTCTTGCGGTCTGGGAAGGGGGCATGTCCTTCCACGGCGGCCTGCTCGGCGTCATCGTGGCCTTATTTTGGTTCAGCCGGCGGCAGAACATTTCCGCCTACACCGTTGCAGACTTGGCGGCGGCTGCCACCCCGATCGGGCTAGGATTCGGACGGCTCGGCAATTTCATCAATGGGGAATTATACGGCCGAGCGACCGATGTCGACTGGTGCATGGTGTTTCCAAACGGAGGGCCTGTCTGCCGCCACCCATCGCAACTCTACGAGGCCGGCCTTGAGGGGCTGCTCTTGTTCACCCTGCTATGGATCATCGCGAAAACCCTGCCGCCGCCGGGAACGATTTTCTGGAGTTTTATCGCAGGCTATGGACTCTGCCGCATGATCGTCGAATTCTTTCGCGAACCGGATGCGCACCTCGGTTTCATTCTGGGATCGTTCTCCATGGGGCAACTCCTCTCCTTCCCCATGATCGTCGTGGGAATCTTCATGCTTACCCTCGGCTATCAACGCCGCGCGTCACGACAAGTCTAGCGCAGGATGCTCAAAAAGGCCGTCAGCAAGGCCGCAGCCGATGAAAGCACCGGAGGCGTAGCCTCTGGCTACGTTGAGGATGCTTTCAAGGCGAGAACGAAGCTGACGGCCTTTTTGAGCATCCGCTCAGTACGGCATGTCCTCGTCATCTAACCCGACATGGTGTCCCAGTTCATGGACGACCGTATCGCGGACCTCGTGAATGACTTCGGCCTTCGTTCGGCAGAGACGCAGGATGGGGCCTCGATAAATGGCGATGCGGGCAGGCAGCTCACCGGCAGGCTGGAAAAACGACGTCTCGTCGATCGGGATTCCTTGATACAAACCCAGCAGATCGTCTTCTGACTCTAGCTCAAGATCCTGGAGAACGTCGGCCGGAGGCTCTGCTTCGACCACAATGGAAACTTCCTCGGCGAGTGCCGCAAACGGGGCAGGTAGTCCGGCGAGCGCCTCTTGAATCCAGCCGTCGAATTCTTCCTGCGAGACGGTCAGGGCATGGCGAGATCGTGGCACGCTGGTTCCTCGCAACGGCTATTGCGGCTTGGCGTCCAAGTACGATTTCTTATTGAGATCGTCGTCGAAGCTGCGGGCACGAAGTGGAGGCGCATCCCAGATGACCTTGTTCCCAGGAGCCAGATTCGCAGCCTCCATATAATGCTTCTTGGCCTCAACCGTTTTGCCGGCACGATGCAATGCGACAGCCAGGTTATAATGTGCCTCCGCCAATGTCGGCTCGGCAGCAATCGTTTGACGATAGACTTGTTCAGCCTCAGCCCACTTTTGCGCAGCGAACAGCGCGTTACCTCGATCCAATTGTGTGGCCAGGGCGGGAGAAACTCCTGCCGGAGCCTGCAGCACAGATATCGGTTTCGATATCGGACTTGTGCAAGCCGCGAGGAACCATATCCCCATCGCACTGACGAATCTGGCGTTCATAGGCAGCCTCCTGCTAGACATCGATGGCGACACCTGGCCGCAAGAAAATAAACTGAAACGAAACAGACGACACGCCTAACGAACTCGCAACGGCTCGCGAGTAACTCTCTGCTTGAAATCGGTAGCGATCCACTCTGGCCTGTACCTCGTCCGCCGTCACATCATCCGTCTTATAGTCGGCAATCCAGACTCGGTCGTCAAGCCGATAAATCAGGTCGATCACCCCTTCCATGATCTGGCCCTCGCCGACAGGTATGACGAAGGGCACTTCTCGCCCGAGCACCGTTGCACGTTCCAGTCTTTTGTACGGCTCGGAGGAGAGGAAGCTCGCAAAAAGCGTGGTGAGATTCTCCGTGACATCGGCGACCAATTGAGGATGATCCTGTGCCACGGCACGATCGGTGGTCTGCTCGATGACCGTGCCGATTTCAGCGCGAGGCCTGGTGAAATTCCACTGTTCGAGCACCGCATGGGCGCAGACTCCGATAAGCCGGGCCAGACTCGCATCATGCCCTGTCGTGGCGCGAGGGAACAGGGGCTCAGGCCTCTCTCCTGCGAGGCCTGAAGGGGTCAGCCGTCGTTGCGTCGCTCGGCGGTGCTCCCATTCAACGTGCCGTGCCTGGCGGCGAATGAGGATGGGACCGAGAGCCGGTTTCGTAGCCATCGCCGACGGGGGTTCCTCTCTGCGCCGTCTCGATGGCACCGAAGCCTGTGTGATGACACGAGTCAGACGGCTTGTTCCGATGCAGATCTGGCCGTCCGTCGATGGAGAGACCTCGGCTGACATCGCTTCTCCCAGGAGGGAGAGAACGGTGTCATGCCCCGGCTTGGTAGCTTGACCTCCCGATAACACCAACAGATCGCGCGCCCTTGTCATGCCGACATAGAGAAGCCGCCTCTGTTCCGCTTCTTCCCGTGCCGCCATCTTCAAGTCCACGAGCACAGCTCCAAGATTCGAGCGGCCTCCCATCTGCAGGCTATAACAGCGGCTGGACCAATCGTGATGGAGAGAGGAACCCTTGCGTGAATTCCTGGCCCCCTGGTGCAGACCGGGAAGAATGACCACAGGAAACTCCAACCCTTTGGCTTTGTGAATGGTCAGCACGCGAACGGCGTCCAGGGACTCCTCCGCCAGGGCGCTTTCTGCCTCATCCGGCTGTTCCGACACCCGGGTCATCATGAGATCGACGAACCCGGTCAAGGTCAGATGGGGGCGATCAGCGAGCGTCTCGGCCATGTCTCGTATCTTCCGCAGATTGGCGACCGCTTGCTCGCCATGAAGCGATGCGGCTGCCAACTCCAGTATGGGCAGTCGCTCAAAGAGCAAATCGATCGCATCAGGCACCGGTCGCACGGGAGCGAGCTGGTGCAACTCCGCCAAACATCCGTAGAGCCGCCTCACCCTGTCGGCTTGCGGATGGTTCCAGGCCGACAGCCGTTCTCGTTGCTGATAGTCCAAGCCGTCGATCTGCCGGAGGGCCAGCAAATCCCGATCCGCCATGCCGCCCAAGGGTGAGCGCAAGATCCCGACCAGCGCAATCGCATCGTGCGGGTTGTCGATGACCCGGAGGAGGTTGACCACATCGATAATTTCCTGCCGCCGATAAAAATGCTTTTCTCCGTCGGTGATATAGGCGATGTCGTAGCGGCGAAGCGCGTCAAGGTAGACTTGAGCCTGAGTCAACTTTCTGAAGATCAGGGCAATATGGCCCGGCTGGAGGGGGCCTTCGCGTCGTTCGCGGTCCGTAACCGTCGTGCCGGCAAGGAGCTCCTCCTTGAGCCAGCGCGCCAGCGCTTCCGCCTCCGCCCTGGTCGCAGCCTGCACGTCGAATTCCTCGTCGTCCTCTCCGGACGTGACGAGGCGGAGCTGCACTCCCGAGACTGAAACCTCCGGTTTGCGTTGAGGCCTGGCGGCCAACCGTTCATTGGGCGGCTGAACATGCTCTGTCGGGTGGAAGAGCCGATCGAAGACATTGTTGACGACATCGAGCACAGCTCCGTCGCTGCGAAAGTTCGTCACCAAGGAATAGACGTTGCCCCCGCCGGCTCGAATTTTCTCTACCACGCGCTCGAAGGCCTCAATGTCGGCTCGTCGGAAGGCATAGATCGATTGCTTGGGATCCCCCACGATAAACAATTTGCCTGGCTCCAAGTCCACGTCCTGCCACGCAGTCTGATAGCTGCCGGCCCGTTCACCGAGGTAGAGGATGATCTCGTACTGCACCGGATCTGTGTCTTGGAACTCATCGACCAGGATCGCTCGATAGGTCTGTTTAATTCTCGCTCGAACAGCCGGATGGTCGCGCAAGAGGGTTTTGGCCCTTGCCAGTAACCCATCGAATGCGACCCACCCGGAAGTGAGAAACCGCTGATGCACGTGATGGAGGAAGGGCCGTACGAGCGTCACCACTTCTTGAAAGTAGAACTGGTCCACCGTGAGGAGTTGTTGGGCGAGTTCGATGATCGAGGCGGCCTCCTGGAACGCCACCTCGTCCCATCCGGCAGGGGCCTTTCCCAGATCCTTCTCCAGGACGGTCCGTTCATCTCGATCTAAGTCGTCGAGCCCGGGCGGTCCCTTCTTCAGCAGAAGTGCCAGCGCCTGCACCGCAGCGGCGAGCATCTGTTCCGCCTTGCGCCGTTTCGGTCGATCCTGCGCGGCAAGGATGGTGGCAGCCCGGCCATGGGTGGCCATGACCCAGTCTCGCAAGGCACCCTCAAGAGAAAGGGACCGGCACTGACGTTCCAGCTCATCGAGATCCACAAAATCCCCCGCAAGGGCAGCGGTAAACTGCCGGAGATCGTCGAGGTTGGCCCCTGCCAGCACCAGTCTCCATCGGTCATGCTGAGCTCCAGACACTCCGAGCTCATCGTCTAACCAACGATCCCAGCATGAGTGAAACAGTTCCTTGAAGCGTGATCCATCATCCTCTTGAAATGATGGGTCAATTCCAGACTCCATCGGATGAAGACGCAAGAGATGTGCGGCAAAACTATGCAACGTGCCGATCTGCGCTTTCTCCAGCTGCTCAAGCGCCGTCCTGGCCCGTTCGCTCACTTGCTCAGTCGAGAGCTGGTAGCGGGTCCTGAAGGTGTCGATCATGTCATCCGTTTGATCGGACAGACGGAGGAGTTGCGCGCGCAGCCGCTGCTTCATTTCAGTCGCAGCTTTGTTGGTGAAGGTGAGGGCCACAACCTCCGTGACAGCCAGGGGGTTCGGCTCTCTCATGAGGAGGTTGAGGATGCGATTGACGAGGATCGTGGTCTTGCCGGTTCCGGCTCCCGCAACCACCACGACATTGCTGTTCCAGGTGGTCTCAGCCAAGAATCGATCCTGGGAGTCTGTGAGTGCCAGGACTTCACTCATCGTTGATCCTTTGCTTTCGCATGCGGCGCAAGACTCGGGCCTGGGGCGACCGGTAGGAGCGCCACCAGGCCATGCTGTCGTAGCGCCTGCAGGCGCCTGAAAATTCGCAATTGTCACAGTAGCCATCAGGAAGAATAAAAAACTCTCTCTTCGCGATGCCCTGGATCAATGTGGAGAGGGTCTGCCGGATCATGTCACCGATATGGCCGTTCCAGAGACCCGCATCGAACGTTGCACGGAAGATTGGCTGCTTCCACTGAGGCGCCAGGAAAATGAATTGGACATCGGTTGCAGCAGGCAGCGACGGCAGGACCATGCGGGCATAGAGCGGCGGTTGCAGCCGAAGGCCTCGCGCGGCAGACAGGGCCAGGTTACGATCCGCTGCACCGATCTCATTCCCCTGCTTAAATTTATAGTCTACGATGCGGAGCGCCGGAGGCTCCGCTCGATAATCGACGCGATCCAACGTGCCATGGATCTTGAGGGACACCGATGATCCCTCGGACCCTAGCGGGACGATTCCTTGGGCGGCAGCCTCAAACGCCACAGGGCGAAATCCTGTTTCCAGATACTCCACCTGGTCGGAAGAGACAGCAGCCTGTACCAATTCTGTCACCTGTTCGCGCGCCAAGGTCCAGAGCAGCGCATGCCCCGTCCCCTGGGTCGCAGCATGGGCCGTAAAAGCATCGGACACGGCTGCGTGCACCGTGGCCTGCACCCTGGCTTCGGTCAGCTGGTTATCCGGCCACTGGAGCAACAGCAATCGTTCGTAACTGAGACGAAGCGATTCATGGACCAGGGTCCCGATCGTTAACGGAGGCAGGTGCTCCGATTGAAGCCGCCGCACTGGCTCCAGCCTGAGAACTTTTTCCGCAAAATACTGAAAGGGGCAGGTCGCATAACGTTCCAATGCTGTCGGCGAGAAGCTCCGCGCGTCAATCATCGGTGAAGCAGAGGTCTGGGCTCCGACCATGCCATCGAACGGACCAAGCTCCGGGGATTCTCGCTCGCTGGTCTTCAGGGCGGCGAGGCCCTGCTCAAAGAGGGGGCGGTCCCGCCCCATCGCATCGAGTATCGGCAGCGCATCATGTCCCTGCAGCAGACAGCCTAAGGCCAATTCCTCTGCCGGCAACAGGTCCTGGATCGACGGTTGTTCGCAGATCCGCATGGTCAGCCGCCGGGGGATCGTCTCTTCCGGCTTCACGACGAATCGCGGGTCGCGCATCGCCATGGCGATGAAGCCGGACGGCGCCATGACTCGCCCTGCTTCATCAGCTCGCTGGTACGACAGAGAGAGCCGATCGGTTGCCGAGCGGCTGAGAAGCTCGAACAGTAATAACTCCTCTTCATGCCCGGACAGCTTCTCGTCGATCTTGTAGCCCAGGGTCGATTCCAGCACGACACGGTGACGGTCGCGAAGAAAGGGGTCTTCCCGCACGTACCGCGGGAAAAGTTTTTCGTTCAGGCCAAGCACAAAGAGCGCCCGGACCGTTCTGCCGCGGGCCGTCATGGCATCCAGCACCTGAACGCCCTGGTGCCGCTCCTCTTCGATGGGGATGCGGCTCTCGTCCAGCACGAGCCTGAACAATTCGACCCACTCCTCCCATGCAAGCTCCCCTCCCAGCGGATCCAGCTGCTGCAACCGGTTCAGTGAGGATCCGATCAACGAGCCAACCGTCCTGAGATCGGCAGATTCAGCGTACTCCGTTGACGGTGTATCGAGCAGGCCAGGCACATGAAGATGCGATGTCACTAGCACGAGAAATGCGTCGGTCAAGGCTCCGATCGATCCTTGCGCGGGAAGGGCCTGGCAATCCCGAATCAGTCGCGACACGAGTTCCCATAAATATGTCAGCTGAGCCGTCTCGCCCGTCCCGGCCATTGTCTGATCATCTTCGTCAGACCCTGTCGCGGCATCGTGGAGGATCGCGGAACTGGCCGGCTCTGCCAGGCGCCTCCATTCCGCCTCCCCCTTCGTAATGCCCAAGGTGTAGACGAGAGAACGCCAACGATCAGAACGGAGATCAATCTTGGCGGAGCCGGCATCCTGCGTCCGATAGAAGGGCGACGTGACTACATCCAGCATGGCAACACGGTCAAAGTCATTCAGAGGGAGCGAGGCGAGGCGCAAGAGGGTTTTTACCAGAGGCTCGCGCGACAGCGGCCGCGCCGCCGTCGACGTGAAAGGCACCAGGTGATGATCGAACACCGCTTGCAGCCTGGCCTGGTAGGGCTCCAGCGAACGGGCCACCACGCCGATCTCGTCGAAACGATAGTGGTTCACCTCGACCAGGGTCAGGATTTCACGGCAGACCCTCGCCAGCTCCTCCTCGGCCCCGATCACGTTTGTGACGGAAAGTTCTACCCGCTCCCTTATTGCAGTTCGGTCCCCTTCTCCACTTCGATCATCATGGGTATCTGCCAGGGGAAGCAGATGCCGTTCGAAAAACTGGCGGGCGAAGAAAAAGGCTTGGCGGTCCTGCAAGGGAAAGTACAAGGTGGCCGGTGCGGCGCGCACCACCGATTCGAAGAACGAGAGTTGGACCTGCGACAGGTCGTAGAAGCCATAATAAAATACACGTTGCAGCCCCTTGAGGAACGAAGAGGCTGAGAGATCACGGTTGAATGAGGCGGCCAGGTCATCCGGAGAGCCGACCCCGAGCGACCGGCTGGCTTCCATCACGGCTGCGTGGAGGGTAAACAGGGCACGGAGCCAGGTTCGGTCTTCCTCCTCGAACACCCCTTCGTCGAGCGCCTTCAACGCCGTCATTGGCGCAACCACCGCGTCTTTTAAATCGCGCACCGTCGCCCACAGGGCTTTCCATGTTCCCGGTGAGCCAGGCAAGCGCAGGAGCGGTTCGAGGCCTGGAAGCTTCCGCCGGACCACCTGTTTCACCAATTGCTCGAAGAAGAAATCGTCGACCAGTTGCAGGGATGGCACGGGGCTGGCATTGGAGACCGATGCCAGATCGTCGCGCAGACGCAGCGCCAGCTGGTGGAATGTCAGGAAGTGGATATTGAGGAAGGACCGAGACTCGTGACGAGTGAGAGACTGTTTCAGCTGCTCGACCAGGGATGCCGAAGGAACAATGACCGCGAGCGGAGCAAAGGGATCGCCGGCCTTACAGGAGCGAATGTCCTCGCTGAGGGCATGCTCGAGAACTGGATGAAAAGGCCCGGTGACGATGCGAAGCATCAGGAGCCGTGACGAGTGATCGGTGAGGGGTCACGAGCGGACACAGCACAGAGGGCCATGATGTTCTCTTTGTGTCTAGAACTCATCACCCATGACGCATCACTGCTCACTTGGGGTTAGCCGGTTTCCGGCCCCAGCAGCTCACCATTGCAATCCACACAGCACCAGTCGCCATCGATGAATCCCATCGGGTCGCCGCACATGGGGCACTCGGGCGGAGGTCCCTTGTCGATAACAGGGAGCTCAGGCAATTCAAAATCGTCGTCGTCATCGTTCATGAAGCGTGGTGTCCTACTCGCGAGGTTTCATTTTGAGCAATAGGGCCTTTTCGGCGCTCTCGCGGCTCGGCACCCCGACGAACGTCAGTCGTCCATCGATAATGGTGGCGGGCACAGCCCTGACCGAATGCCGGTCGGCAAGGAGCCGGCCATCCTCCGTGGTGATGTCCACTTCGCGATAGCCGAAGCTGTATTTCACCCGTAATTGTTTCCAGAGACTCTTCGCCGACGGGCAGGCCCCACAGCTCGGCGAGACTAAAAGCACAATGTTCGGCATCGATTCCTCCAATAGCTGAGCGATCTTACCATCGGGCCGAACGGGGGAGCAAGCAAAGGGGCAACGGCTCTGCGCGGATTTGACTTCCCTCGGCGGAAGGCGCAGCATAGTCCGCCTAATCCATGAAACACATAGGTGTATTGTGACCCCTTGTTAGCCCTAAGCCATCCGACCACACAGCATCGTTCGAAGACAGAGTTACGCCCTCCTGGCGCGCTTCGCCATGAGGGCGTTGCTATCTGTGCCGCAGTAACCGCGATCGATAGAACCCTATGGGCCTTAACCTCATCACGAAGGAGATCGACATGAAACGACTGGCAGCCCTTTCGGCAGGACTGATCCTGGGATCGCCCGCGCTCGCCATGGCCGCGGAGCACAATGCGGGTTATCGGGGCATCGGACAGCTGTATTTCACATTCATGGGTGTGATTTTGATCTATGGCGTCTACGATAGCTTCGGCAAGAAGGCGATGTACGTGGCAGCGCCGATCATTATAGTCGGGCTTTATATGATGTTGCCGGCCAACTAACGCCTGACACTCTGATACGACTGGCTGGCCTAGTCCAGCCAGTCTTTCTCTTTCAATTTCCGTGGAAGATATTTCTTCGTGAGATACTGGAAGTCCTTGTTGGCGAGGGCGTCCAGTTCGTACTTGAGTCCGCTCGCGAGCATCCGCTTGATTTCCGCCTGCCAAGCCGGTTTCTGGAACCATTGATAGTTGAGGAGCTCCTTCGCCCGGGCGATATCCTTCTCGTTCAGTTTGATCCCGACGTTGCGCGGGAGTTCATACCGTTCCGGATCGGCGCTGGAGAGGCCGATGAACTTGGCTTTGGGGATCGCCATCCGCTGGCTCTCGAAAGCCAGATTGATCGAACCCTGCTTGACGACGGAGTAGATGTAATAGCCCCAGGGATCGTTGTCGACCAGGACATAGACCGGGAGCCGGTACTCTTCATGCAGCCGCCGCGCCAGACGGCGAACTCCGCGAGGCGGTTGCCCGTTCCCCGTCAACAGCACGCAGTTATAGCGCCGCCAGAACTTGTCTTCCGAGAGGCGGTTCCACTGCGTGCCTTTTTCGACCAGCAGCACGAAGTCCGCCGTGCAGCGGCGGATCTCCACATACTCCGGTTCGACAATCGACGGAACCGAGTACCCGCCCTTCCCCAGCTTGGCGCAATCCACGCGATCGCCGTCGTCGCCGAGCACGAGCGGGCCCACGACGCTCCCGCCGTTCTCCGCCCGCACATGCAACTCCTCGCGCAGCGCCACGAGCGACACTTCCAGGTCTTCGATGATCGGGTCCGATTCGTCCTGCGTATCGAACGTATTCTCGTGCGAGTCCTGAATGGTGTGCTTGGTCCGGTAGTAGATCTCTCTGAGCGAGGTCGTCAGTTCAGCCCGTTGCAGTTCGGAGAGGGCATCCGCGACTAACATGGTCTGCATGAACTTCTTGGCCATGCCCACATTGAAGAAAGAACGAGCCTGCTTTTTACTGCCCATTTCGAGCAGGCCCTTGCGTGGATTGAACGTCACGTTCGACAGGGCGCGTAGCGGAATCTCCATCGTCGGATCCTTGGCGCGCTGTGCGGAAGCGATCACCATGTCGGCCAGCCCGATCAACTTCTTCTCGACCGTCCCGTTCTTTGTCCGTTTCGTGTTGGCCATACGTCGTCCTATTTGTTCTTCCTTGTCGGATGAGCCTTGCGAGCCATGGAGCCTGTTGCAGCCTTGCTCGGCTCCTTCTTCTTGGCAGCACTCGCCTTCGCGACCGGCTTTCGACTCTGTTGCACCGGGGGCTGTTTCTCGTCAGTCTCGATGACGGCTGGAACGGCGATGGCCGGAGCCTCTCCTTCAATGCCTTCCGCCGTGACGATAATGGAATGGGGCAAACCTTCCGGCCCTGCACCGGTTTTACCCAGCGTTTCATCGGTCTTGATGCCGCCGGTTCGCGAGGAAGCGATTTTCTGCAGCTGCGCTTTCAACTTCTCCGTGGGCAGCGTCCCGCCCTTCAGCCTGTTACAGGCCTCGACGACTTCCTCGATATAAAGTTCGAAAATGTTGCGCCGACGGAACTCACTCGCCGCCCGTTCGCGACGGCGCAAGAAAAGCCCGAGCCGCCTGCCACACTCGCGAAGCGCCAGGGTGATTTCCTTGTGGATTTCGTCGTATTCCGCAATCGCTTCTTTGGATTCGCTCGTAAAGGGCACCCAGACCGACGCGATGTGCACGAAGATGACCATCGGTCCGGCTGGCAGGGCTCCGCGAGACTGAGCGATTCCGTAATTGCGCCAGGTCGTAGCGAGCACCGCCTTGAAGGTGGCACAGGACGATTGTTGATACAGCAGCGGGACCCGGTTGGCGTAGCGGATCACTCGTGCAAGTTCCGAGTCTCCCTCCTCCTGCTCCCCCTCTGCCAGCGGCATCGACTGCTTCTCAGACTTCGCCTCGCTATCCGGCGCTTTCCCGAAAGCCAACCCCGCTTCGATGATGAAGGGATTGCCGCGATAGACCGAGGGGGGCCGGCTCACGGCCGTATAGAACTCCCCCTTGATCTGTTTGTAGAGGCCAGAAAGGATTGCCTTCTCGCCGATCGGCGACAGGCAGTTGGTCGGCGGCGCCATGATCTTCGTCGCTTGAAGGGTGCGATAGAGCGTTTCGGCCATCGCGCCTCGAATGTCCCTGGGCTTCGCCTTGGGCGAGACCTTCGCTGCCTTGCAGATCTCATCCGCAAGCGCAGGCGGCACCCGACAGAACTCGCTCGACAGAAAGCCCGAAAGAGTTGGGCTCTTGCTCTCCTGAAGCATCTTGAGACACATCCCGAATTCGATGCCGTAGGGATGCGGCTTGATTTCCTTCGGCGAGGGCGGCAACTCGTGATAAGCACGAGGATAGTCCTTCGTCTCGCCTTCCGGCGTGCGATAGATGAGTCTCACGTGCGGATTCGCAATCGACGTCTGTTCGAGATATTCGTCCACCGAGGCCCGGCCCTTCTGATAGCGGCCTTCGACTTCGATCGCCACTTGCGTGCCTTGCGGCCGGTCCCACTCGATCTGCTTGTTCTCGTGGACCAACGGCTCATTCCTCTTCGTGTCGATCTGCACTTCGAAGTAGTGAGCCGACGCTTTCGGGCCGGTGCGCGAAATGATCTTCACCGGTTTGCCCGTCGTCAGCTGGCCATACATCCCTGCCGCTGAAATCCCGATCCCCTGCTGGCCGCGGCTCATCCGCAGACGATGGAACTTGGAGCCGTACAAGAGCTTCGCAAAGACCCGTGGAATCTGTTGACGGACGATCCCCGGGCCGTTATCCGAGACGGTGATCCGGAAGCGGGTTGCCTGACTGACAGACGGCGTCGCGCTTCCGGTCGGCACCACGTCAAGCTGCACCAACACCTCGGGAAGAATCCCTGCTTCCTCGCAGGCATCCAACGCGTTGTCGACCGCTTCCTTCACGCAGGTCAGCAGGGCTTTGCGCGGATTGTCGAAGCCGAGGAGATGCCGGTTCTTGGTGAAAAACTCGGAGACGGAAATCTCCCGCTGCCTGGCACCCATTTCCACCGCCGTCACTGCCGGGACCGCACGGGGTTCGGCTTTCTTGGACGCAGGCGGGTGAGACGGTGTCGTCGCGGGAGATGCCGATGCTGGAACTGATACAGCTGGCTTGTGCTTGGCCATGCATCCTCTCAAGACAATTACGTGACGAAACCGGGCGGCATTGTACAGAGATTGACCGAATCAGCAAACCGCACTGCCGTCCCGTGCGAGTGAGGGCCGCGGCATACCCTCTGTGCACGTTGAGAGGGCTGAACGAGGCGAGAACGACGCTGGCGGGATTTTTCAACACTCTGTTAGGGTGGGAGGAGCGCGCACCTACCGAGGACAGCATAGGTACGGCGGAAATCTCGGCGGGACTTTAGGCTTCCCAGTCCAGCTGGGCCTGCACACCATCCCAACGCTCGATCCCCTGATGAACCATATTCCCTCGGGGCGTTAAGCTCCCCCCACGCCGACACGATATTCCTCCGATGCGGAGGCAGTCAAG
>JBEGVJ010000019.1:0-16412 GCA_041178465.1 Nitrospirota bacterium
TGCGCCTGGTCTGCTGGGCAATGCACAAGGCTGGTATGCCCAGTCCGGCTATTTCCTCCTTCCGAGAAAGTTGGAGCTGGCTGGTCGCTACGCCTATTGGGACCCTGATACCAATGCTGCCGACGATCTCGTGAAAGAAGTGAATGTGGCCCTCACGTACTATGTGAATGGGAGCTACGACCAGACTATTACGATACAGTACTCCAATATCGCTATGGGAACGGGGGGCTATGCCATCGGCCGTAGCGCGCCATTACCACCCGGGTCTGGAACGGTGCCGCTGGATGCGCGTGGCGGGACGTTGATCGAAAATGCGATCCGCCTCCAATATCAAATATTTTTTTGAGGTCTGTGATGAGATATCTGGTTTATTCTCTCTTGTTCATGATCGCGTTCGCCGGGAGCGGTCCGTCTCCGGCTCAAGCGGCTCAAGAGGTCACCGTGGCTGCGGCGTCGGACTTGAATTTTGTGTTCAAGGAAATCACGGCGCTGTTTGAAAAGAAGACAGGGATTCATGTGAAGTTGTCGCTCGGTTCCTCCGGGAACTTCTTCTCGCAGATCCAGAACGGCGCGCCCTACGACCTCTATTTCTCGGCGGATAGCCGCTACCCTCAAAAGCTTGTCGAGAGCGGCCATGCGGTGGCGTCGTCGCTCTATACCTATGCAGTCGGGCGGATCGTCCTGTGGGTGCCGGCGCAATCTCCAATACAGATCGAGCAGCGAGGGCTGGACGTACTGCTTGATCCAGCGGTGAAGAAGATTGCCATTGCCAATCCCAAACATGCACCCTACGGACGGGCTGCGGTGGCTGCCATGGAGCAGGCGCGGGTCTACGATCGTGTCAAAGACAAGCTGGTACTGGGCGAGAACGTTTCACAGGCGGCGCAGTTCGTTGAGTCCGGTGCGGCGGATATCGGGATCATTGCCTTGTCCTTAGCCATGGCGCCGCCGATGAAAATGACAGGGCGATATTGGGACATTCCTTCTGAGGCCCATCCGCCCTTAGTGCAAGGGGCGGCATTGCTCACCGGGGCGTCGCATCCGGTAGAGGCGCAATCCTTCCTCTCCTTTCTCCAAAGCGCAGAAGGCCAGGCGATCATGACGCGCTATGGTTTCGTGGTTCCGGACAAGCGGTAACGATCAGATGAATTGGATTGCCATCGGAGTCACCGTCAAACTCGCAGCTCTGACCTCGATGTTGTTGCTGGTCATCGGTCTTGGGATTGCCTACTGGTTGAGCTTCTCGCGATGGCGTTGGAAGTTTCTCGTCGAGTCGATCGTCGCGCTCCCGCTTGTGTTGCCTCCGACCGTGCTGGGTTTTTATATTTTAGTGGCGATTGGGCCGCACAGCCCGGTTGGTCGCTTCTATGCCGACCTCGTCGGGCATGCGTTGCCCTTTACCTTCGAAGGGCTTCTGTTTGCATCGATCCTCTATAGTCTGCCTTTTGCCGTGCAGCCATTCGCCGCGGCGTTCGATCAAGTGGATCGGCGTCTGATCGAAGCCTCCTGGACCTTGGGAGTGTCGAAATTCAAGACGTTCTTCAAGCTCATTCTGCCGCTCTCGATAACCGGAGTCATCACCGGCGTCGTCTTGAGTTTCGCCCACACGTTGGGTGAGTTCGGCGTCGTGCTGATGGTCGGAGGCAACATTGAAGGGGCAACGAGGACGGTTTCGATCGACATTTACGATGAGGTGCAGGCGCTCAACTATGCAGGGGCCGCAAAGACGGCATTTTTTCTTCTGGTCGTGTCCTATCTCGTGTTGCTCGGTGTCTACGCGATGAATCGAAAGGTGTGGGCGGTATGGCCGCAACGCTGAGCCTCGACTGCCGTAAAACATTTCCCGGCAGGCTCACGATTGCCGCGCAGATGGAGCTTCCCCTCGATCCTCCATTGGTCCTGATCCTGTTCGGCCCTTCCGGTTCAGGCAAAACGACGGTTCTCCGTTGTCTGGCAGGGCTTGAACAACCGGAGGAGGGGACGATCCGGTTTGGATCAGAGATATGGGTTGATGCCGCACGCCGCCACACGGTGCCGCCGCAAGCGCGGCATCTCGGTTATATGCCGCAGGACTATGCGCTCTTTCCGACGCATACCGTGGCAGGCAATGTTGAATATGGGTTAAGTGACTTGTCGCCGGATGAACGGCGCAGCCGGGTGCGCGAAGTGCTGGCGTTGCTGCAGCTCCAGGGAATGGAGCAGTCGAAGCCCCGGCAGTTGTCCGGCGGCCAGCAGCAGCGGGTGGCCTTGGCCCGTGCGATTGCTCGCCGTCCCCAGCTGCTGTTGCTCGATGAACCGCTGTCAGCCTTGGATGCTCCGACCAGAGGCGCTCTCTGTAACGAACTGCGCTTGGTGCTCACCAGGCTGAAAATTCCAACCGTCGTGGTGACTCATGATTGGGCTGAGGCTTTAACGCTGGGGGACCTCATTGCCGTGATGAGCGAGGGCCGGATACTTCAGGTTGGCGCTCCTCAGGAGGTCTTTTCGCGTCCGGCCAATGAGGCGGTGGCGCAGATCGTAGGAGTCGAAACGGTTATCCAGGGGCAGGTGAGCGGGCAGGGGAACGGGCTCGCCACGGTGCAGGTCAATGGCATCGCCATGAAAGCACTGGCGGTGGAGGGGATTGGCTCGTCGGTCTATGTCTGTATCCGTGCGGAAGATGTCGTGTTGGAGCAGGCGGGGAGCGGCATGACCAGCGCCAGGAACCATCTCGTGGGGGGGGTGATCGATCTGGTGCCGCAAGGGGTGATGGTGCGGGTGCGTGTTGATTGCGGGTTTCCGCTCACGGCGATAATTACGCGCGGGGCGGTGGAGGATTTGGGTTTGGCGCCTGGCGCTTCCGTTGTTGCTGCGATTAAGGCCGGGGCTGTGCATCTCGTGCCGAGATCGGTCGACTAAGCAGCCCTATCAACGTATCCACTCCTTTCCTGTTTCCACTTTCAGAATGTGGGCACAACTGCTTTCATCCACGACCTTGTCCTCAAGAGACTCGCCGCAATCTGGTTCGTTGTCATGCTGAATGCCCGTTCAATCGTTTCGTCAAAAATCACAAGCAAGAGTTGAGCGCGAAGAGAGGGAAATACGGACAGAAATATCAAGAAAAATGTGCGCAAAACCATCTCCCCAGCTTCTGTGGATAAGTCTGTTCATAAGATCGCGATGCCACCCCAATACTATGCATTTCTCTACCGCAAACACGTCTTTGCCTAAAATATAGGCATTGATTCGATGAAACGCCTTACCACAAGATATGGGGGTATTTTAAGAAAAAATAAACAGAAGCAACAAAACCTAGTAAGGCATAGGCGTTTCGTGCTGAATGATCGAGAATCTCAGCATCGCAAGCGCTATTCACGATCAAGTTATGCACAGATCCCTCTCCTGGAGCGTGTTTTCTTCACTATTTAGCGATGGTTTACGAAGGAACTTGACGGCACATCGTTATTTATGTAACCATTGGTTACATGATGAAGCCAGCCGATCTGAAGCGCGTTCGAGAACAGCTGGGACTGACACAGCAGCAACTTGCCGATGCGTTGCAGACAACCCGTGTGTCGGTTGCACGCTACGAGGCCGGTATGCGTCGCATTCCTGGAATAGTCCAGGTCGCATTGGACCGGTTGGGGCGATCATCTGAAATCCCCATGGCGGGGATGGTGGCAGCTGGTTCACCGATTGAGCCGGTCCCCCAGTCTGAACTCATCGATGTGCCGCCCAGTATGTTACGGGGCGGGGACACGTTTGCGCTTCGCGTCAAAGGGGAATCCATGAAAGATGACGGGATTCTTCCCGGCGATCTTGTGGTGGTGCGGAAACAGAAGACCGCGCAGAACGGGCAAACGGTCGTGGCCTTGGTGAATCACGAGGCCACGATCAAGACCTACTTCAAAAAGGACTCTCACATTGAGCTGCATCCTGCCAATCAGGCAATGCAGCCGATTATTGTGAGACCCTCAGACACCTTTCATATCGAAGGTATTCTCATCGGCGTGATTCGACATTGTGCGGTTTAATGAGAGGAGGGGGAGTATGATGCCTGCAGCGGGAAGATCTTGGGCGACAGAACGGCTCGTGGACTTGGAACGAACGGTGGATTCCTTAAATGGGCAGTTGCGCGAAATGCAATGGGAGCTGTACCGGCCCAAGGTGGAGCTGCTTCCTGTTCGGTTGTGGCGAAATCTGGTGAGTTTCAAGGGCCGACAGGAGTTTATGTCAGCCGTTTGTAATCGCCGGGTTCGCCCGAACACAAAGATGGTGACCCACGCTGACCCAAGAACGTAAGAGGGAGAGGTGTGGTTTGTCGTTCGTTCTCTTTGTTCATCTTGAGGTTATCTAAGCCTCCATGCCACATGAAGCATCTCGGCCATAATTTCTCTTGCACCGAGTTTTTCCGCAGCCTGTTAGGGGCTCAACCAGGCAGGACGGGCTGTTGAGAGGGGTATGCTGAGCGAGCCAAGATCCAGAACAATAAAATTGAGGAGAGCTAGACAAGATATCGCTATTTCTGTAGTATTTCCTCCATAGCTTCCAATAGGGTGTAGTGGTTTAAGGAGGATTTATGGGATCGATCACTCGTGCGCTACTCATAATCCTGGTCTTCCTCGGTGCAGTCGTAACCAAGACCGTCGCTGTCGATGCGCAGGGGCGGAATGAAGCTGCCTTGTCAGCGCTGGAACGTACACCGCATGTTCCGAACCAAGTGCTGGTGCAATTTCGATACGGGGTTGTAGATGAGGCCAAAGAGTCTCTCCGAGGTCGGATCCAGGCACAAGCCGAAGACGTGGTCGTGTCACAAGATCGCCGGTCCGATTTTAAAGGCGACCTGGAGCTGTGGAATCTGCCTCCTGGCTTAGGAATCGCCCGAGCGGTGCGGGAACTTGAGCAAGACCCTGCAGTAGAGTTTGCCGAGCCCAACTGGATCTATCAGCACCAAGCCATATCAATAAACGATCCCTACTATACCAATAACTCTCTCTGGGGGATGTACGGAGACAGCACCAGCCCGAGTAATTCCTATGGAAGTCAGGCCGGTGAGGCTTGGGTGAACAGGACGGATTGTTCAAACGTCTACGTCGGAGTCATTGATGAAGGCATGATGTTCAATCACGAGGATCTCGCAGGCAATGTCTGGACGAATCCGCTCGATCCCGTGGATGGGATCGATAATGACGGCAATGGGTATATTGATGATATCCATGGCTGGGATTTTGCTGGCAATAATAACTCGGTCTACGACGGCTCGGGAGACGATCATGGCACGCATGTGTCGGGAACCATTGCGGCCAGAGGGGGAAATGGTAAAGGGGTTGCCGGTGTTTGTTGGGGAGGCATTAAGCTGATTTCTGCCAAGTTCCTCGGCAACAGTGGGGGAACCACGGCGAATGCGATCAAAGCGGTGAACTACATCACAGATCTCAAGGCCAGGCATAGCCTCAATATCGTGGCGACTAATAACTCCTGGGGTGGAGGCGGATACTCCACCGGGTTGTACAACGCAATTACAAGCGCAGGTACTGCGAATATCCTTTTCGTGGCAGCGGCGGGCAATTCCGGAGTGAATATCGATTCCTCCCCTCAGTACCCCGCAAGCTATGACAATGCCAATATTATCTCGGTGGCAGCCATTGACAAGTACGGCAGTTTGGCGAGTTGGTCGAATTACGGATCGACCAGGGTGGATCTTGGTGCCCCCGGTGTGAGCATTTGGTCCACCGTACCGAATAAAAAGAACCAGTCAGCCTACAGCTCCTATAGTGGGACCTCAATGGCGACACCTCATGTCACAGGCGCGGTAGCACTCTACGCCGCGTCTCATCCCAATTCCACGGCAGCCGCTATCAAGGCTGCAATACTGTCCGCGACTGTCCCGACCGGATCGCTCAGTGGCAAGACGGTGACAGGAGGGCGGCTGAATATCTGTTCGTCATCATGCCCGTGACGGAGAAGCGGGACTCGACCACCAAGATTCGATGATTCTTGGCATCTCTGAGTAGGGCCGATGGTGAATTGAGCAGGGCGGAATCGAGCAGGATCTCACCGGTCTTCTTTGCCTTGCTTGTGCCGCTAGATGCTCCAGCAGCACATTCTCCGGTGCATATTTCCCCTACACCAGTTCTCCGGGCAAGCTCCTGGCCGAGGTTCACCCCTTCTGGCAGGGTCACATCCCCAATTATTCGCTTCTACGTATCGAAGTCTGTCCTTCTGGACTCTGAATGTTTTTAGGCGGTGAGGGCTGCGAGGGTGTGCCCGCTCGCTTGTCGTAAGCCTGACCGTTCTCACAGGGCAGTCGATACCGTTACCCGGTCCGGTTTCTAGGAGGAGGCAGGTCAGGGCTTAGCCCCTTGCTGGTCGTGTGGGACGTGATGGCTCTCACATGGCGCATGAAGGTGCTCACCATCGCTGTTGGGCCGCAGACAGTTGAATGCGCATCATTGGTGTCATGAGTGCCATCCAGTACTGCTGCTTCGCAGCAATGTGATTGTTGCTCAGGCCTGTTGATCCTGATTCATTCGCTCAAGGAGCTGGTCCAGTCGCGCCTGCTCTGATGGCGCCACGGTGATGAAACTCACGCCGGCATTGCCGACAAGGTTCCACTGTATCACGGCTCGTGCGATATGGATTGGCGCTGCCTCGTCCGGCACGTTAATGCGCAATGTGACGGCCGTCCCCGGATCCACCTGGCTGGCGGTCTCGATGAGACAGCCCTGTTTTGATAGGTTCACGGTCAGACCTGTCGAATCACCGGAGGTCGGACCAGTGACTACACTTTGTAGGCGGACGGGAAAACGTTGGTGGCGACGGAGGTTCATGAAGGCCTCGCGGTGAAGTTTATTCTAGGAATGTGGCGCAGGAGGCGCAAGGGACTCACGCAAAAGTGCACGTATTGCCGGCAGTTTTATGTTCCCTTGGGCAAGATCCCCTTCCGTTTCAATTCCTGAGTTCTCGCCTTGGCTAACTCGAGCAGAAAGCCGTTCATCGCCCTGTCTTCGTGAGCCATGGCCATTGTGACCGTTCAATGGTTTGGCTGTTGATCCGAGTGCCTGAGCCGATCAAGGCATGGGTGGATGTCTTGCGGCATCGTGGCATCGTCCTTGTCCGTCGATACGCGCACGTGCCTGGCATATATACAGAATGAGGTCGAGAAAGTGGCAGGCCAGCAGGCAGGAAAGGGCCAATAGCTGAGCAATCAGAGATTCGAATGTCTGTAGGAGAGGAGGAACCCATTGAGGTTATGAGCCTCCTGTTTCAGTTCCAACCGTGACGGGGAGAACTTCTCGATGTGCAGCAGAGTGGCAAGCCGCTGAAAATATGGTGGCGGTGTCCCGGATTGAACGGGAGACCCGCGGCTTATGAGTCCGCTGCTCTACCAACTGAGCTACACCGCCAGAAAGGATGGTACGCAACAGGGCGATATCATACAGGAATGATTTAGAGAGTGTCTACAGTACACTCACAGCAGTTTTCTCGAGATCTGCGGCTTTTTCAGGATCCGATTCTTCTGCGCCTGCTCATCTGTTGGTTCTGTCCGCTCGTTCCGGTAAAGTGGGGCCATGATTCCTTCTCTCCCCTCCACTTGTGAACGGGCGCTCCTCGAACGATTCCTTAAGGCGGAAGCGATGGCCTTGTGGGCGGTGCGATCTGCGCAAGCGCAGGATGTGCCGCCCGGGGTGCTACAGTTTTTGCGTCGCCATGAAGAGGAAGAGGCGCAGCATCTCAAGCAATTTGAGCAGCTGCTGGGAACACGTTCGCACGGGAAGACGGCACTTCCGCGTGTGCCCACTCAATGGTGGGCTTTGGCGGTGCAGCTCTACGGATATGAGGCATTGGGCTTGGAGTTTGCGAAGCTATTGATCGGTTTAAGGCCTGACCTGACCTCGATTCTGGAAGATGAGGAAGTGCATGTGGGGTTTTTTGAGCACGAAGTCCGTACCATTCTTGTTCACGGTGGATCTGCCGCTGTCGGTGCGCGGACGACGGCACAGGCCTGGAGGCGGCGGCTGCCTGGGACGGTCGACCGTTATCTTGAAGACGACAGCCTTAGACCATTCCGCGACGAGCTTCACCGGCATATTCTCCACGCGATCGACGAGCGTTTTACGGCCCTTGGCTTGCTGCTGAAGCCGGAAGGACAGGGAGTGTCCATCTGAAGACCTCAGCCGAAGAGGGAGGGGGGCTTCTGTCTTCGGAGTAACAGGAGCATCCCGTGATGATCTTCTTTCATTCGTGCGTGAACAGACTGTTCAGTGTGCTGGCAGGAGACGAGTATTAGCTTCTCGTGCCATGTAACGCGCGCATCAAGTGCAGGAAGTATCTTCTTCTGAGGATGCGGGAGAAGATTGAGGCGGTTTACTTGCGATCTTTTTCTGACGGATCAGCTTGGTCAGGTAGGTCCGTTGCAGGCCGAGTTCATCCGACGCTTTTCGCTGGTTCCATCCATTTCTGCGCAACGATTCTTCGATGATCTTCCGGCTATAGGCCTCCACGCTCTCATGGTAGAGGAGGGAAGGAGCGTTCGTGTTGGACTCGCTTGCCGAGGGGAACGGTGAATCCGCCAGATGCAGATACGCGGGCTCGATGGTGTCCTCAGGACACAAGATGAGCGCACGGGTCAGCACATTTTCCAGTTCGCGGATGTTGCCAGGCCACTGATACTGTTGCAATGTCCAGAGGGCGCGGTCACTCAATGTGCGGGGGGGGTGAATCCCCATTCTGACCGAGCGATTGAGGAAATGCTGGGCCAGTGCAGAAAGGTCGTCCATCCGTTCGCGCAGAGGCGGGAGGGTTACGGTGATGACCGCCAGTCGATAGTACAAGTCTTGACGAAAGGTGCCGTGCTGGATCGCGAGCCGTATGTCTTTGTTCGTGGCTGCGATGAAACGCACATTGGTGCGGACCGGCTGGGTTCCACCCACACGATAGAAGGTCTGATCTTGTAGGACCCGCAGCAGGCGGCTTTGCAAGGCGATCGGCATGTCTCCGATTTCATCGAGAAACACCGTTCCGCCTTCGGCCACCTCGATCTTGCCTGGTTCCCGTTTGAATGCCCCGGTAAAAGAGCCTTTTTCATGGCCAAACAGTTCGTTTTCGAGCAGGTTTTCAGGCAGGGCGGCACAATTGACTGCGACGAATGGCTTCGATCGGCGGGGACTCCATCGATGGATGGCGCGGGCGACAACCTCCTTCCCCGTTCCTGTTTCACCAAGCAGGAGGACGGTCACGTCTGACGATGCCGCTTGTTTGGCGATGGCAAGTTGCGCGACCATTTTGGCGTTGGTCCCCACGAGGTGATCGTACCGATCATCGACTTCCCTGCGGAGGACATCGACTTGGCGGTGCAGCGCCACCGTGGCCAGAGCCTTATTGACCACGACGGTTAGGTAGTCGGCGGTAAACGGTTTGGTCAGAAAGTCAAAGGCGCCAAGTTGCATGGCCTGAACGGCGCGCTCGATGGTGCCAAAGGCGGTCAGGATAACAATGAGCGGCGACGTATGGGCTTGGAAGGCGCTTGTGTCTTCATCGGTGTGTCGTTCTTTGTTCGGTGCCGTCTTTACCCGTTGCAAGATCTCCAAGCCAGACAGCAACGGGAGCTCCAAATCCAGAATGACCAGATCCGGCTGTTCCTGTTCGATCAGGCGCAAGGCGTCCTTGCCGTTCTCCGCTGTGATGGGCTCGTGCCCCATCCAGGTGATACGATTCTCGAGTCCGAGAAGAATGTCTCGGTCGTCGTCGACGATTAGGACTTTTGCGCGCATCGTGTTTGTGGAGCAGGGGAAAGACGTTCAGAATTGTAGATCATACACACGGGAAAATATACTCCGCTTAATTACTGAAAGAGGACACGCCAGGCGTGGCACGGAACGTACGATCGTGGCCGTCCCCACCTGCCGCGCCCGTCTCGCGCACGACTTTTACACGTCCCGCTGCGTGGCCGGTTGCTGGGAGTCTTCTCGCGAAGACGCGACAGGCACGGTGAAATAAAAGCGTGTGCCGGTTCCGGGGGTACTGTCCACCCAGATGCTTCCTTGATGCATCGTCACCAGGCTTTTGGTAATGAACAGGCCAAGCTGGGCCCCTTGCGAAGTGGGCACGGCAGACGGCACTTTCGAGAACTCCTGGAAGAGCTGTTCGATGTGACCTTGGTCAATTCCGCAGCCGGTATCAGCGACACACGTTTGGACAAAGCCCTCGGGGGTTGTGTGGAAATCGACGGTGACGCGGCCGCCTGGCGGTGTGAATTTGATCGCATTGCCGATGAGGTTCCAGAGAATCTGTTCCAGCTTATCGCGGTCTCCACGGACAGCCGGAAGCCCATCTGCATGCACGATCTCGAGTGTGAGCATTTTTTCAGCCGCGATGGTGCGCAAACTGTCAGCAACCAGGAGGGCCATGGCTTCGACACAGACCGGTGCGAGGCACAGCGTGTTCGTATTGCTGTCGAGACGGGACCAGTCGAGCAGTTGATTGATGATTCTGGTGAGTCGGCTGAGGTTGTGCCCGATGCGAGTCAGGTAGGTCAGTTGTTGTTCGCTCACCGGCCCTGCAATTCCGTCGCGCATGTTCTCTGCAAAGCTGCGGATCACGGTCATGGGGGTGCGCAACTCATGCGACGCCACCGAGAGAAACAGCGCCCGCCGTCGATTCTGCTCCTGGAGGCGCTCATTGGCGAGCGATAATTCCTGCGTGCGCTCTACAATACGCTGTTCGAGGTGCTGCGTGAGTTCTTCAAGGTGGGCATAGGCTCTGGCATTGTCGATGGCCGCGGCGACGTGGCCGGCGATCGTCAACAGCATATCGAGATCCTCGCTCGTGCAGGGCTCTGCGCCCCGGTCGGCGGCGAGGTACCCGAGTATCTGGTTGTGGCTTTGGAGCGGCACCGCGACGAACGATCTCACCCCGGCACGGCGAGCCAATTCAAGTACCGGTTGGTGCATGCGATGGGCCATGAGTTCAAGGTTCGAGATGAGCAAGGGCGTGCCATGAATCAGCAGATCGGCTTGGATGCTGTCATCGTTCTGGATCGGCAGATCAAGGTGACGAGCTGCCTCTGCAATGTCCGGCGAGACCCCGATGATCTTGGCCACATAGGCCGTGTCTTGCTCGTGATGCCGCAGCATCAACAGCATCCGCGTATAGCCCAGGTTTGCGGCCAGGAGCGTGAGGACAGTACTGAGGAGCTGGGGCAGATCCAGCGTGCGGGTGATGGCCGCACTGACTTGATGCAACGCGGTTAACTGGTTGAGCTGGTGTTTGATCGTGGCCAGGTTCGCTGTGATGGCGAGGTTCCTTTCCTCTAACGAGTGGGTCATCAGATTAAACAGACTCGTCAGTTGGCCGACTTCGTCGCGGCTGGAGGGCGTGAGGGATGTAGGTGCGTGGCCCTCAGCTACTTGTCGAACCACCCCGGCAAGGTTTTTCAGCGGTGTCGTAATGCGGATGGTAAGCAGGTGGGCGCCGAGTATACCCGCGCTGATGATGAGGGCGGTGAGGAGCAGAACATTCTGGATCATCGCTGCGAGTTCGTGCTTCAAGTATGCGTCGGTCAATCCTATTTGAACGACACCGGATACGAGACTGGACTGTGTTGTGGGTGCGCTGGTGTGTCCTTCATCCAGATGAAGGGAGAAAGGCGATAGAGAGGTGCGTTCTTTCGCCAGTCGTAGCACCGGCATGGCAAGGTCGTATACGGTTTCCTGCCACGCAAATCGGTTTCCCATTTTGTTGGAGAGGACGAGTGGCGTCATCAGAGGAGTCGCAGTCGGCAAGTGGAAGAGCTGTTCGATAATCTGACGGTTCGGGTAGAGAGGATGATCGAGGGATCGCGCAAGGTTGGCAGAGGATTGGAGTGTCCCCTTCGTGTGCCTGGCGAGCACGGTGCCGTCCGAGCCGGTGATGACCACATATACCACATCCGGGACGGCCATGAGGCTTTCACTGAATTGTTCGAGCGTGGCGGGATCTTCTGCCACGAGACCGGCATATCGGAAATGCTCATTATGTATGACGCTCGTGAGGAGAATGGTTCCCAACTGCTGGAGGTTGTCGGTCATCGCCTCTCGCCGATTTTCGACGAAGTACCAGCTCAAGGTCGAACAGGCGATGACAAGAATGAGACTGAAAAATAATACGAACTTTGTACGCAGGCTGAGGAATTTCTTCACATGCAAATGCGCAGGCGGCATGGGCTCCTGTGGCAGGCGAGGAGGATTCACGGGGCTGTCCTCATGACTAATAGGTTTCATCGACGAGGCTCATCAGTTCCTTCGGAAACGTGACGCCAAGGAATTTCGCGGTCTTGAGATTGACGGAGATCTTGAGTCGCTCGATCGGCACGGGGTTGAGCGGCAGCAGCCGTTCCCCGTTGAGAATGCGCTTCACGAGCAGTCCGGTCTCCCGCCCGACGTCACCGTGGCTGACGGACAAGCTGAGCAGCGCGCCCAGGCGTGTGAATTCTGGTGAAAACCCGATCACGGGGATTTGACGTGCGAGCGCTGATTCAAGGATGAAACGTACGGACTCATTCGTGAGTACCGTGGGATCCGGCATGAGCCAGAGGGCGTCAATATCCGAGAGCAGCGTACGCAATTGCTGGGGCACATCCTTTTCACTTTCGACGGACTCCCCCTGTAAGCGAAAGTCCGTGGCGGCGGCTTGCCGCACTGCGTTCTTCATCCGAGTGGAGTTCTTGGCTGGATCATAGAGTGTCCCTAGTCGGCGAAGGGTCGGCAGGAACGTCCGCATGACCTTCAACTGTCGGTCGAGGGGGACCTCCAAGAGGGTGCCGGTCATGTTGGCGGCTGTGAGTTGATGCGTCGAAGGGTCTAGGATCATCATGTAGACGACCGGGATATCCAGAATTTCTACTTTCGCTGCCAACGCGGCCTTGAGCCCCACGGCGACGATCAGCGCCGCATCCGATGCCCGCAGTTTGCGTGCGAGCTTTTTCCCAAGCTCCAGGTCGCCTTGCATATCATGTTGGGTATAAATCGCTCCAATCGGGCCCGTGGCTTTCAAGCCTGCAACGGCTTCATGATACGCGGGAATGTCGGCAGATTGCAGGATGGCAATGTCCATCGCCCGGGACTCTGATACGCATAGGGTGCAGAAACCGAGCAACCAGACGAGTCCCATCATTATTGCCCAGGCGGTCAAGGAACGCTTTGGGCGGAAGGGCCTGACGATGTGCTCAGCAGTAGCCATAGACCTCAGATGAAGGATGCCACGTTCCCATAGAAGCAACGCGCTACGCGTTCGGGTCGTGCCGTTCAAGGACGTCCGCTCCCAACGCCTGTGAGGAACGGACCATTCCCAACATATGCACGGCCTTCCCGGCACGATCTCGAATAATCTGACCGGTCCAGACGAACCAGCGGAGGGTGCCGTCCTGGCGCACCACCCGATGTTCGAATACGACGTCTGTGCCGGTCTGTTCCATCGCGCGACGCATCGCGTGCGCCATCGTCTGCCGATCGTCGGGGTGTATCAGCGCGAGCCATTCTTCTTGGGAGTGAGGCCGTGAGCCATCCGCGACGCCGAATAATTTATCGACTTGTCTCGACCAACAGAATCGACCGGTTTGGCAATCCCAGTCCCACCCGCCCACGTTCGTCGAAGTCAGGGCGAGGCGGAGTTGTTCTTCATGAGTGCGGAGGGTGCGTTCGATCGACTTACGTTCGGTAATGTCGGTGGAAATCCCACAGACCGCATAGGGTGTGCCGGTGTGATCGTACAGGGGGAACTTGATCGAGATATAGGTGTGCGGCCCGTCCGAGTGGGGCGCCTCTTCCTCATACTCGATCGTGCGGTTCTGCCCGATTACGGCCAGGTCATGGGCACGAAATGCATCCGCGGTTTCGCGGGGGAAGATCTCATGATCGGTATGACCGAGAATCTGATCGGCCGTCAGGTTGAAGACGTGTTCAAACCGTCGATTGGCGAGGAGATATCGCCCGTCGGCGTATTTGACATAGATAACCGCCGTGGTGTTATCGGCCACTTCCCGCAGAATTTGTTCGCTGCGGTGCAGCGCGGCCTCGGTCTTTTTTCGGGCGGAAATATCCCGGATGATGCCGCTGTAGAAATTGCCTGCGGTTGTATTCCAGGTGGCCAACGAGAGTTCGATGGGAAATTCTGTGCCATCCTTTTTTACTCCGTGCAACTCCACCACGGCTCCCATCAGGCGGCCTGTTCCCGTGGATTCCATGCGCGCGAGTCCCTTCGCGTGAGCCGCGCGGTATCGTTCTGGCATGAGGATGGTCAGGGGCTTGCCGACCGCCTCCTCGCCGGCATATCCGAAGATCGTGGCGGCAGACCGATTCCACGAAACGATGATACCTCGACAATCGGCCACCACGATGGCATCGGCGGCAGACTCCACCAATGAGCGGAAACGTTCTTCGCTTTCGTGGAGGAGGTGCTTCGTGTGTTCGACCCGTACGGCGAGTTCACGGGTTCCGATGGCGCGCCGCAGCGTTTGCCTGAGTTCCTCTCGATGATAGGGCTTCGTCAAATACGCAAACGCCCCCTCCGTGAGCGAGCCCACGGTGCGATCCGGCGAGATGTGCGCGGTGACGATCACGACGGGAAGAGAGGGATCTAGGAGCTGGGCTTCTTGTAAGACTTCGAGCCCATCGCCGTCCGGCAGGCCTAAATCCAGCAGGATGGCGTTGAAAGCGTGGGCTCGCACGAGTTCGATGGCGCCGGCGACAGTGCCTGCGACGGTGACGGCATAGCCATCATGGTGCAGAAAATCCTGTAACCCGGTGACGAGGTCCGGGTTATCTTCCACGACGAGGATGGAGTAGGGGCTTGCCGCAGTGACCATTGAGACCTCAGCAGGCATACAGGTTCGAGGAGTGAGTGGTCCGTATCATCGCGCTGTTGCGCTGCGTCTTGATTATAAACAAGAAACGATAGCGAAAACTGTCCTCTCTGTCTGTCAGCTGGGTGCCTACAAGACAACCATTTAGCAGGCTGCTAAAACAGTCCGCCAGCAGCGTTCTCGCATCGTTCGGACCTTCGAAACTATCGCCTCGTACACTCACGTTGAAATCCGCTCCGGCTGTCCGCATCACCTCGATGCCAGGAATTTGATGCAATACTGTCGGCGGATCGGGTGCGTTAGAACTTCGAATAGCCGTATCCGTAATCACATAGACATTCGACGGCACGTGCGAGATGGGTTGTTCGTTGTGCGAGGCGATGCTGCCCGCTTCCCTTTCGTGATCAGCTCGAGTTCCTGAATAAGAGCTTGATCGGACTGGGCACTCAATCCCTCCGTGTAACCTGGGAGGGGGCTGAGCAACAGAGATTTTTTTGGGGCCTGTGGGTCGTGCCATCCGTGTCCTTGAGTACGATGAAGTAGCAAGAGCTGTGCTTGCGCGGAGGGGAGTTGATGAGAAAGGTAAGATTCCTAACTTCATGGTGGCTCTTGCGTCTCGGGCAGGCCGGGCGTGCGTAGAGTAGACGCAAGAGACTCGCGAAGATTATCTGTTCAGATACGCTGAATCAAGAGAGGGGATCATGGTGGGGTGGACCAGAGGAGCGCTTTCTTTGTCGTCCTCGTTTGAGGGGGGACATCCGTTGGGGGAAGGTCCCTCCATTGACCTCTTCCATCTGGGCCACGATATCTTCGATGGCTTCGGCCACCAGGCCCACGAGCGGGCGATGTCCTGTCCAATACACCGCATTCCGAAGGCGCTCGATGAGCGGTGTTGGCAAGGAGACCGTAACTCGTTGCTTTTGTGGAGGAGGAAATTGCAGCACCGGTTTTCCATTGAGGGTACGGTGGTTGACGGAAGTTGGCTGCTGCAGCATATCTGTCATATCTGTAGGGAGAGCGTTCAGCTGCATAAGTCCCTTTCTAGGCTGCGACCAGTGACTGCTGGGATGAGCGTCTATCGAGTGCGTATTTTTCTTACCGGTTGTCGTGGGTGTGCCGGTCGTCTTCAAGGATGACGACCAGCAGTACCCTGATGGACAAGACCAATCCGGCAAGCAGATGCTAATAAACAAGCAAGGTGTATGCCGATCGTAATGTTCATGTTTCGCTGTTATCGACGCGGTTTTACCAGGAATTGCATTGGGGCAGAAGCCTTCAAAGTAATGAAAAGCGATCCATGTGAATCGAAAACGATTCTTAGGTGGATCAAATTTGATTAGCCGAATCGATGTCAGTTGTGAGTAGTGAGACTCAATGGCCATCCTTCGATAGGGAGGATGGAACGAACGGATATCGTGAAGGAGATAGATGGGCGACTTAGCGAGGATCCACGAGTGTGTGATTTTTGACCGAGCGAAGATCCCAGTCCGCCACCCCATGGAGACCGATCTGATTCAGCAAGGCAGCGCGTTGTCTGCGAAGCGCTTGGTCTGAAGGGTTCGAGTCGATCAATTCACAGAGGCAGGCCATGGCG
>JBEGVJ010000020.1:0-12714 GCA_041178465.1 Nitrospirota bacterium
CTGGGGCGTGCGAGCATCCTGTCGTATACAACCTTGAAGAAGGTTTGTCCATCGTGGATCAGGAAGGGCACGTCGTGGGGGCGGACCTCCAGGACCACTTGGGTGCCGTGTAATTCGCCGCGGCCGTACCCGAATCCCGGATCGAAAAACCCCGCGTAGTGGGTTCGCAGCTCGCCGCAGGCTGCTTCGAAGGCGACCATCTCGGCCGCATAGCCGGCCGGTACGCGAATCCGTTCCTTCGATGCGAGGATGTAAAACTCCTCCGGTTCCAAGAGAAGACTGTCCTGGCGGTGGCGGTACAGGGGCTCCCAGAAGTCGAGCGCCGCATAGTGGCCGATCTTCGACAGATCGATGACGTGACTGTTCTTCTTCGCCCGGTATCCGATAATCGGCGAGGCGCTTCGGTCATCTCCCTTCAGGTCGATGCGGAGAAACAGGCCGCGGTCCGTTCGAAAATCGCGGGAGCCCAGCGCCTGCTTCGTGGGAAGGTTATGGTAGAGCAAGGGCTCTCGCTTGTGAAGCGCCTGGAGCGACCGGTCGGATACGGTGGCCTCGCCGCGCACGAAGCGAATTTGATTGAGGGCGTACCCGGTCTTTACCTTGATGGCAAACGAGCGGGGAACGATTTCCAGATAGAGAGGGCCGGAATAGCCGGCCCTGATTTCATCGAACCCGGTGTTGAGATCCGTCACGACGCGGGTAAAAACGTCCAGCCGTCCGGTCGTCCTTTTAGGGTTGGTCCGCGCCCGGATGGTCTTGGGCAACGTGACCCGCTCCAGCAACGGGACCAAATAGACGTGGCCTTTTTCGAGAATGGCCCCCTCGGTCAGATCCATCTCGTACATCACGAGATCGGATTGGTAGAAGTCCAGGACATTGAGCCGGCTCGTGATCTCGGAAAGTTCAGGCAGGAAGCTGCTGATCAACCGGTAGGCCTTTCGCCCGAGACGCAGGTCGAGACTGGCCGGCTGGATTTGCCGGTCTTCGATCGGCACGTCGGCCTGGATGGCGCCGCTCGCGATCAGCTGCGTAATCTGTTGGTAGGGCAAAATGCCCTGCGTGGGTTGGGTGCTCACAGGTCGTCGTGCTCTCCGTTGCTACAAGCGTTCAGTGAAGTCCCTGCGCTGACCATCGGCAGCTCGCGCGAGGATCCTTGTTTCGGCTGTGGGTAGTGGAAGGCTTTGTTCTCATAGTTTTTCAAGAGGACCCCTTCGGCATCCATGTGCACCATATAGTCGCCGGGAAGCAAGGGAATCTTGCCGCCGCCGCCTGGCGCATCGATGACGAAGTGGGGGACCGCCATCCCGCTCGTATGCCCCTGGAGCGACTTGATGATGTTGAGCCCCGTTTCGACCGTGGTGCGGAAGTGGTTCGTGCCTTTGGTCAGGTCCGCTTGATAGAGATAGTAGGGTTTGATGCGGGCGAGCAGGAGCTGATGCATCAACCGTTTCATGATCTCCGGATCGTCGTTGACGCCCTTGAGCAGCACGGTTTGTGCGCCGAGCGGCACCCCGGCATCGGCCAGCATCCCGCAGGCCGCTTTGACTGCAGGGGTCAGTTCATCCGGGTGATTGAAGTGCAGATTCATATACACCGGGTGATACTTCTTTACGATAGCGCAGAGTTCCGGAGTAATCCGTTCCGGCAGCGTGCCGGGCACGCGGGAGCCGAGGCGAACCAGCTCCAGATGTGGAATCGTACGCAGAGCCTTGAGGATTCGTTCCAGTAAATGATCCGGCAGGAGCAAGGGGTCGCCGCCGGAGAGAATGACGTCGCGCACTTCGGTATGTTCGCGCAAGTAGGCGATAGCCTGGTCGAGTTCGCCTTTCTTGAGGAAGCCCGGTTTCCCGACCAGCCGTTTTCTTGTGCAGAACCGGCAATAGATCGGGCACTGGTTCGTCACCATGAGCAGGACGCGGTCCGGATAACGGTGGACGAGGTGCGGGACCGGGCTCATGAGGTCTTCTTCGAGCGGATCGTCTTCCGCGTCGAAGTCGTCCATTTCGGCGATGTCCGGGACCACCTGCTTCCAGATGGCGTCGCCCTTTTCTTTAATCGTGGCCATCACCGTGGGGGTAATGCGCATGGGATAGTCGCCCACGATGGCTTCGATTTCTTTCGCATCGACACCGAGCCGTTCCGCCAGGTCCTTGGGCTTCACGATACTGTCGGCGAGTATGCGTCTCCATGCTTCCATGCCGGTCTCCTTTGCTGGTCGAGTGAATCAGCAGCAGCGGGCTTGCTGGGGCACTTAGCTGTCGGCGATCCGTTCCTGACCGTAGGTCTTGTCCAAATAATCGAGGATGTCGTCAGTTTCCGTCAGTACCCTGTCTCCATCCTTGAGGACCGGGACATAGTATTGGCCTGAAACTTCGTGGACGACTTTGCGCATCGGGCGAATATCGGGCACGACGACCTGGTCGTAGGCGATATGGAGCTCCGCCAGTTTTTGGCGCACCACGTCACAGTCTTGGCACCAGGCGACATGATAGAGGGTCATTGCCATAAACGTTCAGTCGTCGAGTCGAAAGTCATCAAGTCTTAGAGTCATCATTAAGAAATAGATACGGGCTTTAGGACATTCAGACTTGATGACTTTCGGACTGTTCCTGCGCGACCGCGCAGGGCACCATGACCGCGTCCTTCATCCCGTGGATCACTTTCTTCTCTGCCGAGCAGACCGTCGCCAGGATACCAGCCAGTTCGACTGTTTCGCCACTCACGAAATAATAGGGCGAGAGCCTGGCGCGGCCGGACATCCGGTTCATCTCACCGGTGACCGGATCGAAGTAGTCGAGTTCATACAGGCGGCCCTTGTGAAACTCCTGCAGGATATAGGGTGTCCGGGAGAAGGAGGCCAGGGCCTTGTCGATGGCGCCAGCCCATTCGCTCTGCGGCATATCGTGCCCGACCGATACGCCCCGGCTGCCCCAGGCGAGCTCGGAGAATCCGGATGGTTTGATCACGAAGTGCCGTTCTTTCTGGGTGGCCGTGGCCAGGTCGCGCCAGTTCATCACGGCCCGTCCGCCGATCGCCAAATCCGGAATCGTCGCGGAGGGAGGAATCGGCGCGGGGTCGAGAACCCAGGTGCGCGGCATGATGGTGGTCAGGTGCAGGAAGGTTTCCCGGCCCAAGGCCTGTTCCCAGAAGGGTCGCAAGGCCGGGTGATGGAGGAGGGCAAAGGCCAGTTTCTCTTCTAGCGCCGGCTTGTACGGAGGCGTGACGGCAACCCGGTCCTTCTTGGCCGCATATTGGACGAGTTCTGATTTGGGAATGTTCAGGAGATCGAATAATTCATAGAAGCGATAAATCAAGGCGATCGGCTGGTCCATGCCCTCGCTGGCGATCCGGAGGCCTTCTTCGGTGAATCGAATCTGGCGAGGTTCTACGCAGTAGGCGTTGAGACCGATGGCTCGAAGCTTGGCCGCGAGCCATGTCATTTCGGGCCGGTAGTCTTTGGCTTCCTCTGACAGCAGAATCGCAACACATCCGGTCCCTTGGGCAAGCTGGGCTTTCAACATGGCCGCAAATCCCCGCACCATCCCATCGGGGCCTCCCACGAGCGCCAGGCTGGCGGCATCGCTATCGGCATAGAGAGCTGAGAGGCATGCGGTCATCCCGATTCCTCCCGGGACTGAGTCGAGCTCGGTGATCACCATGCCGTCCTGGGTGGGGATGACGTCCGGTCGGATAACCGCAGGAAGCTGGTCGCGAAATCGCTTCATGCGACTGTATGTGAGCAGGCCCTCCGGTTTGCCCTGATCGAGGTATCCCGCAACCCAGGCCGGTTGGAGGCCGCGCACACTGTCGGCATAGAGGCGGTTCAGGGCTCGATAAAATGATAAGAGCTGAGGTCCGAGACGGTGAAAGAACGCGAGTTGGTCTTTTGTGAGAGGAAACGGTGCGGTGGCAATTCGCCAGGTGGTTGTCGCGGAAACCGTTCCGGGAGCCGAGGCCTGTCCTGCGAGAGAGGGAAAGAGCCCAGCTTGGCTGAGCTGGTCACGGATGATCGTGCAGCGGTGAAGGAGGTTGGAGGTAGACAAATCAGACAGAGACAGTATCCATGCCAATTGAGAGCCCCTTCTACGAGGCGAAACGACTGTAACACGGAAATTTATGATCGTACAAGGGGCGAAGGGGGCGGTGAGGAAGGCGCTGCGGGGGGTGCCATGCGCACGCAATTTTTCCCCGCCCGCTTTGCGGCGTAGACTGCCGTATCGGCAGCCACAACGAGGTCCGACGGAACGGAGGCGTGGATGGGGAACGAGGCGACGCCGATACTGCACGTCAGGGAGAATGGCGGAGTTCGAAGCGCCGCCAATTCCGGCAACATGGTCAAGGTTGGCACCCGGCTGCGGAGCCGCTCGGCGGCGCTCAGCGCACCGTCCATCGACGTATCCGGCAAAATCAGGGCAAACTCTTCCCCTCCGTACCGAGCGGCAACGTCGCTCGTCCGCGCCATGTTCTCTCCCGGGCTTTGCTGGCTGTCCAGGAGCCAGCCGATTTCACGGAGGACTTGATCGCCGACGGTGTGGCCATAGAGATCGTTGATCTGTTTGAAATTATCGAGATCGATGAAAAGAAGCGAGAGTGGCCGCATGGATCGCGAGGCGACGGCGCAGAGATGGACGAGTGTTTGTTGGAAGTGTGAATGATTGTAAAGTCCGGTCAGGCTATCCCGTACCGATTGGTCGCGGAGCAGTTGGTTCGCATGGATGAGGGTTCGATTCGTGGACGAGAGTTGTTCGACCAAGAGCTCCGCCTCAGCCTGTTGCCGTTTGTTGGAGGTGATATCGGTGATCGTTTCGACAACATGGACCTGTCCCGAGGCGGTTTCGACTTTTGCCCACTGGACTAACACATATTCGTCGTCCGGGAGCGGGACTTCGCTGGTTGTGGGGGTGCCAGCCTCAACGGTTTCCGGCATTTTGCAAAATGAACAGGGGGCGGCGCAATGAGCAATGCCCTCGTGGCAGGTCAGATTCGACAGATCGCCGAATTTGCTGCGGGACGCATGATTTTGAAACAGTACTGTATAGGATTCTGGGTCGATTACGGCGATCATGGCCGGTTGCGAATTCAGCAATATCTGGGGGTCGTATTGGGGCCTGTCTGATGGGTGGGCTGAAGGAGGTGTCATAATCCAGGGTTCAGGTGCGGCGTTCAACGATGCGGGCATTATTCCAGGGAAGGGAGGTGAGGTCAAGGCATTGGCGGGAACGTGATATCCGATGGCAGGGTTCGAGAATGATGCTAATATGCCGGAATAAATCCCGTAGTCAGTGGAATCCTTCCATGTCCGAATGTGCCGATGAGCCGCTGAGCGCTTCCGTGACGTCACCGTCCGCGCTTCCACAACTTGTGCCGAGCCGCATCTGCTGTGAGTGCGATGTCTGCTGTCGTTTCCCGGACCCCGACAGTGCCCTCCGTCCCTATTTTACCGAACATGAAATTGCACGGGCTTTGGCCGGGGGCGTTGAGGGAATAGCCTTTCACGATCGGCGCGGGTCACAGGTGGCTTTGGTTCCGGCCCCCCATGGAGAGGGCTACCTCTGTCCGGCATTCGACGACGCCACCTCACAGTGCCGCATCTACGAGCAGCGCCCGCTCGATTGTCAGCTCTATCCCTTAGCGTTGATGTGGAGCGAGGCGCAGAATCAAATATTGCTGGGGTGGGACACGAAATGCCCGTTCATGCGAGAGGAAGTTCCGGGAGAGATCCGGCGTCATGCCGATCGGGTGATGGCCTTGCTCGCTCAACCGGCTCTCCGTGAACAATTAGCCGCGCACCCTCGTCTCATCGGACGGTTCCAGGAGGACGTGATCGTGCTCGCCCCCCTTCCGGATGTGACAGCCGCCGTTGCCGCCCGGTGGGGGGCCGTGCCGCTGCATCGGTTCACAGTGGACGATATCCCGCGCATGACGATGGCTCTGGATCGGTCTGGATTGTGTGGCCCGCAATCGCTTGCCGCCTATTCGCCGGTCTATCACTACATGAGCAACGGATTGCTGGCCTACTGGTGGATGGAACTTCACGGGGCCTTCTGCCTCTTTGTACAATCGCCGGACGGGTGGTTCATGCCTCTGCTTCCGTTGGGGGCCGGTTCCATCGAGGCGCCGTTGTCTGAGGCGATGGGGCTGTTGCATCGTTGGAACGGCGATTCGCCGGTCAGCCGAGTTGAAAATGTGCCGTCTCAGTTCGTGCCGGAGTTGGAACGGTTGGGGTACCGTGTGACGCCCAAGGACTCGGACTATCTGTATCGTGCGGCGGACCTCGCGGCCCTGGCAGGCGATCGCTATAAGTCTCAACGGGCGTTGTGCAATCGATTCGAACGAGAGCAGTCTTTTGAGGTGGACTCCTATCAGGTTAGTGACCGTCAGGATTGCCGTGCATTACTGAAGCAGTGGTCGTGCCAGAAACAAGTGGAGGGGCTTGAGGCGTTCGGCGTGATGTTATTGGCGGATGCGGAGTCGGTGCATGAAATTCTCTGGTCGCATGCGCCGGTCCTTCGGGTCACGGGAACGGTTGTCCGGATTCATGGCCGGATCTGCGCGTATACTTTCGGTTATTGGTTGACGGAGGCGACATTCTGTGTCCTGTTAGAGGTGGCAGATCGGACTCTTCCCGGTCTGGCACAATATCTGTTTCGAGAGACCTGTCGGATGGCGCTGTCGAAAGGGGCCACCTACATCAATACGATGGATGATACAGGTCTTCCCGGCTTGCGCGCGTCCAAACAGGCCTATCACCCGTCCATGTTAGTTCCCAACTTCATGGTATCCCGCGTGGGCGAATTATGAAGACCTCAACGGCCCTATCATTTCTCCATCTTCACCGCTATCGGGGGCTGTCCTATCTTATTATCGCCATGACGTTGTTTGCGCTTGGGGCTGGCGTCATGCTGGTGCAGTTTGTCAAATCTCGCGTGGTGGTTGCAGCGGGAGAAGAGCTCACGCTGGCCGCGACGGAAATTGCCGAGAAAACCGACCGGCTGTTATTCGAACGGCAAGGCGATGTTCTCATGATGGCCCGCGCCTTTCCCTTGCGAGCTTCCGACCCGAGATATCTCTCCGAGTATCTGCAGTGGATGAAGGCCGCCTACGCGCCGGCCTATCTATGGCTCGCGGTCACGAATAGTCAGGGCACGATCGTGGCGGCGACCGAGCCCTCGCTGACGGGGCACGACTACAGCAATACCCCCTGGTTTAGAGCGGCGCGTGCGACGCGACGACGTAGCGTCGCCGATGTGGCAGTGCATGAGGCGGAGAAGGGTGTCGCGACCCTTGCGTTTACTGCCCCGATTCTCGACTCGCAAGGGACATTCCTGGGCGTTGTGACGACGCGGGTGCCGCGCTCATTTTTGGAGGAAGTGGCGGCGAGGACTATTCGTACGATTGAAGGCCGGCAAGGACGGAGCGGACGCGTCGAGTATCAAATGTTGACGCGGCAGGGCGATGTGTTTGTTGATTCGAATGGACCCCTGCAGGGAGGCGTGAATCCTAAGGATATGAGGCTCCTGTCGGTATTGCTGAACGTGGCCGGAGTGCCGGGTTTTATCGAGGAGGAGCATGTGCTCCGGCATGTCCAGGTGGTGACGGGTTATGCGCAGACTAGGGGGTTTGGAGAGTTTACCGGGCTGGGCTGGTCGGTCCTGGTGCGAATGGATCGGCAGGACATTCTGGCGCCTCTCCATACCTATCTATGGAAAGTCGGGGTCATCGGCGGAGTGGTCTGGACTCCCATGCTGGTATTGCTGTTTTGGTCCACGGCACGATTGCGCCCGGAACATCGACAGGCGCAGCAAGAAAGTGTCTGGGCGAAAGCCGCTGAGACGGCGTTGCTCCAAAGCCAGGAGCGAAACCGGGCCATCGTCGATACGGCGCTTGATGGGGTGATCACCATCGACTCGGCTGGAATTGTGAGCGACTGGAATGCGCAGGCCACGGCGATTTTTGGATGGTCTCGCGAAGAAGTGCTCGGAAAGGCCCTTTCCGAGACGATCATTCCTGAGCGGGACCGTCAGGCGCACAAGCAGGGTATCCAAGAGTTTCTTCTGACAGGAACCGGCTCGATCTTGAATCGCCGGATTGAAACGATCGCACAACATCGAGATGGGCGGGAGCTTCCCGTCGAGCTGGCGGTGTCCCCGGTACAAGTTGGGAACACCTACATTTTTAGCGCCTTCATCCGGGACATTACCGAGCGTCGCCGGGCCGAGCGGCGTCTCGCATCTCAGTATGCGGTGACTCGGGTGCTCGCCGAGTCGGCGACTCTGGAAGAGGCTGTTCCGAAAATCATCAAGGCGATCGGGGAGAGTCTGGAGTGGGAGTTGTGTGTGTTCTGGCGGGTGGATAAGGCGGCGGATGTGTTGCGCTGTCTCGATCAGTGGCAGAGACCCTCCTTGCAGGCTGAGCCATTTATGCAAGCCACGTGGCAGCTTGTGCTGACACGCGGCGAAGGGTTGGCCGGGCGTATTTGGGCCAGCGGCAAGCCTGCCTGGGTGACGGACATTGCGCTGGCCAGTACCTCCCCTCAGAGGGAAGCGGCTCGCGAGGTGTGGTTTCACGGGGCGTTTGGGTTTCCTGTTCAAGTAGGGGGTGAGATCGAGGGGGTCATTGAACTCTATAGCCGTCAGGTGCAGCAGCCCGATGACGAATTGTTGAAGATGGTTGAAGACATCGGCCTCAAGGTCGGTCAATTCGGTGAGCGGGCTGGAACGGAGCAGGCGTTACGAGAGACTGAAGCGCAATTGCGGCAGGCCCAAAAAATGGAAGCGGTCGGGCGGTTGGCCGGCGGGGTGGCGCACGACTTCAATAATCTTCTCACCGTAATTCGAGGGTACAGCGAGCTGCTTTTGATGCGCCTGATGCCTGCCGATTCTATGCGGAACGAAATGGAGGAAATCAAGAAAGCGGCGGATCGAGCTTCCGAGCTGACCCGTCAATTGATGGCCTTCAGCCGCCGGCAGTTCATTGTGGCAAAAGTTCTCGACCTCAATGGCCTCATCTCCAATATGGAGGGCATGTTACGGCGCCTCCTCGGGGAAGATATCGTCGAATTCTGCGCCGAATTGGATTCCTCGGCTGGCGCCATCAAGGCGGATCCCGGACAGATTGAGCAGGTCGTCATGAATCTGGTCGTCAACGCAAGGGACGCGATGCCCAAGGGAGGATGCCTGACGATCCAAACCCAGAATGTGACGATTGAGAAAGGGGCGCGCCGGGATGCCGTGGGGGTGGAGTCAGGATCCTATGTGCTACTCGCGGTTCGCGATACGGGCCATGGGATGGATGCGGAGATCCAGTCGCATCTCTTTGAGCCATTTTTCACGACGAAGGGACAAGGGAAAGGGACAGGGCTGGGACTCTCGACCGTCTATGGTATCGTGAAGCGGAGCGGAGGCACCATCACCGTGGAGAGCGCGCCCGGTCGGGGCACGACCTTCCGGATCTATTTCCCGCGCGTCGAGCAAGAGGCGCAGGGGGCAGCGGTTGTTGATGTAATGACGCCGGAGAGTGGCCGCGAAACAGTTTTGCTGGTCGAAGACGAGCCGAGCTTGCGAAGACTCGTACACGAGACGTTACGACTTCAAGGCTATACCGTGCTGGAGGCGCGTCATGGCATCGAAGCGCTCCTGACCGCGGCAAAATACGGGGGGCCCATTCATCTGTTGTTGACGGATGTCGTGATGCCGCAGATGAACGGACCCGAGGTTGCGGCGGAGCTTCTGATCGTTCGACCAGGGATTAAAGTGCTCTATATGTCCGGATATCCAGATCATCCAGTGTTTGATCAGGGCGGCATGGACCGAGAGACGTCGTTCCTGGCGAAACCCTTCTCTCCCAACGTGTTGGCAAAGAAGGTGCGAGAGATTTTAGATGACGAGCCGGTCTCTTAGCCGGAGGCTGGGAATGTCCGCCAGCGCAGTTCTCGAAACCCGTGAAACGTGAATTGTGAAGCGTATCTCGTCGGGGATAAGAGCGTATAGCTGGATCCAAGACACCCCGCTTCACTCCAGACCATACGCTATTGGCTATAGGCCATCTGCTCTTTGGGGGACGAGAAACGAACGACGCCTCACGAACGACGGACAAAGAGGCCGGCCCTGTTGCACATCCTGCCTGCCGATCGCTTGATCTTCATCCCCGGTTCCGTTTATCGTGCCTCAGATCAGCGAGAAACCGTTTGAACCTCTATAAAAGGGTAGGAGTTATGAGTCAGCAGGGCCGCGAAGTCGACGTCGGACAGTATCGGATCGAGCGAGAGCCATTCTACGCGGAGGTCCGTGGCGAGATCGGGTTGTTCACGATCGCGGCGAACAGCAAGATGCCGGTGATGCTTAAGGGGCCAACCGGCTGCGGCAAAACTCGATTCGTCCAGCATATGGCCTACCGGCTCGGCCGTCCCTTGATTACGGTGGCCTGTCACGAAGATCTCACCGCGTCCGATTTAGTGGGGCGGTATCTACTGAAGGGGCAAGAGACGGTTTGGGTCGATGGACCGTTGACGCTCGGCGTGAAACATGGCGCGATCGTCTATTTGGACGAAATTGTCGAGGCACGGAAGGACACAACGGTCATCATCCATCCCTTGAGCGACGATCGCCGTCTGTTGCCGATCGAGAAGAAGGGCCAGGTCATCGAAGCGGCCGACGACTTCCTTCTCGTAATTTCCTACAATCCAGGCTATCAGAGCGTGCTCAAGGATTTGAAACAAAGCACGAAGCAGCGTTTCATGGCGATCGAGTTCGACTATCCGGCACCCGACATCGAGACCACCGTGGTTGAGCGGGAAGCGGGAATCAGCCGGGACCTCGCAGCCAGCTTGGTCAAACTCGGTGGGAAGGTGCGGAATCTCAAGAATCATGGATTGGAAGAAGGGGTCAGCACCAGATTGCTGATCTATGCCGGGACTCTCATCCGGCAGGGCGTGGCGACTGACCGAGCGTGCGATGTGGCGATTGCCCGTCCGATCACCGACGATCCGGATATGCAGCGCAGTATCTTAGAATTGGTGAAGGCCATTTTCTAGCCCCTTTCAGGATGCTGAAAAAGGGAGTGGGGTGGTTGGGACGATCCCTTTGCTCGCGCAACGCGCGCGGGCCCGTCTGTCTGGTTGGTTGGTTGGTCTTTCTGGTCTATCTGGTTCTTCCGGATGAATTTCAGGTCCGGTCAACTAGATAGACGAGATAGACCAGATAAACCAACTTCCGTTGGACGCGCGCAGTTGGGATCATCCCAACCACCCCTAAGTGAAGGGTCGATCGCTGCGGCCTTGCTGGACGGTCTTTTTGAGCATCCTGGGACAACGTAAATGAGCAAGCTCTGTTAGGCTGTGGGCTCTATCACCGATGAATGCGCTCATTGTGCAGGACAGCAAAGCCGGGGCGGTTCTTTCCGTTCATATCCAACCCAAAGCCTCCGCCACAAAATGTGTGGGTTTCCACGGCGACGCGATCAAGATCAGAGTGGCGGCTCCACCGGTCGATGGCGCAGCCAACGACGAACTGGTCCGGTTTTTAGCCTGCCAATTATCGATTCCCGCCACCTCGGTGCAGATCCAGTCCGGTGCGAGCGGACGGCACAAACGTATTCTGGTCAAAGGGGTCACCACACAGCTGGTGCTGGATCGCTTGAACCTTGGACAGTGGAAAGGTGCGGCAACGCCATGATGCACAGAGTCCTGTCGATCGCCGGGGGATCGTTGTTGCTCGCAGCCTGTTCGACGGCGCATCCTATTCTATATCCCAACGTGCATTTGCAGTCTGTAGGGAAGGACCGTGCCGCGCAGGATATTGAGGCCTGCCGGCAATTAGCGGAAACGGCGGGGGCGGAGGAGGGCAGTGGGAAAGCCGGTCGTGTGGCGACTGGCACCGCAGTGGGAGCCGGAATCGGCGCGGCAAGCGGCGCTGTCGGCGGAGCTATTTCAGGTGCAGCAGGCCGCGGTTCCATGATCGGGGCGGCGAGCGGAGCGGTGTGGGGATTCCTCGTCGGCCTGTTCCACGCGATTGCCGGGCCGCCGCAGCCGAGTCAGGCCTACACGAATTTCGTGAATCGATGCTTGCAGGAAAAAGGATATGAGGTCACAGGATGGCAATAAAGAGTTCGCGGGACAGCTCGGTCGGTCTTCGTGCTCGCAGACCGCGCACGATGAAACAGTGCTCGGTCGATGCGCGCAGTGAAGCCCAACCGAGCCATCCCACGATGAGGAGGAGATGCCTCTCCCGTGACTGGGGAGCGGCGTGGAAGAGGGCTCGCACATCCGTCTATCAAATTGCTCTGGCTGCGGCTGTCTTGAGTTTTGCGGCTTGTGCGGGGCCGGAGCCGTTGTTGCGGTCGAATGCGAAGCTTCAGTTGCAGGGCCGTGAGGCATCGAAGCTGGAGATAGCCGCTTGCCAAAATAAGGCGGAAGCGGCGGGGTTGAAGCCCGGCACCGGCAATCGAAGCAGTAACGTCGCTGCGGGAGCTGGGCTCGGTCTGATTAGTGGCGCTGCGGTCGGGGCATCGGGTGGGCTTATCGGGGGAGCGCCGGGCGTGGTGATTGGGGCAGCAGTCGGAGGCACGCTCGGAGCGATCATCGGCTCAGTCGGTGGCGCGTACAGGCCGCTTGAGCCGGATGCTCCTTATGCCGATGCAATGGTGCGGTGTTTGATTCAGAAGGGGTATGACGTGAGTGGCTGGCAATGAGGGGACGGTCTCGCAGTCAGGGCATCC
>JBEGVJ010000021.1:0-6898 GCA_041178465.1 Nitrospirota bacterium
GGAGTTGATCCGTGAGCGTCTTGAGATACTTGTCGAGGGGGACGCGGTGGAGGTCGGTTGAGCGATAGAGGAGGTCATGCACCAGGATCATGGCGCGCAGCCGGTTCTGCCCTTCGGAGAAAATGGACTGCTCCTGTTCCTGCTGAGCCTTCTTGGCCTGGAAATGGAGCAGGCTGGAAATGATCTGGAGATTGTTCTTCACCCGGTGATGCACCTCGCGCAGGAGGGTCTCCTTCTCGTGCAACGAGGCCTCGAGCCGCTGCTCCGCCTGTTTGCGCTCGGTGATGTCGCGCAGGATGACGGTGTAGAGCCTGTGCCCGTCGGTCTGCGTCTGCGAGACGGAGGCTTCGATGGGGAACTCCTGTCCGTTGCTCCTCACTCCGCTGACGGCCCCCAGCATGCCCATCTTCCTGGTGGTCTTGCCGCTCAGGCCGAACGTGCGGATGTGCTCACGATGGGCGTCGCGGAACCGGTGGGGGATGAAGCGGTCGTTCGGCTGCCCGAGCGCCTCCTGCGCGGGGCAGCCGAACAACCGTTCTGCCGTCGGATTGAACAGGACGATGCGCTGGTCGTCGCCCACAGAGATGATGGCATCCATGGCTGAGTCGATGATCGCCGAAAGACGATGCTCGACGTGCAATGCTTCCTGCCGGACCCTGGCCTGCTCCCATTTCCGTTGCCGGCTGCGCGCCCACAGCCCGAGGCCTGCGATTGTGATCAGGGTGCTGATGGCCGTGATCGACTGTTGGAATTGAAGATATTCCAGGACCTCCCCTGTATCCACCTTGACCACCAGGCTCCAGGGGGTGCCTTGAACCGGAAGTATGTGGGCCAGCACGGCCTGGCCGCGATAGTCGGAGGTCTCCAGCGGGCCGTACTGCCCTCGCGCGGCCTTGATGATCGGCCAGGGCTGCGCGTCGGCGCCTATCGTGATGGGCATGAGGGGTTTCAATGTTGTCTGTGCCCCATGGCGGAGTGTATTGAGCACCGTCACCTGGCCGCTGTCGTGCTTGAACAGCAGGGTTTCGGCGGTCCGGCTCTCCACCGGCCAGGATTGAATCATCGTGAATAGGTTCGGCCAGTCCCCTCGCAGGACCAGCACGCCGACGGTCGTTGTCTTGTCCGGTCCCTTGATCGGGGCGAAGGTGTCCAGCATCGGCTGCTCCGGCGCAGCCTGGTCGGCGGCATAGAGTTCGGAAAACGGCGGAGGTGCCGTCTGCAAGACCTGACGAATGAGGGATTGTGTCTGCTCGGACAGGCCCAGGGAACGGCCGACGCGAAAGCGGACGTTTCCCTTGGCGTCAAGAATCATCGCACCGGCATAGTCGTAATAGGTCACGGCGGATTTCAGTGGTTGCTGGAGCGAGGCAGGCAGGTCGTTGTTCTTGGCGTCCCACCAGCCTTGAGTCAAGCCGACAGGCAACAGGTCCGTGAGGACCAGGCCGTCCCCCCGGCGCTCCTTGAGAAAGGCCGCAAGCTGGCTGGATTTGAGTTGGCCGATGCTGGACAGCTCGTTGAAGGTGGAAGCTTTTTTCTCTGCTTTGAGGTCTGCAAAGAGCCGATACTCGGCGACTTCTACGACAAGCGCGAGCAGGGAGAACAGCGCAACCAGCCCCAGATGTATTTTCCCTCTGCTGGCCGGTCTGTTCATTGGTTCGGTCCTGCATCCATCGGTTGCATCCCTCGCATGACCAAGGCCGCGGGTCTAGCAGTGGGTAGGGCCGTTCTACAATGTGCGGTTGGATGAAGGAGGCCGGATTGTTGCCTTTCGCGACAGATCTCATTTTTCGTGAGACCTGGAATGCCCCAGGCGCCTTCCCCCCTTCTTCACCTGCTTCCCTAACACCTTGCCGAATCACAGTAATCAGCGATCCCATGGCCCTGTTTTTCTGGCACGGCCTTCGCTTTTCAATTCGGACAGAACCCTGTTTACCAAGGAGGAATTTATGGACAATCGAGAGACAACATGTTCGGCACAGGCGGTTGCACTCGCATTCTTAGGGGGGGCCGTGGCAGGAGTGGTGGCCGGTCTTCTTCTCGCTCCTCAATCAGGTGAAGAGACGCGTCGGGCGTTGAAGGGGTACGCCAGGAGGGCCGAGGAAGAAGTATTGGAAAAGGCGAAGGAAGCGCGAGCTGCCCTCGACGAAACCATCGAGCGTGGGAAGCATTTCATCGCAGAGAAAGCGGCGGATGTCGAAGCGGCGGTCAAGGCCGGACGCGATGCGATGAAGGGGAAAATAGATAAAGTGTTGTAGCGGACGTTGCCGTGGTGAGGGAGGGCGCTTGTGATGCTACAGGTCGGCGATATTCGGAAGGAGTTGTTCTCTCAACGGCGTGACCTGTTTCGGCAGGTCGCTCAGAGTGAAGAGGAGCTGCGCTGGTTCCAAGGCGATATCGAAAGCGAAGCGGAGGAGCGGGGGCAAGAGGAGCGAATGGTTCAGCTCCTCGATCGTCTGGATGAGCGGATGAAGGCGGAGATTGAGGCGATCGACCGGGCGCTCGTGAAGCTGGAGACCGGGCGGTACGGCCGATGCGAGCGATGTGGAACGGCCATTCCCCAATCCAGGTTGGAGGCAGTCCCTGCGGCAGCTCTGTGCATGGCTTGCGCAGAGGCGGGGGAGAATCAGGCGGCGTTGAGGACATAGTTGATGCGAGCCGTTCGTTTCCATGGCCGGGGAGGGCAGGGCGCGAAGACCGCGAGCCGCATCCTGGGTACGGCTGCGTTTCTGGAAGGGTTCGTGGCGCAGGACTCGCCGATTTACGGGGCCGAACGGCGCGGTGCGCCGGTTGCCGCGTTTACGCGTATCGATACCGGACCGATCAAAGAGCGCGGCGTCATCGTCCATCCCGATCTTGTCGTCATCGCCGATGCGTCACTCGTTCAAGATCCTGCTGCCCGTGTGCCGGACGGTATCGATGAACGGACGGCGGTCTTCGTCAATTCACCTCTGACTGCCGAACAGTTTCAGGCCCAGACGTCCTTGCCGGGTCGCGTCACCACGTTGGATCTGACGGACATCGCCCTGCAACAGCTCGGGAAACGCGGCGCGATCAGCGCCCTTCTCGGTGCCGTTGCAGGACGGCTCGCCGGGCTTCATCGGGAGTCGATCCGTGACGCCATTGCACGGGAGTTGGCGGATCTCGGGCTCGCGGCCCCGGTGATCGAGCAGAACCAAGCGATTGCGCTCCACTGTTATGACGCCGTGCGCACGGTTTCTATGGAAAGGGGCCAGCCGCAGCCGATGGTCCCGTCGCAGCTTCGAGCGCCGATATACGAACCGCCGACCAGGGGAACCGCCAGGATTACGGCAGGCCCCAATTCAATGATCCGGTCTATGGCGGGGTGGCGGACCTTTCGGCCCGTTCTGCGTCCGGACCTGTGCAATGGATGCTGGCTCTGCTTTGCCAACTGTCCGGAGGGCGCGATCACGATCAAGCCGGACGGCAAACCGGCGATTTACTACCCGCACTGCAAGGGTTGTCTCGACTGCGTCGAAGTTTGCCCCACCGATGCCTTGACGGTCGAGCGGGAGACGGAAGCCACGCGTGAAACGTGAAGCGTATCTCGTGGGGGGAGAAGAGCGAATGGCTTATAGCGTATAGCAAAAGAGAAGAGCTTATGGCTGATAGCTCGAAAAAAGCACCATCCATCGAGAGAAGGAGTTGATCATTGGTTTCGGCAGTTCTCGCTCTGACTCCTAGCCATAAGCCATACGCCATACGCCATACGCTCTTTTCTTCTGACGAGATACGAACGACGGAGATCACAATGCCCGGCGACATGATGACCGGCAATCTTGCAGCAGCCTGGGGGGCTCGCCTGGCCGATGTGGATTATGTGCCGGCCTTTCCGATCACCCCGCAAACGGAAATCGTCGAGACCTTGTCCGCATGGTGCGGCAATGGAACCTTGAACGCCCGTTTCGTCACTTTGGACTCGGAACATTCGATGATGACCGCGGCGGGAGCCGCGGCTGCGACGGGCGCCCGCGTGTTCACCGCCACGTCGAGCCAGGGGCTGCTCCATGCGTTTGAAGTGTTGTACACCGTTGCCGGCTGGCGGGTGCCGTTGGTGCTGGTGAATGTCTCGCGGGCCCTGGCCTCCCCCATCACGCTGGAGCCGGATCATAACGACGTGCTGGCGGCGCGCGATTCCGGTTTTCTTCAAATTCATGCGGAGACCTGCCAGGAGGTCGTGGACTCGATCCTCATGGCCTATCGCATCGCCGAAGATCCACGGGTTTGCCTCCCGGTCATGGTCAACCTCGACGGATTCTATCTGTCCTTTACGCGCGAGCCGGTGACTCTGCCGGAGCCGCAGATGGTGCGGGATTTTCTGCCGCCCTTTCGACCGGCTCATTTGGGCTTTAAGGCCTCGGCGCCCCACGCGCTGGGGACGGCGGTGTTAGGCGGGGCCACCTACAGCTACTTCCGGCATCAGATCCATCTCGCGTCGATGAATGCCTTGCACGTGCATGAGGAGGCAGCCGTGGAGTTCGAGCGGCTCTGTGGCCGTCGCTACGGCCTGGTGGAGGGGTACCGTCTTGATGACGCGGAGGATGTGCTGATCATGACCAATGCCTTTGCGAGCAAAGGCAAGGGAGCGGTCGATGCGGCCAGAGCGGAGGGCAGGCGGGTGGGATTGCTGCGGCTCCGTATGATCCGTCCCTGGCCGGCTGAGGCGATCCGCCAGGCCTTGCAGGGCCGTCGGGCCGTGGCCGTCCTGGATCAGAATCTGTCTCCGGGGCAGGGCGGCATTCTCTTTCAGGAAGTTGCCGCCTGTCTCTATCACGAGGCGTTGCGGCCTCAGGCGCTGTGCTCGTTCATCGGAGGTCTGGGAGGAAAAAATCTCTCGGAAGGCGAGTTCCGGGCGATCTTCGAGCAGACGGCAGAAGCTGGAATCCGCGGGAAAGGGATCGGGCCTGTGTTGCTCTATACGGAAAGCGAGCATCGCGAGATGGAACAGTTGCAGTATCTCGCGCACGATCTTAAAACCAGCAAGTGAGAGGCGAATGGCTTGGGAACCGCATCTCTTTAAAGGACTGCACCAAATTCCCCGCGAGGAGCACGTATTCCCTGGGGCGACGCTCTGTGCCGGTTGCGGCGGCCTCGAATCGTTGCGGCTTGCGTCCAAGGTGCTCGGCAGCCACGTCGTCTACGTCAATGCGGCCGGCTGCTTTACGAATTTAGCGGCCTTTCCCTTTACGCCGCTCGATGCCTCCTGGCTCTATACGACGATGGGATCTGCGCCGGCCGGCGCACAGGGCGTGCGCGATGCGCTCGATGTCTTGATCGCCAAAGGCCGCTTGCCGAAAGAAGAGGATGTGAAAGTCGTGGTGTTAGCCGGCGACGGCTCCACCTATGACATGGCCCTCTCCTCAACGTCGGGCGCCATCACCAGGAAATTGGATTTCTACTATTTCTGCTACGACAACGAAGCGTATGGCAACACCGGAGTTCAGCTCAGTCCGGCCACACCCTACGGAGCCCGTACCTCGACCTCGCCCTGCGCGGTGCAACATCCGTCCGGTACGACGCAGGAGAAGAAGGACATCTTCGAAATCTGGCGCGCACACAAGCCTCCCTACCTGGCGACCGTGTCGCCGCGCTATCCGCTCGACCTCGAAGAGAAGTTTGCGCGCGCAGCGAAGTATCCAGGTCCCAAGCTCTTCCTGGCCTTTGCCGCCTGTCCCACCGGCTGGCTGTTCGATCCAGCCTATACGCCCGACGTGGCCAGGCTCGCAGTGGAGTGCGGAATCTGGCCGCTCAAAGAGGCGATCAACGGGACAGTGGTGCATACCTATCTGCCCAAGCTTCAGCCGGTTGAAGACTATCTCAAGCTCCAAGGCCGGTTCCGCCATTTGTTCGAACCGGAAGTGCAGCGCGAAGCAATCTCGCATATTCAGGGCAGAGTGAGCGCCTACTGGGAGCAGGTAAAAAAAGGTGAAACCCTGGCCTGATGGCATGAACAGCTCGACGTCATGGAAAGAGGCTCGACATGTTCCGGATTACCTTCTCACCGCCAGATAGAGGAAGACCTGCTCTTCATCGAGCGGCCGTCCTCTGGGGAATTGTTGCTGCGTTATTGGCTGGTTGCACCGAGGTCGATCCTTATCACGGGGAACAGCGCCCCAATCCCTATCTCACCTCCGATACCAGGCATCCGGTTCCCCTCTCGGCATCGGCCGGGAGAGAACATCGCGCGGTGATGTTGCAGCATCTGGAAACCATTCAGGTGATCGTGAACGCGCTGGTCGAAGAAGACTATGAGCTGGCGAAAGGCTTGACCGAGTCGCACCTGGGCTTCTTTATGCACCGGCAGGCGATGGCGCAGCAACAGCCGGAGAAGTTCCCGCCCGCCTATCACGACCTGGCTATGGCGCATCACGCGGCGGCGGAAGAACTGGCGCGCATCATTCCCACGAAAGATTTGAAACTGATCCTGCCGCAGTTCAACAACGTGTTGAAGGCCTGCGTGGCCTGTCATTTGGAGTTTAAAGTGAGAAGCGGGTCGTGAAATGTATTTCGCGGGACTTGCGCGAAGAGCGCGAATGGTCGGAGGCTTCATCTGCGCTAGTCGCGCCTTTCTCGCCCGTCTCGCTTGCGATTCGCGAGCGACATGCGAGTAAGTCGGACAATGGGACCATTTTGCTGAACCGTAAAAGGGGGGACTCGATGAGTGAGCAGAAGACGATTAGCGCATTCTTCGGGCAAGACCACGATCGGCTGGACGAGTTGTTGAAGGCCTTTCAACAATTGAAGCGATTGGACTTTGCCAAGGCGAAGGAAGCCTTCAAGGAGTTCAAGTTCGGCTTGCAGCGCCATATCGTGTGGGAAGAGGATCTGCTCTTTCCCATATGGGAAGAGAAAACCGGCATGGCCGAAGGCGGGCCGACCT
>JBEGVJ010000022.1:0-51811 GCA_041178465.1 Nitrospirota bacterium
CAATGTGAGTGTGACGGGTGAACTGATTAGTCCGATCGCGATGGATCAGGGGTTGCGGTTCGCGGTGCGCGAGGGCGGCAAGACCGTGGGCTCCGGCGTCGTCACTGAAATTCTGGCGTAATGATTGGCCGGATGAATAGAGGATTGAATGGTTAAGGTTGAGCAAAGAATCAGAATTCGATTGCGAGGGTTCGATTACCGCGTGCTAGACCAGTCTGTGGCGGAAATCGTGGAGACGGTTCGTCGGAGCGGAGCGAAAGTCGTGGGGCCGATCCCGCTTCCTACGCGTATCGAAAAGTTTACGGTGCAGAGTGCGACGCATGCAGACAAGAAGGCCCGCGAACAGTTCGAGATCAGAACGCACAAGCGTCTGATGGACATCATGGACGCGACGCCTGAGACCATGGATTCCCTGATGAAGTTGAACTTGGCCGCCGGCGTGGATGTCGAGATTAAGCTTTAAGGGTTGATGACTGACAAGGAACGTCACATATGACGAACGGGTTATTGGGTAAAAAGCTGGGGATGACCCAGATATTCGAGGAAGCGCGGTTTACGCCGGTCACTGTGATCGAGGCGGGTCCCTGCCGCGTAGTCACGATCAAGACAAAAGAGCGCGATGGATATGAATCCGTGCAGCTGTCTTTCGGTGAAGTGAAGGAGCGTAAGCTGTCGAAGGCAGAGCTGGGACATCTGAAGAAGACGGAGGCTCCGGCCACCCGTATCCTCAGAGAGTTTCAGAAGGTTGGCGATGTGGAAGTCGGGCAGTCTATCAAGGTCGATATTTTCAAAAAGGGCGACTGGGTGGATGTCATCGGGGTCTCGAAGGGAAAGGGATTTCAGGGGGTAGTGAAGCGGCATCATTATGCCGGCGGTCCTGAATCTCACGGGTCCATGTTCCATCGTCATCCCGGTTCCATGGGTGCCAGTTCGTATCCTTCGCGTGTCTGGAAAGGGAAGACCCTGCCGGGTCACATGGGGGCTAAGCGGATTACGGTTCAGCGGTTGAAAGTTATTGAATCCAGGCCTGATGAGAACTTGCTGTTTGTCCGGGGTGCAATACCTGGTGCGGCAAATGGACTGATCATGGTGAGAAAGTCGAAAAAGGGGTAGGGCATGCCCACGGTTGATGTCGTTGATTTGAAGAGACAGAAAGTCGGGACCGTCGAGCTTCCGGAGGAAGTGTTTGGCTGCAAGCTGCACACGGCCTTAGTTCATGAAGCGGTGGTGATGCAGCGTGCCTGTGAGCGTCAAGGTACGGCGTCAACATTGCGGCGTGGGGAAGTGGCTGGGTCTGGAAAGAAGCCTTGGAAGCAAAAGCATACGGGGCGCGCGCGCGCCGGGTCGATCCGCTCTCCTGTATGGCGTCATGGCGGGTCGGTGTTTGGGCCGAAGCCGCGTGACTACTCGTATAGCATGCCGAAGAAGAAGTATCGTGCTGCGTTGCAGAGTGCGCTTTCTGCAAAGTTGTCCGATGGGCAGATCGTGGTGATATCGAATCTGTCGTTAGAGCAGCCCAAAACCAAGTTGCTGGCTCAAGCGCTTACAAATTTTGGCGCTGGGGCGTATGCCTTGATTGTGGCCGGCGAAGGACATGTCGGCTTGGCGCAGGCGGCAGGTAATCTTCCGAATGTCTGCGTGGTTGGGCCCGAAGGATTAAACGTTTACGATATCGTCAGGGCAGAATTGATTATGATTTCTGAGCGTGAGCTGGCGCGGCTGAAGGAGGTCTGGTCATGAAGGCGGGTCTCCATAGCATTTTGTTGCAGCCGTTGTTGACAGAAAAGATCACGGCGATGCGTGAGAGTAATAACACGGTGGGATTTCTCGTTCACCCGGATGCGAATCGCGTTCAGATTAAGCAGGCAGTCGAAGCGTTGTTGAAGGTGAAGGTCGAGCGCGTGAATGTGATGAACGTGCGCGGCAAGGTGAAGCGCTTAGGGCGTTTCTCTGGTAAGCGATCGGATTGGAAGAAGGCCTTCGTTAAGCTCAAGCAAGGCGAGAAGTTGGAGCTCTACGAGAGCGCATAGCAGGACATTGCACCGGGTTGCTCTCGGTGTGCTGGAAGGACGACTGTAGCATGGGAATAAAAGTATACAAGCCAAGGACACCGGGACGTCGCGGGATGACCGCGGTGACGACCGAGGAGCTTTCAAAGAAGAGGCCTGAGAAGTCGCTCACGTCATTCCGTCGCAGTACTGGCGCCCGGAACAGCGATGGACGGACGACCGTGCGTTTCCGTGGGGGCGGACATAAGCGTCTCTATCGGAAAATCGATTTTCGTCGCGACAAGAGTGGCATTCCTGGAACCATTGCCGCGCTTGAATACGATCCGAATCGGTCGGCTCGCATTGCTCTGGTTCATTACAAGGATGGCGAAAAGCGTTACATCCTGGCTCCTGTCGGGCTCAAGGTCGGCGATGTCGTGCAGGCCGGTCTTGGGACGGAGGTTCGTATTGGAAACGCGTTGCCATTGTCTAGTATGCCGCTGGGAACTACGATCCATAATATCGAGTTGAAGCCTGGAAAGGGCGGGCAGCTGATTCGTAGCGCGGGCGGTTCCGCTCAGGTCATGGGGCGTGATGGCGAGTATATCCAGGTTCGGCTCAGATCGGGGGAGATGCGGCGGATTCTTTCGAGCTGCATGGCAACTGTCGGGCAGGTTGGAAATACCGATCATGAGAATATCAGTGTCGGGAAAGCAGGCCGGACACGCTGGCTGGGCCGACGTCCGCATGTGCGTGGTGTTGTGATGAACCCGGTGGACCACCCGCATGGCGGCGGTGAAGGAAAGTCTGGACAGGGTAATCCTCACCCGGTCTCCCCGTGGGGTCTTCCGACTAAGGGGTACAAGACCAGGAACAACAAGGCGACGGACAAGTTTATTATTTCCCGTCGCAAGTAGGAGTACGAGATGCCGAGGTCAGTAAGTAAGGGCGCATTCGTTGACGACCATCTGCTCGAGAAAGTCGAGCGGATGAATCAGAACAAGGATCGAAAGATCATTAAGACCTGGTCTCGGCGGTCCACCGTCATTCCAGATATGATCGGACATACGTTCGCGGTCCACAACGGGAAGAAGTTCATTCCTGTTTTTGTGACAGAAAACATGGTTGGGCACAAACTTGGGGAGTTCGCTCCGACCAGGTTCTTTAAGGGGCATGGACACGCCAAAACGGAGAAGTCTGTCGCCCTTAAGTAATTGAGTAAGTGGCGGGCTGCGGTCTCTGTAACCTCGATTGGATTGGAAAGTTATGGCTGAAGCACAAGCGGTTCTACGATTTGTACGCGTCTCTCCGAGAAAAGCGCGCCCGGTGATCGATTTGATTCGTGGGCAGCAGGTCCCGATGGCCTTGGCATTGCTCCGCAACACGCCGCGTCAAGCGTGCAAGGTTGTCGAGAAGATTTTACGATCCGCCGTGGCCAACGCGGAGCAGAAGGAGATGGGCGATAGCGAGTCGATGGTGGTCTCGAGGGCTTTTGTCGATTGTGGCCCGACGCTGAAACGGTTTCGTGCTCGCTCGCAGGGGCGCGCCAATGCCATTCAGAAACGGATGAGCCACATTACCGTCGTCGTGTCGGCGGTCGGTGTCAACGAGAAGAAGTAGGTAGGGGCGGCTCGCGGAGCCGATTCATTTCCTGGCTGAATGAGGCATAAGAAGTTATGGGGCACAAGACACATCCGATCGGTTATCGACTGGGCTACAACGTCAACTGGAGTTCTCGGTGGTATGCGAGCAAGGATTACGCTAAGCTCCTCCATCAGGATATCAGGATCCGTAAGATGGTCAAACAGCGCCTGTTTCACGCGGGTGTGGCCAAGGTCGAAATCGAACGATCTGGTGACCAGACTCGCGTGATCATTCATACGGCACGTCCAGGTATCATCATCGGTCGTAAGGGCGCTGAAGTTGATAAGCTCAAGGCGGAGCTGGAGAAGGCCTATTCCGGTCAGGTGTACATTACGGTGAAAGAAATTAAGAAGCCTGAATTGGATGCACAGCTGGTCTCTGAAAATGTCGCCACTCAACTGGAAAAGCGTGTGGCGTTCCGTCGGGCGATGAAGCGAAGTGTGCAGTCTGCGCTTCGTCTTGGCGCACAGGGTATCAAGATCATGGTCGGTGGCCGTCTTGGCGGGGCGGAGATTGCGCGGTCGGAGTGGTATCGCGAAGGAAGAGTTCCGCTGCATACGCTCAGGGCCGACATCGACTACGGGTTTGCTGAAGCTCACACAACGATGGGACAGATTGGGGTGAAAACTTGGATCTACAAGGGAGAGGTCCTTCCGTTGCAGCCCCTCAAGAAAGAGTCGGCATTTGAACGTAGACTCGGGTAACTGAAGAGGATATTGTGTTAGCACCAAAGAAAGTTAAGTTCCGCAAAATGATGAAGGGGCGTATGACCGGTAAGGCTTACCGTGGCGGTCAAATTACCCTTGGTGAGTTTGGGTTGAAGGCGCTGGAGCCTGGCTGGATTACCAGCCGGCAGATTGAGGCGGCGCGCATTGCGATCACTCGCTGCGTGAAGCGTGGTGGTCAGGTCTGGACGAGAATTTTCCCGGATAAGCCGATTACCAAGAAGCCGGCTGAAACTCGAATGGGTAAGGGAAAGGGTAATCCGGAATACTGGGTTGCCGTTGTGAAGCCGGGCCGTATTTTGTACGAAATGGATGGCGTGACGCCGGAAGTCGCCAAGGAGGCGTTCCGATTGGCTTCTCATAAGTTGCCGATTGCCACGAAATATGTCATTCGCGGCGAGTTTTAATATCGATAGAATCGGCCGCGAGAAGTAGGGAGTTCATCCATGGATCTGAAGGAATTACGACAGCTAACGCCACCTGAGCTTGCGGAGAAGTCGCAGCAGCTCACGCAAGAACTCTTCAATCTTCGCTTTCAGCTGGGGACTGGACGGCTGGAAAACCCTATGCAGGTGCGGAAGACGAAGCGGTCGATTGCACGGGTGAAGACGATTCAGCGCGAGCTTGCGCAGGCCGATGAAACTTCTACCACGGCGAAAGGGGCCTGAGGATGGCAGAGTCAGTAAATAAGCGGCGTGAGTGGGTTGGCCGTGTGGTCAGCAACAAGATGGACAAGACCGTTGTCGTCGAGATTGAGCGCTCGGTCATTCATCCGCTCTATCGGAAGGTGCTGCGACGGGTCACGAAATTCAAGGCTCATGATGAGGCCAATGCCTGCAAGATCGGCGACCGTGTGCGCATGGTCGAGACGAGGCCGATCAGCAAAGATAAGCATATGCGGGTGATTGAAGTTGTGGAAAAGGGACAGGGCTCGTAGGCCGGGATCGTTCAAAGGGTAGAGGGAACTAGGGACTATGATTCAAAGTTATACATACATGGACGTGGCCGATAACTCTGGTGCCAAGCAGGCCATGTGTTTTCATGTGCTCGGTGGGACCAGGCGTCGGTATGCGTCCCTCGGGGACATTGTGGTAGTGGCCGTCAAGGAGGCCATTCCTGCGGCTACGGTAAAGAAGGGTGATGTGAGCCGGGCTGTGGTTGTGCGAACGACAAAGGAAGTCCGCCGTGAGGACGGTTCCTATATCAAGTTCGATCGGAACGCGTGCGTGCTGATCAACAAAGACGGAGATCCTGTTGGCACACGTATTTTCGGGCCGATCGCGCGTGAGTTGCGGTGGAAGAAGTTCATGAAGATTATTTCCCTAGCTCCGGAAGTGCTTTAACGAGGGTGGAGACGGCGGGATGAATAAGCAGGCGCTGACAAAAAGTCGAATTCGTAAGGGCGATATGGTGGTCGTGATCTCAGGGCGCGACCGTGGCAAGTCGGGGAAAGTGATTTCGGTCGATCCCGCAGTGGGGAAGGTCGTGGTTGAAAAGCTGAACATGATCAAGCGCCACACCAAGCCGAATCAAAAAGTCAAGCAAGGTGGCATTCTCGAACGGGAAGCGCCTCTTGCGATCTCCAATGTGATGTATCTGTGTCCCGTGACGCAGAAGCCGACCCGGCTGGGCGTGCGTACGCTCGATGATGGCAGGCGGGTCCGGTTCAGCAAAAAATCGAACGACTCAGTCGAGTAGGAGTGAGGACGCCAGATGGCGAAGGTTGAATCAGGAAAAGGCAGTAAGACGTCTGAGAAGCGACCGCCCAAGAAGAAAGAGGCGTCATCGGCTCCCCAGGCGAAGGACGAGGGCAGCGAAGAGTCCAAGTTCAATCCGCGGATGCGCGAGGCGTACTTGCAGAAGGTTGTGCCCGCACTCATGAAAGAGTTCGGTTACAAGAATGTCATGCAGGTGCCGAAGCTTGAGCGGATTGTGCTGAACGTGGGGATGGGTGAAGCCATTCAAAACGTGAAGCTACTGGAGAGCGCTGCCGGTGAGTTGGGCTTGATCACGGGCCAGAAGGCGCTTATTACGAAGGCGAAGAAGGCCATTGCGACGTTCAAGCTGCGCCAGGGGATGCCGATCGGCACCAAGGTGACGCTCCGCAGCCGGCGCATGTGGGAATTTCTCGATCGCCTCGTGACGTTGTCCTTGCCGCGGATCAGAGACTTCCGCGGCGTGTCGCCAAAGTCCTTCGATGGACGGGGCAATTACACGCTTGGGCTCAAAGAGCAGCTCATTTTCCCTGAGATTAAATACGACGAGATTGCCTCGATCCATGGAATGGACATCACGATCGTCACGACCGCGAGGACAAACGACGAGGGCAGGGCGCTGCTGAAACATTTGGGGATGCCATTCCGGGCGTAATGCCAAACGAAGGAGTTCTAGGTGTCGAGATTAGCGCTGAGAAATAAATCGTCCGTCAAGGCAAAATTCCCTGTTAGGGACTATCACCGGTGCGGCCTCTGTGGGCGTGTGCGAGGGTTCTTGCGCCGGTTTCGCATGTGCAGAATTTGTTTTCGGTTACTGAGCCTCAAGGGTGAGATCCCGGGGGTTCGGAAGTCAAGTTGGTAGATTATCCGTCCTTCGCGTCGCTGGGCTGTTGATGTACGTCTAGTCACACGAAGCGCGTTGGTGAAAGGGTTGGTATGGTTACAGATCCCATTAGCGATCTCTTAGTGCGAATCCAGAACGGGCTTCGGCGGCGTCACGAGGTCGTGAGCATTCCTGCTTCCCGTTTGAAGCGCGAGCTCCTTCGTATTCTCCAGAATGAAGGTTATATTCAAGGCGTTCAGGCGGACATGGCTGATGGACATCCGGTGCTGAAAGTGCAGCTGCGGTATGTGGCCGAAGGGCAGCCTGTGCTCACGGGGGCGCAGCGGGTGAGCAAGCCGGGCCGTCGTGTCTATGTAGGGATTAAGGATATTCCGCGCGTCAAGAACGGTATCGGCGTGGCGATCTTGTCGACTTCCAAGGGGTTGATGACGGATCAGGAGTCTCGTCGGGCTGGGCTAGGCGGAGAAGTGCTGTGCTCGGTGTGGTAAGGGTAAGAGCGAATCAGATTGTTGTTGTAGCGGCTTGCTAGAGGAACGAGGAATCGATGTCACGCATAGGAAAGAAACCAATCCAGATTCCGGCAGGAGTGGATGTCAAGGTCGCCGGGCCAGTTGTGTCCGTCAAGGGCCCGCTCGGTAAGCTTGATTGGTCGTTGTCCCCAGGCCTTGGAGTCTCGATTTCTGATGGAGTGCTCCTGGTCAATCGGTTGACAGAGGACCGTCACGTTCGAGCGATGCACGGATTGACTCGCGCAGAACTCAGCAACATCGTCCAGGGTGTGACCAAGGGTTATGAACGCAACTTGGAAATCACTGGGGTCGGGTACAAGGTCGCTCTACAAGGGCGGACGATGAGCTTTAACGTGGGCTATATCAATCCGGTCACGTATCCGATCCCGGCAGGAATCGATGTGAAGGTCGATAAGCAGACGTTGATCAATGTAAAGGGAACCGATAAGCGATTGGTGGGCCAGGTCGCAGCAAACTTGCGGGCAATCAAGCCACCTGACGTCTATAAGCAAAAGGGTGTTCGCTATGCCGGGGAAGTGTTGCGCAAGAAGGCTGGAAAGACAGGGAAGTAAGGTGATTCATGAATAGTGCAGATAAAGCAGATCAGTTAACACGCCGGAAACAGCGGGTGCGGAAGCGGGTCGTTGGAACAGCTGAGCGTCCACGTCTCAATGTGTTTCGCAGCAGCTCGCATATTTATGCCCAGATCATTGATGATCTCAAGGGGACGACATTGGCAGCAGCGTCTTCTCTGGATAAGACTCTGCGAGCGTCGGTGAAGTCCACCGGCAGTATCGATGGCGCAAAGGCGGTTGGAAAGTTGTTGGCCGAACGGGCGAAGGCTGCTAAGGTTCAGGCTGTGGTGTTCGATCGTGGCGGTCGGATGTACCACGGACGTGTCAAAGCCTTGGCTGAGGCATCGCGTGAAGGCGGTCTGCAGTTCTAGGTCGTACCTCGATTCCGTGACGGTGGTGGAGCGAGGGGAACAAAGAGGAGAGACGTTACGTGCGAGTTAATCCAGATGAATTAAGCCTGAAGGACAAAGTCGTCTTTATCAACCGCGTTGCGAAAGTCGTCAAGGGTGGAAAGCGGTTCAACTTTTGCGCACTGGTTGTTGTTGGAGATGGACAGGGGTGGGTCGGCATCGGGAAAGGGAAGGCTGCGGAAGTGCCCGTTGCGATCGCAAAGGCGGTTGAGCAGGCCAAGAAAAACCTGGTGCATGTCGCCCTTACGTCTGGAACGATTGCGCACGAGGTGCATGGACTGTTCGGCGCCGAGCATGTTCTCCTGAAGCCCGCAAAGAAGGGTACGGGAATTATTGCCGGGGGAGCCGTCCGTGCGGTCGTTGAAGTCGTTGGCGTGCATAACGTCATAGCCAAGACCCTGGGCCGCGGTAATCCCTTTAACACAGTTCGGGCGACGCTCAATGGCCTTTGTCAGCTCCGAAACGCTGAGGATGTTCTGCAAATGCGCCGGAGTGCGGTGGGCGACGCACAGAAGAGGGTGAGTGCCTAATGCCTACACCGAAGATTGCCAAGGTTACCAAAAAAGGGTTCGTGATTACTTTGCGACGGAGCCCGATTGGCACGCCGCAAAAGCATCGACTTGTATTGAGTGGCCTCGGTTTGAGGAAGATTAGACAAACCGTTACTCGTCCCAATACTCCGCAAGTACGAGGGATGATTGACAAAGTTGGATATCTATTGGAAGTGCAGCCACAATGAACTTACATGAGCTCGGTCCTGCAAAAGGATCCAGGAAAAAACGTAAGCGTATCGGCCGTGGGCCAGGTTCTGGGCATGGGAAAACAGCTGGTAAGGGCCACAAGGGTCTGCTAGCCAGGTCTGGTGGTCGCAGCCGGCAGGCTGGTGGATTCGAAGGCGGCCAGATGTCGCTCATCCGCCGGGTACCGAAGCATGGCTTTACGAATATATTTCGTAAGGAGTACTCGATTGTCAACCTGAGCAGCCTGGGTGAGATGACGGTATCCGGCACCATTACGCCGCAAGCACTGGTCGATGCTGGATTGGTCAAGCGCAAGACCCTGCCGATCAAGATCCTTGGCAACGGAGATCTTACGAAGGCGATTGTGGTGCAGGCGCACAAGTTCAGTAAGTCCGCAGAGGCAAAGATTCAAGCAGCTGGAGGGAGAGTCGAGGTTATCCCCGGTGTTTGAGAGACTCCTGACCAGTTTTCAGAATATTTTCAAAATCCCCGAGCTGCGCACCCGCATCCTCTTTACTATGGGGATGTTGGTGGTGTATCGGATTGGGGCACATATACCCACACCTGGGATCAATGGCGAAGCCCTTTCCGACTTTCTCCAGAAACAGGGCGGCGCGCTGCTCGGATTTTTGGATATTTTCTCGGGCGGGTCCCTCTCGCGGTTGACGATCTTGGCGCTGGGCATCATGCCATACATCAGCGCCTCGATTATTCTTCAGCTCTTGACCGTGGTCGTTCCTCACCTGTCGAAGTTGGCTAAAGAGGGCGAGCGCGGTCGAAAAAAGATTATTCAGTACACTCGGTTCGGAACGATCGGCATTGCGGTCATTCAGGGTTTTGGAATTGCGGTCGGGCTCGAACAGATGAATCAGGGCGCATTCGTCATGACTGCCGGGTGGGGATTCCGTCTGATGACGGTCATTACCTTGACGGCCGGTACTGGCTTCTTGATGTGGCTCGGTGAACAGATTACCGAGCGGGGTATCGGGAACGGCATTTCGTTGATCATTTTCGCGGGAATCGTCGCACGATTACCCGCTGCTGTGGCTCAGACGTTTGATTTGTACAAGGTCGGGCAGTTAAGCTTCATCTTGCTGGTCGCCCTTGCCCTGCTCATGGTCGTGGTGGTGGCCGCCATTGTTTTTCTGGAAAGTGGACGGCGGAAAGTGCCGGTTCAGTATGCGAAGCGTGTGATCGGGCGGCGTGTTTTCGGCGGGCAGAGTACGCATATCCCGTTGAAGATCAATACGGCTGGAGTGATTCCTCCGATTTTTGCGTCTTCGATTATCGCGTTTCCCGCGACGATCGCCGGATTTTTCGAAACGCCTTGGGTGAAGGCTTTTGGAGCACAGCTTGCACCAGGATCGCTGCTGTACACACTGATGTATGTGGGGCTCATCCTATTTTTCTGCTTTTTTTATACTGCCGTGGTCTTAAATCCGGTGGACATGGCAGATAACATGAAGAAGTACGGTGGTTTTATCCCCGGGATTCGTCCTGGAGTCAGAACCTCCGATTACATCTATAAGGTGTTGACGCGAATTACGTTTGCCGGGTCGATTTACCTGGCAATCGTCTGCGTGATTCCGGAGTTTTTGATCTACAAGCTGAATGTGCCGTTCTATTTCGGTGGAACGTCGCTTTTGATCGTAATCGGTGTCGGGCTTGATACGGCCCAACAGATCGAGTCGCATATGCTCATGCGGAATTACGAGGGATTTCTCGGCAAGGGCATGGCTCCCCTCCGTGGACGGAATGGGTAAGGGGGATTCATGCGGGTGGTGTTTCTCGGCGCGCCAGGCGTAGGCAAGGGGACTCAGGCTGACCGTATTGCGGCGCAGTATCAGATAGCGAAGATTTCAACCGGCGATCTTCTCAGGGAGGCTGTTCGCAATCAGACGGCTCTTGGGCTCGAAGCGAAAAATTACATGGATCAGGGGAAACTGGTTCCTGATGCTGTAGTGATCGGGTTGGTGAAAGAGAAGTTGGTTGACTCAAGCTGCGCCAACGGATTCGTGTTGGATGGATTCCCCAGGACCGTTCCGCAGGCGGAAGAACTTGGTAAGGCGCTTGTGTCGAAATCCATGGCTCTCGATCGGGTTGTGAACTTCCAGGTTTCTCGGGAAGACGTGGTGCGGCGTTTGAGTGGGCGGCGAAGCTGTCCGAAGTGTCAGGCGACGTTCCATGTTGACTTTGCAAAACCCAAGGTCGATGGGACTTGCGACCGATGCGGCGAAACTCTCGTGCAGCGCAACGATGACAGGCGCGAGGCGGTCGAAACACGGTTGAAGGTGTACGACGAGCAAACATCTCCGCTTGTGCGCTATTATGATGAACGGACGTTGCTGTCTCCGATAGATGCTTCGGGCTCAGTGGATGTGGTTTTTCAGCATCTCTCACAGATGCTGGCGCCGTACCGGGCGAGATGATCATCCTGAAGACGCCGGATGAGATTGCAGTGATGGCTCAGGCGTCGCGAGTGGTGGCGGAGACGCTAGAGATCCTGAAGAAGGCCGTCAGGCCAGGCATCACGACTGATGAGCTGGACCGTTTAGCTGAGGAAGAGATTCGCTCCCGTGGGGCGAGACCGGCGTTTAAGGGGTATCGAAGTTATCCCAAGACCCTCTGCGCATCGGTGAACGAGCAGGTGGTTCATGGGATTCCCTCCAAGCGAGTGCTGAAGGAGGGGGATATTATCGGGCTCGACCTTGGGGCGATCGTTGACGGCTTTTACGGGGATTCAGCGGTCACGGTTGCAGTAGGGCAGGCGAGTGAACGGAATGCCCACTTAGTGCGGGTGACCGAAGAGGCGATGTACCTTGGGATCAAGCAAGCGGTGGTAGGGCGTCGGCTGTCGGATATTTCACATGCGATTCAGCAGCATGTGGAGTCGGCTGGCTACTCGGTTGTGACGGAATTTGTGGGCCACGGCATTGGACGGCAGCTGCATGAAGAGCCGCAGGTGCCGAATTATGGGAAGCCAGGGCAAGGGCCTCGGTTGCAAGCAGGGATGGTTCTGGCAATAGAACCGATGGTCAATGTGGGGAAGGCCGCCGTCAGGGTTCTTGATGATCGTTGGACGGCTGTGACGGTAGACGGGAGTCACTCGGCGCATTTTGAGCATACGATTGCGATTCAGCCGAGTGGACCACCGCGCATTTTGAGTCAGTTGTGACGGGGCTGCGGTAGAAAGGATAGAGGTACGTGCCGAAAGAAGATGTAATTGAAATACAAGGCACGGTGAACGAAACATTGCCGAACGCGATGTTTCGGGTGTCTCTGGACAATGGCCATAAAATTCTTGCACATATTTCAGGGAAGATGCGCATGCATTTTATCCGTATTCTTCCTGGCGATAAGGTGACCGTGGAGCTTTCTCCGTACGATTTGACTCGCGGGCGCATCACCTATCGGTTTAAGTAGGAGCGCGAAACAGACATGAAAGTGAAATCATCCGTTAAGCCGATTTGTGCCAAATGTAAAGTGGTCCGACGCAAGGGCGTGGTGCGAATTCTCTGTGAGAATCCACGTCACAAGCAACGCCAAGGATGAGGAACGTCGCAGGATGACTGGACCTGTCTCCCTGCTCGCGCAGCGCACGAACCTGTTCAGGCTTTCGCTGGACGCGCGCAATAGAGTCCGGGGCGGTTACTCAGCGGCGAAGAGTGGAAGAAAGACAAAGTAAGGGGGGCCTATGGCACGTATTGCCGGAGTAGACTTACCAAAAGACAAACGGGCGGATATCGGTCTGACGTATGTCTATGGAATTGGGCGGGCAGCCGCACTCGATATCCTGGACAAGGCGGGAGTCGATGGGGCCATTCGCGTCAAGGACTTGAGCGAAGACCATATCGTCAAGATCCGAGAAATCATTCAAGAGAGTTATCAGGTCGAAGGCGACTTGAGAAAAACTTTCTCAATGAATATCAAGCGGCTGATCGATAGCGGCACCTACCGCGGTCTGCGCCATCGAAAAGGGTTGCCCGTCCGCGGCCAGCGGACCAAGACGAATGCGCGGACGAGAAAAGGCCGTCGCTCCGGGGTGGGAAGCAAACCGAAACCGCCTACACGTTAAGGCGTAGTGGGTGACCGTTACTTGAGTAGGGAGCTGTATGAGCGTTAAAAAAGGGAAGAAAAAAGAGCGCCGGATTGTGCAGAGCGGGGTGGCCCATGTTCAGGCCTCCTTCAATAACACGATCGTCACTATCACCGACATGAGCGGCAACACGATCGTGTGGGCCAGCTCAGGGAACCAAGGGTTCAAGGGGTCGCGCAAGAGCACACCCTTTGCGGCTCAGCGGGCTGGCGAGGCTGCCGCGCGCAAGGCGATGGAGAGCGGCATGCGTCAAGTAGATGTCTATGTGAATGGGCCGGGATCCGGTCGTGAATCGGCGATTCGGTCTATCCAGGCCGCTGGCATGCGGATCAATATGATTCGTGATGTAACCCCGATTCCGCACAACGGATGCCGTCCTCCTAAGCGGCGGCGCGTCTAGAGAAGAGATGCACGCCGGGAGAGTCGAATACACGAGAATTGTTGGGCGCACCCATGTGGTGATGTCCGGTAACCGGAGGTAGAGCAGTGGCAAAGTATCGCGGTCCCGTCTGTCGGTTGTGTCGGCGAGAGGGTGAGAAGTTGTTTCTGAAAGGCTCGCGCTGTATGACGGAAAAGTGCGCCATCGAGCGACGAAGCTATCCTCCTGGACAGCACGGACAAAAACGCCCGAGAAACTCAGAGTACAGCACCCAGCTTAGGGAAAAACAGAAACTGCGCAGGATTTATGGTTTGATGGAGTGCCAGTTCCGCGGCTTGTTTGAGCGGGCGGAAAGCCAATCCGGCATTACCGGTGAGGTGCTCTTGCGGCTGCTGGAGTGCCGGCTGGACAATGTGGCCTACCGGTTAGGGTTTGGGGCCTCACGGAAAGAAGCCAGGCAGCTGGTGAGCCATGGCCATTTGACCATGAACGGACGAAAGATTAATGTGCCAGGAGCGCAGGTCAAAGCTGGGGATATCATCAGCATTCGTGAGCGGAGCCGTACATTGATTTCGATCCAGGCCGCCTTAGAGGCTGTGGATGGGCGAGGTATTCCAGAATGGTTGGAGCTGGACAAGACAGCTTTTAAGGGCGTGGTCCGTGCGTTGCCGACGAAGGATCAGATTTCGTTGCCGGTGAATGAGCAGATGGTGGTGGAGTTGTATTCTAGGTAGTACGTGTGGATTTGGGCGCGAGGGTTGGTCTCTGTGGCGCGCGAGTGCCGTTCAGCGACTGTCTACTCGATGAGATGAAGGGGGAGTCATGATTAAAGCGATGAAGGACTTTCAGATCCCGATGCGGGTGGAAGTCGACAAGGATACTCAGACTCAAACGTTTGGCCGGTTTACGACGGAGGCCTATGAGCGTGGGTTTGGGACGACCGTTGGCAATGCTTTGCGACGTGTGTTGTTGTCGTCGCTGACCGGTGCTGCGGTGACTACCGTGAAGATCGAAGGGGTCCTGCACGAGTTCTCTACGATTCCTGGGATTACGGAGGATGTGACTTCCATTATTCTGAACGTCAAAGGGCTGCGACTTGCCGTACATACTGATAAGCCCAAGACGCTCCGTCTCAAGAAAAAGGGGCCAGGTGAAGCCAAGGGCTCTGACATTATTCATGACGCAGATGTGACCATTTTGACTCCGAATCTCCATATCGCGACGCTGGACAAGGATGCCGTGTTCGATATGGAAATGACGGTGAAGCATGGACGCGGCTATGTGCCCGCTGAGCGAAACAAGGAAGAGGGGCTGCCGATCGGCGTCATCGCCATCGATTCGGTATTTTCACCGATTAAGCGCGTGAACTTTCACGTGGAAAATGCTCGTGTCGGACGTATGACCGATTATGATAAGTTGACCTTGGAAATCTGGACGGATGGGACCATCTCGCCACGGGATGCGCTCTCCACCGCCGCAGGCATTATGCGCGACCACGTGGATATCTTTATCAATCCAGATGAGCGAGTCGAGGGGCGCGCTGACCTGGGGAGTGATGAGGCTCAGCGTGAGGTTAACAAGCATTTATTCCGTAGCGTGAATGAGTTGGAGTTGTCGGTTCGTGCCGCTAATTGCTTGAAGAACGCGAATATTAAGACCATCGCCGACTTGGTGCAGAAGACCGAGGGGGAGATGTTGCGGACGAAGAATTTCGGCAAGAAGTCGCTGAACGAAATTAAAGAAATTCTGACGGAAATGGGCCTGGGGCTCGGCGTCAAGTTAGATGCCGTGCAATCCAACAGCGGTAATCCGAAGAGCGAGTAACGAAACAAGAGGCAACCCGTGCGTCATAGAAAAAACGGCAGACAGCTTGGACGGCAGACGAAACATCGATGGGCCCTGTTCCGGAGTCTCGTGACATCCCTGCTTGAGCATGAGCGGATCGAGACGACCGAGGCGAAGGCGAAAGAAATTCGAGGGTTCACGGATCGGATGATTACTCTCGGCAAGGAAGGGACATTGCCAGCTCGACGACAAGCCCTTGCGTTTATCCGGAGCAAGGACGTTGTCTCAAAGTTATTTAGCGATGTCGCGGCTCGATTTAAAGACCGCACCGGAGGCTATACGAGGACGGTCAAGACGAGACGCCGCGTCGGTGATGCGGCGAAGCTGGTTGCCATTGAACTCGTCACTCGTCCGGATACAGCGACGGCGAAAAAACAAATACCCACTCCAGCAGCTCTTGCGAGTCCCGCAGCCGACTAGGTCTCCTGTCGAGGAGATCTAGTCGCGCGTGCGACGTTGCGCCATCAGTCTGACGATTTTCCCACCCCATTCACTCCATCTCTACCGAGTAAACCATGCCGCAATTCTGGCATGCGTTTACTTGGTTGCGGTCTCATGCTACTATCGTGCCAGCTCGGTTTCTCTACGTGAAAAGGAAGCACGCACAAAGTGTGGCAACGCTGGGTACGGCGCGGTTTATTAGCGCTGAGTATAGTATTGGCTTGTTTTCTGGCTTACCTACTCGTGACCAATTCGACGTCGGTTTCCACTCCGACCGCGACAGCGCCAGGCTCGATGGATAAGGCTGATGCTGTGATCTCCAAGTTTACCTTCACGCAAACGAAGGGCGATGCGGTGCAATGGCAGGTGGACGCGCAAGAAGCTCGGCTCTTCGATCAAGAGAGGCGAGCAATGCTTCAGAACGTTGCCGTGACGTTATTTGGCCAGCGGGGGAAGGAATTGACAGTGACAGGTGATGAAGGGATCTTGGATACGGAGACAAAGAACTTTGTGCTCTCTAACCGGTCAGAGCCACTTGTCGTTCACACCGAGAGCGGGTATGTGATCTATACGAATCATTTGGCTTGGACTGACGAGACGAGGGAAATCCGCACGCCGGACTCTGTCCGTATCGTGGGGCATGGGTTAGAGGTGACGGGGCGCGGGTTGTTAGGGCATTTAGATACAGAGGAATTTGAAGTACTTGAGGATGTACATGTGGATTTGGCTCCTGCTTCTTAATTTGTGCCCGTTTGTCTTGGCCGCATCGAGCGAGTCGTCTGATGCGGCCGTGGCCCAAGGTAGGGCCGCGCAAGCGGCAAGCACAACCATTACTTCCAAGAAAATGACCGTGAAAAATCAGGACAATCAAGCCGTGTTTGAAGGCGCGGTTGTTCTGACCCGTGGGGCACTGGTTGTCCATTCCGATCGCATGGTGGTTATGTTTCGAGGGCAAGACATTTCCGCAAGTGATGATCTGAAGGGGCGTGGGGCTGGCAAGGGCCTCGCGCCTTCGAAGGGGTCTGCTGCTGCCGCACCGGCAGTGTCGAATCGTTCGGTCAACCAGATTGAGGCAACTGGACGAGTTAAAATCAAGAAGGACTCAGGGAGTGCGACCTGTGAGAAGGCCATCTATTATCAGGATGATGATAAGATTGTCCTGACTGGAGATCCGGTGGCGTGGGATAAGGGAACAAGAGTCAGCGGCAGGCAAATTACGATGTTTTTGGCAGAGGACCGGAGTGTGGTGGAAGGAGATTCGCATGTGCGGATCGATTCGGATGAAGGGGGCACCAAGTGATCGCGCGAGCTTATGGGAGTTCGGCACCGATCGGTTCCTCAGGAAGCAGTGTAGAAGGTATGGGGTTGCGCGCGACGGGGCTGGTGAAAAGTTTTCGCGCCCGTAAGGTTGTGAAAGGCGTCTCGATTGAAGTCCTGGCCGGTGAAGTCGTGGGGTTACTGGGCCCTAACGGGGCTGGGAAGACCACCATTTTCGATATGATTGTTGGTTTGGGTCAGCCTGACGAAGGGGCGATTGTGCTCGGAGATGAGGTGATCACGGATCTGCCAATGTACAAACGTGCGCGAAAGGGAATCGGGTATCTTCCGCAAGAATCGTCTGTATTTCGACGGTTATCGGTTGAGAATAATATCCTGGCAATTCTTGAGATGCTGAACTACTCTCGGGTGGAGCGTCGCGAACGGGTTGAGGTCCTTCTCAAGGAGCTGGATCTCAGCCATATCCGAACGAGTATGGCCTATGCCCTATCAGGCGGCGAACGTCGGCGGCTGGAGATTACCCGGGCGCTCGCGACGAACCCGTCATTTATGTTGTTGGACGAACCTTTTGCAGGGATCGATCCGATCGCTGTGTCCGACATCCAGCAAATCATCACCCGCTTGAAAGAAAAGGGAATTGGCATTTTGATCACTGATCACAATGTCCAGGAGACGTTGTCCATTACTGATCGAGCCTATATCATCAACGAGGGGGTGATTCTCGAGGCAGGGCCTCCTGAGTCTATCGTCAAGAGCGAGAGAGCTCGATCTATTTACTTGGGTGACAAGTTCAAGTTGTAACGCGTGAGAGTGTACTCGCATGAAGCTCAGACTCGACCTCAGGCTTAGCCAAAAACTCATCATGACCCCGCAATTGCAGCAAGCGATCAAGCTGCTGCAATTGTCGCGGCTCGAACTCCAGCAGAGCTTGACCCAACATTTGATGGAAAACCCGCTTTTGGAGGAGCTGCCCACTGAGTCGGAGGATAGCGAGGCTGGAAGCGTAGAGGAAAAGGCGGCGGATGCAGCGGCATCAGCCGACAGTGAATCATCGAATGCGGAAGAGTCAACCCCTGAAGAGCGTGATACACCGGACGAGGCCTCGGCATCTGGGTGGGAAGAGTACTTTGGGAGTGATCGCCGGATAGGCGGGTCTGAATCGCAGTCGTCCTCGCAGGATGAGTTTCCGTCCTATGAACAAACCATGGCGAAAGCCATCTCCTTGGAGGATCATCTTCTCTGGCAGCTGTCATTTTCAGGGCTGTCGGATCGTGAAAAGATAATCGGGAGGTCGATCATCGGGAATCTTGATGATGATGGGTACTTGCGCATATCTCTTGCGGAGATGGTCGGCGGGACTGACTTCACTGAAGCCGAGGCGGAATCTGTTTTGAAAGATGTTCAGAGTTTCGACCCGACCGGTGTGGCGGCTCGAGATCTTGCGGAATGTCTGCTTTTGCAAATCGGACATTTGGGGAAGAGTCCCATGGGATCATTAGGGGCTCGACCCGGTGCGTTAAAGGGGTCGATTGTCGAAGCCATTGTGCAGCACCACCTTAAGGATCTGGAAAAAAAACAGTATGCGAGGATCGCAAAAGCCTTAGACGTCACAGTGGATGAGGTCTTTCAGGCGACGAAGGTGATCGAAGTGCTTGAGCCGAAGCCGGGGCGGCCGTTTGCCAACACCCAGAACTATGTGATTGTCCCTGACGTGTTCGTCGTCAAAAACGAAGGGGAGTGGGTGGTGCTGCTGAACGACGATGGGCTTCCTCGTATGCGGATCAGTCCCTACTATAAGCAATTAATGGGGGGAGGGGAGAGTGGATCGGCGGAGACGAAGGCCTATCTGGATGAGAAGCTGCGCGCCGCACAATGGGTCATTCGCAGCATCGAGCAGCGGAATAAGACGATCGTGAAGGTGGTGTCGAGTATCGTGAAGTTTCAGGAGCAATTCTTTGAAAAGGGCGTACAGTACCTTAAACCGCTGGTCCTCAAGCAGGTAGCTGAGGATATCGGGATGCACGAATCGACGATCAGTCGCGTGACGGCAAACAAGTATATGTACTGTCCGCAGGGTATGTTGGAGCTGAAATTCTTCTTTAATGCCGGCCTGCAGCGAGCGGATCAGCCGTCCGACATGATGTCTTCGGTAACGGTGAGAGAGATGATTCGGATCATGGTGGCGGAGGAAGATCCGAGCCGCCCCCTCAAAGATGAAGAAATTGCGGCACGGTTGCTCACGAAGCAGGTTGTGATCGCACGGCGGACGGTGGCGAAGTACCGGGCGGAAGAGCATATTCCCTCGGCCACTCAGCGCAAGCGGTTTTTTTAATCCTGCCCTGCTCAGCCGTAAGGGTACTCCCGCCTCTTGTCTGTTGCTCCCTCTGATGTGAGGTCTGTCAGGGGCAACACGCATCGTCGAGTGCCACGGTCTGGCCGAGGTCAGTGAGTATGAAAGGACGGCTGCCCATGAAAATAACAGGACGACATCTCGTGGTGACGCCGGCTCTCAAGGCGCATGTTGAGAAGCGATTTGAGCGGCTTGCGCGGTACGACGTGAAACTGAGCCATCTGGAAGTGATCCTAAACGTGAGTAAGTTGCAGCATCTGGCAGAGGTGGTTTGCACGGTGGAGGGGCGCCGAATTCAGGCGAAAGCGTCGATGCCGGAAATGTATGCAACGATCGATCAGTTGGTAACCCGACTGGCGGCCCAGATCCGAAAGCACAAAGAACGCCAGGCCGACCACAAAACACCTATCAAGAAGTCGGTGCGCAAGACTTTGCGTCCGTCTTCTCCCAAGGAAGAGACGGAAATTGAGATCGTTCGTCCAATGCAGACCGTGCTGACGCTTGAGGAGGCGAAGCATCGGTTGGGCTCCCTGCCTGGCTCATTGGTGGTGTTCACCTCACGGTCATCCGGGAAACTACAGATTCTTCAGCGTATTGATCGCGATCGAGTGGTTCTGATTGATCCTTAAGTGGTAGGGGTGCCGTATGGCTGGGCTTAAGTTGGTCGTGGTCAGCGGTCTTTCCGGCTCGGGGAAGTCGCATGCGCTCAAGTGTTTCGAAGATGCCGGACACTTCTGTATCGACAATTTACCGCCCGCGTTGCTGCCGACGTTTGTCGAGTTATGTCATCAGCGGGGGGGCGAGATTAAGCATGTTGCGCTCGGCATCGATGCCAGGGAGCGCGTATTTTTCTCTGATCTCGTGGGAATTCTTGAACAGGTCAAGGCGCTCGGTCATTCGGTTGAGTTGATATTTTTTGAGGCGCGCGAAGAGGTATTGGTTCGGCGTTTTTCGGAGTCTCGGAGGCCCCATCCACTCCTGCCGCATCTCCCAGTGTTGGAAGGGGTGCGCTTGGAAAAGGAGCGTCTCGCCGATCTGCGGCGCCACGCCGATTGTATTGTTGACACCTCCGATTTGACGGTGCATGAGTTGCGAGAGCTGCTGGCTAGGCGCTTCGGCCAAGAGGGGATATCACGCCGGCTGACTATCTCGGTGGTGACGTTTGGCTTCAAGTTCGGCGTGCCGTACGATATTGACCTTTTGTTCGATGTTCGGTTCTTGCGGAATCCGTTCTTTGTCCCCGAGCTCAAGCCATTGACCGGTGAGGACCCACGAGTGCGGAGCTATGTGTTGACCGACCAGGACGCAGTGGCTTTCATCGGGCAGCTCGAAGGCCTCTTCAAGTTTCTCGTTCCCCTCTTTGAGCGAGAACGTCGCAGCTATGTGAATGTTGGGATTGGTTGCACTGGTGGACGTCATCGGTCTGTGGCTATCGCTGGACGGCTTCAGGAAAGTTTCGCCGCACTTGGATATCAAGCAATCATCGCCCATCGCGATCTCAATAAGCAATAACCCTCAGATCCGGCATTCGTCTCTCTCCTTACCATTGGCGCACACGCTCTTTATCGATGCGTGTGCGTAAAAGCGATTTTCTTGACAGGTAGAGCATGTGGACTATACTTAGTACGTGCGCAAAGAAAATCCCCAAGGGGCGCACGGCTCAGGGCGCGCCAGGTGCGAATCAGATCAAGCGGCTTCTCGGTGAGGGAATGTGTAAGGGGTACGATCATGAGTGACGGTCTGCACGAAATTCATATAAAGATTTCTCCTGCGCGAATAGTCGTGTACAGTCAGGGGCGCGTATGCTGAGCCTATTCAAGCGTCTTGCCGAAACGGATCTGTTCTCGATACTCACCCCCAAGCAACAGCTGGTGGGCCTGGATATTGGATCAAGTGGTATCAAGCTCGTCCAGTTGAAGGAAGTCAGAGGGCGGTACATTCTCCAGAAGTTTGGATTCAAACCGCTTGAGCCGGAAGTCATTGTCGATGGAACGGTGATGGATGAGAAACGGGTGGTGTCGGCAATTAAGGAATTGTTTGCGGAAACGAATGTCAAGGTGAAGCAAGTCGCCGTGTCGATTTCAGGGCATGCTGTCATTATTAAAAAGATCAGTCTGCCGCCGATGCCTGACGACGAGCTGGAGGGCCAGGTGAAGCTTGCCGCGGAGCAGTACATCCCATTCGATATTAATGAAGTGAACATTGATTTTAGCGTGCTGCCCTCTTCCGAGGTTGCGGGCGATACCGAGGGGGAGATGGCGATCATTCTCGTCGCCGCCAAGAAGGATAAGATCAATGAGTTGACCGAGCTTGTCATGGGAGCGGGGCTGGTCCCTCTCGTCATGGACGTGGATGCCTTTGCCATCGAAAACATGTATGCGATCAATTATCCTTCCTCGCAGGAGGATACCGTCGCGCTCGTCAATGTTGGTGCCAGTGTCATGAATATCAATATTGTTCGAGGCGGCATCTCGCTGTTCACGCGTGATATTCCCATCGGAGGGAATCGCTATACGGAAGCTATCCAGCGAGAAACGGGCATGTCCTACGAAGAGGCGGAGGAAACGAAAAAAGGCGAACGCTCGGCAGGGAACAATCAGGCCACGGTGACCACAGTCGTCGACGGTGTCAATGACGAGGTTGCGTCGGAGATTGCGCGGACCATCGACTATTTCAAGTCAACCGTGTTGGATGCGGATGTTCAACAGGTTCTCTTGTGCGGAGGGGGTGCTCAGATCAAAGGCTTGCTCAGGCAACTGAAAGACCGAATGCAGGTGGCTGCCGAGATAGCTAATCCGTTTGGTGAAATCGACACCTCAGGGAGCGGCTTCGATCGGAATGCGTTAGCTGAACTGGCCCCGCTGGCTGCTGTGGGTGTTGGGCTGGCCCTTAGATCGGCGGGGGATCGATGATTCGGATTAATTTACTGCCAGGGTCCAAGGGACGCCAGGCGAAGCCTCAGTATGATGTCAGAGCACAGGTACTGCTGGGAATAGGATTGCTGCTCATTACCCTGGCAGGATGTTGGTGGTATTCGGCATCACTTGACGAAGAAATAGATGCGCGACGAATTGAGAAGCTCGATAAGGAGAAGCACGCTGCACAGTTGAAGGATCAGGTGAAGCAGGTTTCTGACTTTGAAAGCCGGAAGAAGGTGCTGGAGGAGAAAAATCGTATTATTGACGAGCTTGAAAAATCACGTGTTGGCCCGGTCAAGGTGCTCGACCATGTCAGTCAGAGCCTGGAGCCGTTGAAGTTGTGGCTGCTGAGAGTTGTGGTCAACGGGAAAGAGATTGATCTTGAGGGCCGTGCGGCCACCAACGACGATGTGGTGGAATTCGTGAACAATCTGCGCCGCACCGATTACTTTACAAATATCAATCTTCAAGAAAGTCGAGCGGTGATTGAAAGCCAACTCAATATCTATCAGTTTAAACTTGCTCTCCGTCTCAAAGGCTAAGAATTATGAAGCTGCCTTCCGGTAATCTTGAGGTATTGCGGTCAATCCCATTGGTTCAGAAGCTGGGGCTTCTTCTGATGGTACTGACCGGGATTATCGTCGGCTTCTATTATTATGTGGCCGAGCCAAAATCTGCTGAGATTGCAGCGCTCCAGGGAGCAATCGGCACGCTCGATGGCGAAATTCAAATGTTAACCATTAAAGTCAAACATCTTGATGAGCTCATTGCCGCCAATAAGCAGCTAGAGATTGAGCTCGCGAAAAAGAAAGAGCGATTGCCGCCTGAAGAGGAAGCGGTCATGTTGCTCAAGCAGGTATCGGATCTGGGGGTCCGGCTCGGGCTCGCGATCAAACTGTGGAAGCCGGGCGCTAAGGCTGATGACGCGTCGAAACTCTTTGTGCGAATGCCGGTGAAAGTGGAAGTCGCTGGCGGCTACCACACGGCAGCTTTGTTTTTCGATCGAATCAACTCGCTGCCTCGGATTGTGACCGTGTCCGGCCTCAAGATGGGAGCCCCTAAGCTTGAAAAGGGGCGGGTTGTCACACAGACCGAGTTCGACCTTATTGCCTATGCGGCACTACCGGACGGCAAGCTGGCTGCGGTGGCTCCTGCGACGCCTCAGAAGAAATAGGGCACAGAGCCCTGGATATGTGCGTGGTAATGAGCGATGAGTGCCACCCGTGGAAACTGGCGGTTGACCATGAAGACAACACGAATAGTACTAATTGGATGTGGCTGCCTGCTTGTCGCAGTTTGGCCGGTCTTTGCCGAGAGCGGTATGAGTTCCCACATCCGAGAAATCAGCCCAATACGGCAGGACTCCTTGAAAGTGTCCTCTCTCAATAGTGATGTGTCGAGGCCCGCGCCATCCCCAACTGCGGCCGCTGCAGCCATTGATGAGAATGGGGCGCCAGTTGGTTCCGGCTCAATGTTGGAGCCAGGCGGCGTGCATTCTTATGACCCTTCCGGGCGGCGCGATCCGTTCATGCCGGTCTTGGAGCAGTTGGGACTCGGGATGATCGACCCTACGTTACCTCCGCTCCAACGCGTTGGGCTCACGGAGATGAACCTGATCGCCGTGGTATGGGGGGGCTACGGCTATATGGCTATGATCCAGACGCCAGATGGAAAGGGATATACGGTGCGCCGAGGAACGCGGATTGGTCCTAATAATGGCGTGGTGAGTGCCGTGACGGAGAAGGGTATTGTGGTGCAAGAAAGGTTTACAGATGTGTATGGGAGCAAACAGGAGCGGGAGTATGTCAAGCTCCTTCACCCGAAAGAGGGCGCAGAATGACACCTAAGCTGACCATGACAACTACAGCATTTGTTCGCGTGCTCTCAGCCCTGGGGGCGCTTAGCATCCCGATGCTCATGCCATCGACGGGGGCGTCAACCGGCTTGCCTGTTGTCGCTTCAGGTCTACCCTCGAACATCGAGGGAGGGCTGGCGCAGACGTTGATACGCATCGATGTTCAGCGAGGCATTGACGACATTCGGGTTGTCATCTCGGGAGATGGCAGGTTGGCGCACGAGGTAACGCGCCTTGATGCGCGGCGTCTCGTAATCGACATCCCACACGTGGCTTCTGCCATCGGTAAGCCGGTCATGTCCGTGAATCATCAGATTTTGAAGCAAGTGCGTTTGGGGTATCATGCCGACAAAGTACGAGTGGTTTTGGATCTTGCCAGCAAGGCGGCCTACTCGGTTGAATTGCAGGGAGCGAATCTTATTGTGACTCTGCGGGAAGGCGTCGGTGCGGATGATATGGGGGTGGGTGCAGGTTCTTCCCGCAGTGAGGCCGTCGAAGCCGTCGAGCTGCGGAGTTCTGTAATGTTGCGGGGCAAGGCGGATGCCACCTCTCGGATCGCTCAACAAGCAATGGCCACGGTTCAGCGGTCCTCACAGAAATTTCATGTGCGGTCTGTCCTAATGACCTCCGAGGCAGACGGCGGTGAGAAAAGTGCCCCAAAGGAAGATTTGGTTCTTGGTGAAACACGGTATGTTGGCCGGCGCATTTCGCTGGATTTCCAGCAAGCCGACATCAGTAATGTGCTGCGCCTCATTGCCGAAGTGAGTGGGTATAACATGGTCGTCGGTGAAGGGGTCAAGAGCAAGGTCACGATGAAGCTCGTGAGTGTGCCCTGGGATCAGGCGCTCGAAATGATTTTGAAGATGAACGGGTTAGGCAAGATCAAGCAGGGCAATATCCTCTGGATCGATTCGCTGTCAAACATCGCCAAACAGCAGAATGAGGAAGCGCAGGCGAAGGATGCCAAGACGAAAGCAGAAGAGCTGGTCGATCGGGTGTTCTATATTAGAAACCTTCAGGCGACAGAACTGATGACGTCTCTTCGGCAGTACTTGAGCCCTAGAGGGCTGATGCAAATCAGCCAGGGGAGCAATGCGTTAATCGTCCGGGACACGGAAAGCAAGATCGGAGTGATGCGGCAGCTCGTTGAAGGGCTTGATCTCGAAGTCCCTCAAGTCCAGATTGAAGCCAGGATCGTGCAGGCCGATACGACCTATTCCCGGTCGCTGGGCGTTCAGTGGGGCGTGCAGAACATACGTCCGCTCCCGGGGAATGCTGGTGTGGCGAATTTTAGGACGGGCGTGGTTGGACCATTTGGCGATCAAAAGAGCGACTTTCTGGTCAATCTCCCTGCGACGGTCGGGGGCTTGGTGGCAACTCCCGGCGTTGGGTTCACTTTTGGGAAAACTGATGGAGCGATGTTGGATGTGCGGCTGTCGGCAGGCGAGTTGCTCGGTTTGAGTAAAGTCATTGCGGCGCCGAAAGTCACCACGTTGGACAAGCGAGAAGCCAAGATTTCACAGGGGGAATCGATTCCATTCCAGACAACCTCCCTCCAGGGGACTCAGACAACCTTCGTGGATGCGAACTTGGAATTGAATGTGACTCCTCAGATTACCTCGCGAGATCCCAAGGAGATCGGTAAGCAGATCATGCTGAAAGTTCGTGCGACCAGAAACGCCGTTGGCGCGCGAAGCAATCCGGCTGGCCCGAGTATCGACCGTCGCGAAACCAATACCCAGGTTATTATTCGTGATGGTGAGACCATGGTGATCGGCGGGGTCTTTATCGATGCGCAGAACAACAGCGTGGCTGGTATCCCCTATCTCTCGCGCGTGCCTGTTCTGGGATGGCTCTTTAAGCAGAAGACTGAAGCTGTGGCGAAACAAGAGCTGCTCATTTTCTTGACACCTAATATTGTCAAGAGAGAGTCGTGAAAAGTTGGAGTGGCCCTTCACGTCCTTCGTTGATGGGACAACCCGTTCACCGGTGATAAGGCTTTTTACGGTTGCTGTCTCATCGTGATCCTCTAAGGCAGCCCCCCAGGTCTCTGTTCATTGTTAACATGATGAATGCTGACCAGGCCTATCATAAACATACGATGGGCATCGGTCGCGTGAACGCATGGAAATGATTGGCAATCGAATGGATATTATGGCCGGGGAAGTCGTGAGGAGCATTTGAACGATACCCAACGTGAAGTTCAAAAAGCCTAAGGGGATACTCCCGTGGCAGCAAAACGTGATCTTTTCGCGCAGAGACGGATATGAAAACCTTCTAGTTTTCGAACAGTTGTGATACCATCCCTCCGATTTTAGTCCTCGCAATTCATCATTCTAGTCGGTGAAGTGTGCTGTGAGCCCGGCTCCTCCTCATTCAAGGAGAATCGGGCGGGTGACCGGCACATGGTGGGAGGAGAGACCGTCGTTGGGCATGGTCGCTGCGACAGAACAAATTATACCGGTGATCTTGGGGGAGCGGAGCTACAACATTGTGCTCCGCCCAGGATTACTTGCGACAGTGGGCGACAGCCTCAGGGGCTTCAGCACCTCTCCGAAGGTCGGGGTTGTGACCGATCGGCACGTAGCGGGCTGGTATCTTCAAGGGATCCTCCGCTCGCTTCGCAAGGCGGGATACGATCCTACCCCGATCATCTTGCCGCCCGGAGAGCGAACCAAGACGCTCGGCACAATCGCAAAGGTCCTTGATGTGTTGGCTACGCACAAGTTCGAACGCCAGTCCCTGTTGCTGGCGCTCGGCGGTGGAGTCATTGGTGATATCACCGGCTTTGCCGCTGCGATCTATCAACGGGGAATCCCGTTTGTGCAGGTGCCGACCACGCTTGTCGCGCAGGTCGATTCCAGCGTCGGCGGCAAGACGGGTGTGGACCATCGCCTGGGAAAGAATCTTATCGGAGCATTTTATCAACCGCGAGCAGTGCTGATCGACCCGCTCACGCTACGCACCCTTCCGCGACGCGAATGGATCGCCGGTCTAGCCGAAGTGATCAAATACGGCATTATCGCCGACGAAGCGTTCTTCGCTTTTCTGGAACGAGAGATTTCCGCCCTGCTGAAACTTGAAGAAGCGCCGGTGCTCCACGTGATTAAACGGTCCTGTGAGATCAAAGCGCAGGTGGTTGCAGCGGATGAGCGGGAGTCGGACCGCCGACGCATTCTCAATTACGGCCACACGATCGGACATGCACTGGAGTCTCTCGCAGGTTATCGTGGGCTGATCCATGGCGAAGCGGTTGGAATTGGACTAGTGCAGGAAGCTGATTTGGCTTGTCAGATGGGCTTGTGTGGGCGTGACGTCGTCGAACGGATCCGCAGTCTGGTGCAGCGCGCCGGGCTTCCAGAACGAGTTTCACAGACATCATTTGTGCCACTCTGGCGTGCGATGCAACATGACAAGAAGGTGGTCGGGGGGCAGGTTGTTGGAGTGTGGCCGGTGCGGATCGGGGAGGTCGTGATTCAGCCGATCGAGCAACAGGTGTGTGCGGAGTGGTTTCAGCTCAAGCACGGTCGTGGGAGCCGGCCACCGAGTGGTCGTCAGCGAGGCAAGCCCTCGGTCCGCAGAAAATCCAGTGCGCGAAAGTAAAAATCCAATGGCGACCAAACGCATGCCATCCGTGGCTCACCTCCAACAGGCTTTGCGGGAAAAAACGCGCGAAGTCGATGTGCTTCATCGGATCACAGAGTCGATTAGCAACCAACTGGATCTCGAATCGGTTCTCAGGCATATCGTCGAAGTGGTCGTCGAAGTCACCAAGGCCGATGCCTGCCTTCTCTACCTGTTGTCGGATGGCCAAGACGAACTCATTCTTCGAGCCTCAAAGAACCCGCACCCAAAATTGATTGGCCGCATCACGATCGGTTTGGGAGAGGGCATCACCGGGTGGGTGGCCCAGGAACGAACGCGTGTCGTGATTCCGAGTAATGCGAGCGACGACCCACGCTTCAAGTTTTTCCATAATCTTCCGGAAGACCGCCACCAAGCCTTTGTTTCCGTACCGATCATGGCCAAGAAAGAGGTGGTCGGCGTGATCAATGTCCAGCATAAACGCCCGAAACGGTACCGGCCCGATGAGATTGCGTTGCTGTCTACCATCGCCAATCAAGTCGGCGGCGCGATCGAGAATGCGCGGCTCTACGATCAAATGAAACGCAAAGCCTTGCAGGTGGAAACCCTCTCGCTGGTGTCGGAAACGGTGGCCTCCAATCGGTTGATTCAGGATGTGCTGCAGCTCCTGGTGACGATGACCGCGCAAATGATGAATTCCAAGATCTGCTCGATCATGTTGCTGGACCAGGCGAGTGGAGAATTGCGGATCGAGGCGACGCAAAGCCTCAGCGAACAGTACCGCCGGAAGCCGAATCTCAAGGTCGGACAGAGCATCAGTGGGCGCGCCGTCCAAGACCGTCGACCGATCATTGTGGCCGACGTCACCAAAGAGCGGGACTATATGTTCCAGGATATGGCCAAGAAGGAAGGGCTCTGCTCGATGGTCTCGGTTCCGATGATGGTGCGGGAGAAGGCGGTGGGCGTGATCAATAGCTATACGGCTGTCCCGCATCTGTTTACCGGTGAAGAGGTGAAGTTGCTCCAGGCCATTGCGAATCAGGCAGGCATTGCTATTGAGCATACGACTCTCATCGAGAAGTCCTTCGAGATGCAGGAAGCGTTGGCGGTTCGGAAGCTGATGGAACGGGCTAAGGGTTATCTGATGCGCGCGAAGAAGCTGACCGAAGAAGAGGCCTTCAAGCTCATCCAACGACAAAGTATGGATCTTCGGAAATCGATGCGCGAGATTGCCGAGGCAATTCTCCTCGCCGGCGATATCGAAGAACGGGCCGATCGAGTTAGGCACTAAGGCGGGCTATGCGCACGTTTCGTATCGCCATGGTGCAGATGAATCCGACAGTCGGTGATCTGGACGGGAACGTCCGCCGGATCACGGCCTGGCTGCGCGAGGCGAAGAAGGCGAAGGCCGATTTGGTCGCATTCCCGGAGCTGGCGATCACCGGCTATCCCCCTGAAGACCTCTTATTAAAGCCTCGTTTCGTGGCGGACAACCGCCGCGCCCTCCAGGAAGTCGTCCGTCACTGTCGGGGCCTTGCCGCGGTGGTGGGCTACGTCAGCCAGAGCGATGGCATCGATCCGAAACCACCCCGCTCGTCGGTGGTGCCGGCAGGCGCGCATGAACTGTACAATGCGGCTGCGGTCATTGCAGATCAGACGCTCATCACGACCTATTGTAAGTGGTATTTGCCGAACTATGGCGTGTTTGATGAGAGTCGCTACTTTCATCCGGGACGGCGGCTGCCGCTCATCCGTTTGCGTGGCACGCTGATCGGGGTCAATATTTGCGAGGACGTCTGGTTGCCGGAAGGCCCGACGCGTATCCAGGCAGCGGCGGGCGCCGAAGTGATCGTGAATATCAATGCCTCGCCATTTCATCTGGGCAAGAGCCGAGTGCGCGAGCAGATGCTGGCGACTCGCGCGAGGGAAAACGGGGTGGTGCTCACCTACACCAATGTGGTCGGTGGGCAGGATGAACTGGTGTTCGACGGGAACAGCCTGATTCTCGATCACCGAGGCGATGTTGTCGCGCGAGGAAAATCCTTCGAAGAAGATCTGATCGTCGCCGACCTCAATATGGAGGCGGTTGCACGGGCGAGGCGCGCGCAGGGCAGGAAGAAGCCCTTGTCGCGGCGGGTTGCCTCCGCTGTGGAGGTCTGTGCGGTGTCGCTTCCGGCTATTCCGAAAACTCGGGTGCGCCGGGTTCCCGATATGGCGGCGCTCCTAGACCCGCTGGAGGAAGTGTATCGGGCTCTCACCTTGGGGGTGCGCGACTACGTGAGGAAAAACGGGTTTACCTGTGCCGTGATTGGCTTGAGTGGTGGAGTGGACTCGGCACTGACCGCTGCGCTTGCCGTCGATGCGCTCGGCGCCGATAACGTGCGGGGCCTGTTCATGCCGTCGCCCTACACGTCGCAAGACAGTCACGACGATGTCGCCGAATTGGGAGCACGACTTGCGATCTCCGTCCGGACGATCCCCATCACGGCGATGTTCGACACCTATCGGTACGCGCTCGCGGAAACGTTTGATGGCCGCGCGCCTGATACGACGGAAGAGAATCTCCAGGCCCGCATCCGGGGCAATCTCCTCATGGCCTTCTCCAATAAGTTCGGCCACCTAGTGCTTACCACAGGCAACAAGAGCGAGATGAGCGTCGGGTATGCCACGTTGTATGGCGATATGGCCGGCGGCTTTGCCGCGATCAAAGACGTGCCCAAGACGATGGTGTATGACCTGGCGCGGCTTCGCAATCTCCGCGGCACAACCCCGGTGATTCCCAAACGGACGTTGGATCGACCGCCGACTGCCGAGCTAAGGCCCAACCAAAAGGATGAAGACTCGTTGCCGCCCTACGAGATCCTTGATCCCATCCTTCAGGCCTATGTGGAAGAAGACCGGTCCCTCGAAGAGATCGTTGCGGTGGGGTACGACCGTGCCACGGTGGCGCGCGTGATCGCGCTAGTGGATGGCAGCGAATACAAGCGCCGGCAGGCGCCGATCGGCATTAAAATCACACATCGAGCCTTAGGTAAGGATCGGCGGATGCCGATCACGAACGGGTACAGAAATTCATAGGTGTGTGAGCGGGAAAGGCTGAAGTGGGCTGAGGTTCAGAGGGTGAAGCCGTGACCTTCCGCCTTTGGCCTTCCATCCTTCAGTATTCATTTTTGTTGCGGTGTGGTTTTCCGCTTCTGGTTGCCGAGTTGTTTCCGGACTGATTGCAGTTCCTTCCTGAGTGTTTCCAGCTCCAAATCTTTCTTGATGACGAGATCTTTGAGTGTGTGGATTTCGGCCTCGCGTTGCGCCAGGGCCTCTGAGGCATGAGATGGGGCGGTCGGTGGCGTGGCTTCTGCTCGAGGCTCGTGAGTCGGCGCGGACTGTTCCATTTGAGGCACAGATTGCTCAGTGGCTGCGGCTGGCGATGTTTGCTGCAACAGCTGATAATCGATGGCGAGAAATCTGCCGGCTGACGTTTCCCCGGTCGCCCGATGAAAACTGTCTGGTCGTTGGGCGGCACTTGGAGTAAACAACAGGGTACGGTTCGAGAAGCCTGAAGAATCCGGCAGGCGCCGGCGAGCGAGATCATCCGTATTCGTCTGGTTCGGCGCATATCGATATTGAGAGAGTGTCACGTACAGCGATAGGCCATAGGCGTAGAGGGAGCCGGCTGTGGTTTCCGTGACAGGCAGTTCCAACCGCCCGGTGCCTTGGCGGGGGTTGTAGACGAGAAATGTCACGGCCTCTCCCGTTCCGGCGGTTGTCAGGGCTTTGGCAATCCGGGGAGCCAGGAACTTGATTTCCTCTGCCGAAAAGACTGGGACGGCGGAAGACGGTCCCCCCAGCATTGTCTGGAGGGTCCGCTGGCGCTCTTGGACGTGCATGCCGCTCAAAACTTTGGCGATGAGGGCTGGTTCAAGATTGATCGGGTGGCTGGCCTGAATTGACTGATCGGCCATTCTGTGAAGCGACACGGTTCCGCGCGGATCATCGAAGAGGATCTTGTTGCTCTGAGCGGTTGTGCCGCAGGCGGTGATGACGAAAAAGAGCAAGGGCAGGAAAAACAATGGCGTGAGAGCGCGCTCTCGTGCCAAAGAATGCTGTGGTGCAGCAGTCATAGTGGGAGCAAATCTAGCACAGCCGATAGATCATCGCCAGGCAAGAATGAGCGTGACGGTTGGCCCATGAGGGTGAGGGGTCAATGGGGTGTGCCAGCTCCTGCTGACTATGCAAATACAAGGCGTTGACAGATTTTCATGAGGCATGCTACAAGGGTGCCCATCGGACAGGGGAACAACGGCGTTTCCCACCGGCCACAAGTAGTACGGTATGGACAATGGCGTCCTCCAGCCCCAGCGGGCTAGAGGGCGTTTTTTTTTACCCATTCGAGCAGACGTACGATCGTGCAGAAGAATCGAATCGCGGGGAAAATGAGAAACGAGATGTATGCGTCGGCTGGTGGGAATCGATCTGGAAATGAGTGCCGAATGGACGAGGAGGGGCGGGAGGTTGCGCACAATGGCGTGCGTGGCGACGACGTCGTCGAGGTGAGAGAGACAAGGGGCGTGAGCAGTGGAATCACCAATCGGACGAGGGAGGACGTCATCATGTCAGTACGCAGTCTCATCGGAATAGGAATGTGTGCGCTGTTGTCGCTGGCCGGCGGCAACTCGGTGTTTGCCCAAGAGCCAGCGGCGGTGCCAGCTTCGGCTTCGACGTCGAGCCTACAGGAAAGGCTGGAGGCGCTGGAGAAAAAAGTGGAGGCTCCGTCCCTCTGGAAGACCTTGGGATTCAAGGCCTCCGGGTTCCTGGATGTGGCCTATACCCATAACTTCAACAGCCCGAATACAAACCTCAATCAACTGCATATCTTTGACACCAATGCCAATTCGTTCATGCCACACTTGGTGCAGCTCACGTTTGAGCGGCCTGCCGATGGAGGAGGGAGTGGGCTGGACCGGCTCGGCTTCCGAACCAGGCTGAACTTCGGGATGGATGCCAGGGTGACAAGGGCGCGAACGAATTTTGCGCCTGGCACCAGCAACAATGAACTCGATTTTCAGGAGGTCTACGGCGAGTACATCGTCCCGGTCGGTAACGGATTAAAGATTCAGGCGGGGAAGATCAACACGTTGATCGGGTATGAGGTGATCAATAGTTTCGAGAACCCGAACTTCTCCCGCAGCTTTATGTTCGGCTTGGGCCAGGCCTTCACGACCACCGGCGTCCGGTTCACCTATACGTTTAATCCGCTTGTGACCGCGTCAATCGGCGTGATCAATGGTTGGGACAACGTCGTTGACAACAATAGGGGCAAATCATTTGAATGGCTGGTCGCCCTGACCCCGCATGAACGGTTCGGCATGAGTTTCTACGGGTCCTACGGAGCTGAACAGTCAAACTGTCAAGGCGGAAGTCCGGCGTGTACACCATATACGGCAGGTAACGATCCTGCCGCCAAGCGGACGGTGGTGGGGTCGATCATCACCTTCAAGGCCACGGACCAAGACACCATCGTCCTGGAGCCCTACTATGGCAATGAGGGCAATGCCAGTCCGATCAATCCTGCCACAGGCAGAACAGTTAGTAAATCCGGGAACGCTCGGTGGAATGGGCTGGGGGCCTACCTGCTCCATGACTTCAACGATCAATGGAGCGCCAGATTCCGGGGAGAGATTTTTGAGGATGCGGGTGGTGCCAGGACCTGTACTGGGGGAATTAGTTTCGCCGGAGGAACCAATACCTGTGCCATCACCGCTCCCCCCTTCGGCAGCTCGCCTCTTGGCTCGACTACCGCAGGAGTGGGTGGGGTCCCCCAAACACTATGGGAAAACACCTTCACGCTCCAATACAAGCCCTTTCCCTCACTGATTACACGGACTGAGTTTCGGTACGACAAGTCCGACAAGAACGTGTTTCTCTACGGCAGCCGACCGGCGAACAATCAAGAAACCCTGTCATTCCAAGTCATCTATATGTTTTGAGCAGGGGAGGAAAGGAGCTCATCATGAATCGATCTGTACGTATCATGACCGCAATGCTTCCCGTCCTGGCCTGCGCTATCTTGGCGGGGACGACGGGTCTATATGCGCAAGATGCGGGAGCCCCGGCTCCAGCTGTGACGGCGCCTCTCGGCCAAGAGGCGGCTCCGGCGGTTGTTCCACCTCAGCCGAAAATCGATACGGGCGATACGACGTGGCTATTGGTGTCGACGGCGCTGGTGTTGGCGATGACGGCGCCAGGGTTGGCCTTGTTCTATGGCGGAATGGTTCGCTCAAAGAACGCACTGGGCACGATCATGCAGAGCTTTATCATCCTCTGTCTGATCAGCCTTCAGTGGGTCCTCTGGGGCTATAGTCTGGCCTTTGGGCCGGACAAGGGCCATCTGATCGGGGGGCTTGAATGGTTCGGGCTTAACGGGGTGGGGTTGGAGCCCAATGCCGATTATGCCGCGACCGTGCCTCATCAGGCCTTCATGATCTTTCAAATGATGTTTGCCGTGATCACGCCGGCGCTGATCACCGGGGCATTTGCCGAACGGATGAAGTTCAGCAGCTTTCTGATTTTCACCCTGCTGTGGGCGACGTTCATTTATGATCCGCTCGCGCACTGGGTCTGGGCTGTCGGGGGATGGGTCAGAAATCTTGGGGCGTTGGACTTCGCCGGCGGCACGGTCGTCCATATCAGTTCCGGCGCCTCGGCGTTAGCCTGTGCCATCGTATTGCGGCGGAGGTTGGGCTACGGCAAGGAACATATGGCTCCGCACAATTTGCCCATGACCGTGTTGGGGGCATCCTTGCTTTGGTTTGGATGGTTCGGGTTCAACGCCGGGAGTGCGGTGGCGTCCGGGGCATTGGCGACCAGTGCCTTTGTCGTCACGAATACGGCGGCAGCCACTGCCGCGCTGGCCTGGATGGTCGTGGAGTGGTTGTATCGGGGCAAACCGACGGTCCTTGGCGCGGCCAGCGGTGCGGTGGCAGGGCTGGTGGCCATCACGCCTGCTTCGGGATTCGTCGGCCCGATGGCGTCGATCATGATCGGTCTGGGGGCGGGAGTTTTGTGTTATGTGGCGGTGCTCTGGAAATCCAAGTTGGGCTACGATGACTCCCTCGACGTGGTGGGGATTCACGGAGTCGGAGGCATATGGGGCGCATTGGCGACCGGTCTCTTCGCGTCGAAGGCGGTTAATGCCGCCGGTGCAGACGGGCTATTCTATGGTAATCCAGCACAGCTGGGCATCCAAGCGCTGGCCGTGCTGATCTCGGTGGTGTTTGCGTTCGTGGGAACGTTCGTGATCTTGAAGCTGGTCGATGGATTGATGGGGCTGCGTGTGAGTGAAGAGGAAGAGCGAATGGGCTTGGACCTCAGTCAGCATGAGGAGCGGTCCTATTCGTAAGGCAGCGGTGACCGATGAGAAGGAGGAGGATGGGGATGGTGATTGACCAGGAACGGGACTGTCGTCGCAAGCATAGGCGCCAAAGGACGCTCACGGTTGTGGGCCTGACCACCGCAGTTGCGCTGGTGGGAGCGTTGGCGGTCTTTACCGGGTCAGTCGCGGCCCAGGACACAGGGGCCACACCGGCTCAAGTGGTTGCAGCCCCTGCGCTCAAAATCGATACAGGGGACACGGCATGGGTGCTCATGTCTACGGCGCTCGTGCTTGCCATGACCATGCCGGGGTTGGCGCTCTTCTATGGCGGGCTTGTCCGAGGCAAGAACATCCTGGGCACAATCATGCAGAGCCTCGCTATTCTCTGTCTGGTTAGTCTGATCTGGATTCTCGTCGGGTACAGCCTGGCCTTCGGCCCCGATAAGGGAGGTTTCATCGGGGGGCTTGATTGGATTGGGCTCAGCGGGGTCGGCAGCGAGCCCCATCCGGTCTACGGCCCAACGATTCCTCACCAAGTGTTCATGCTGTTCCAGCTCATGTTTGCCGCCATCACGCCGGCGTTGATTACAGGGGCGGTCGCAGAGCGGATGAAGTTCTCCGCGCTGTTGTTGTTTGCGGCCCTGTGGTCTTTGTTGATCTATGTGCCTGTGGCCCATTGGATTTGGGGTGGTGGATGGTTGGGGAAGATGGGCGCATTGGATTTTGCCGGAGGCGCGGTGGTGCACATCAGTTCAGGGGTGAGCGCCCTGGTCTGTGCCATCGTGCTGGGCAAGCGGAGAGGCCACGGCAGCGACTACATGGCCCCTCACAACCTTCCGTTCACCTTGCTGGGGACCGGCTTGCTCTGGTTCGGCTGGTTCGGGTTCAACGCGGGCAGCGCGTTGGGGGCGAACGGGGTGGCCGCGAGCGCCTTCTTGGCGACCCACGCCGCTGCGTCGATGGGGGCGTTGTCATGGATGGCGGTGGAGTGGGCGCATCGTGGGAAGCCCACCGTCCTGGGTGTGGCGAGCGGCGCGGTAGCCGGTCTGGCCACCGTGACCCCGGCATCGGGGTATATCGGGCCGTTTTCAGCGATCATAATCGGCGGATTTGCAGGGATTCTGTGCTATTTCGCCGTTGTTTGGAAGGGGAGGATGGGCTATGATGACTCGCTCGATGTCGTGGGAATCCACGGTGTGGGCGGAGTGTTCGGGATCCTCGCGACGGGGCTGTTCGCGTCCAAGGCGATCAATGCCGCCGGGGCGGACGGGCTCTTTTTCGGGAATGCGGGGCAGTTCGGGATTCAGGCGATCATGGTATGTGCGGTGGCGCTGTTTTCCCTGTTCGGTACCTGGATCATTCTCAAAGTCGTACAGGCGGCGGTTGGGTTGCGGGTCACTCCGGAAGACGAATCGACCGGATTGGACCTCAGCCAGCATAACGAGCGGGCCTATTCGTAAATGGACCATGACACAATTGACCACGCGATTATCCTGGCGATCCCGGCGACGATGTAGGATCAGCGCTTGGGGGAAGCCCGGTAAGGAGGCAGCGACATGAAAATGATTGAAGCCATCGTCAAGCCGTTCAAGTTGGATGAAGTCAAGGATGCCTTGCTGGAAATGGGCGTGCAGGGGATGACGGTCACGGAAGTCAAAGGATTCGGCCGCCAGAAGGGGCACAAGGAGACCTACCGCGGCCAGGAATATACGATCGAATTTGTGCCGAAAGTCAAAATCGAAGTAGCGGTCACAGATGCACAAGTGTCGCGGGTGATCGAGACGATCACCCGGGCTGCCAAGACCGGCAGCATCGGGGACGGCAAGATTTTCGTGCGGGATCTGACTGCCGCCGTTCGCATCAGAACCGGTGAAACCGGAGAGATTGCGCTGTAACCATGGGTGTCACGCAGGATCCATCCAGTACGTCAGCGCCGACCGTCGATATCCCGACGGTCGGCGCGTTTCTCGCCGAGCAGCGCCGCATTATCGGCCAGCGGGTGCTGGCAGGCGCCACCGGTGCAGAGACCATGGCGGCGATGACGGAACTGGTGGATGGTCTGATCGTCGGGCGATACCGGAATGCGGTACGGGAGGGGGGCGATGCGGCGGCTTCAGCCGGTCTTCACCAGTGCTGCCTAGTGGCCTTGGGAGGATACGGTCGCCGCGAACTAGCCCCCTACTCGGATATCGATCTGATGGTGCTCTTCCGGCCAGAGGCGAAATCGCAGGTCGAGTCGCTGGTGCGAGCCGTCTTGCATCCCTTGTGGGACTGCGGATTTCAGGTCGGGCATAGTGTGCGGACGATCAACGACTGCATCGAGCTGGCTGAGACCGATGCGACGGTTAAAACTTCAATGATGGAGTCCCGGTTTCTTGCCGGCAGCCCTGAGCTGTTTGAGCAATTTCACAGCCGGTACATGCGGAAGGTCGTGGTTAAAAGTACGGACGCATATTTGGATCAAAAGCTGGAAGAGCGCCGACGCGAGTATCTCAAGTTCGGCGAGACGGTGTATTTGCTCGAACCGAACGTGAAGAAAAGTAAAGGCGGTCTTCGCGATCTGCACCTGCTCCAGTGGGCCGGCATGGCCCGCTATCAGGCGCCCACGATTCGCGAGCTGTCCGATCGCGGCATCCTGTCCCGGGCCGATTCAATGGCCCTGACAGAGGCGCGGGATTTTCTCTGGCGGGTCCGGGCGCTGCTCCATGTCCATGCAGGCACGGCCCAGGAGATCCTCTCATTCGACGAGCAGATCTGGCTGGCCAAACATTTCGGGTTTCAGGACCGACCGCACTTGCTGGCGGTCGAGCAGTTCATGCAACAGTATTACCAGCATACGATGGGGTTGCATGAACGCTGTATGCGATTCGTCGAGCGCTGCCGGAGCGTGCCGTTCTGGCAACGATTCGCGCGGTTCTTGCCTGCGCCCCGCGTCGATGGTTACTTCGCGGTGCGGGGCGGGATCCTGACGGTTGCAGACGAACATCGTGCGAAGGTGCTGGAAAGCCCGGCGCTATTGTTGCGCCTCTTCGATTTGGCGCGAGCGCAGCAGCTGACCATCGCGCCGCCGTTGCTCGAAGATATTCACCGGCATGTCGATACGGTCTCGGCGGAGGCCTATCGGACGCCGGAGGTCAACCGGACGTTCCTGGCGATTCTCGCGGGGCCCGGCACTGCCAAGACGCTGGAGGCCATGCATCGGGCTTCGGTGCTTGAGAAACTGGTGCCCGCCATGGGAACGGTCCGCGGCCTGATGCAATTCAATCAGTACCATAAGTACACCGTCGACGAGCATAGTTTGCTGGCGGTGGCGCGGGCCGAAGACCTCGCACAGGATCCGGGTGTGATGGGGGACGTCTACCGGAGCATTAAGCGGAAAGATCTCCTGCACCTGGCCGTGCTGTTTCACGATTTGGGCAAGGGCCAGGAAGAAGATCATAGTGATGTGGGGCGGCGGTTGGCCGAGGTGGCTGCGGCCCGGCTCGGGTTCGACGAACAGGATCTGCGGACTCTCTCATTCTTGGTGCATCGGCATTTGTTGATGGCCCACACGGCTTTTCGGCGGGACCCGAACGATGTGAAGGTGGTGCTGCCCTTTGCCCGCGAAGTGGGGACGCCGGAAGTCTTGAGGAAGCTGTTGGTGCTCACCGCCGCGGATATTGCCGCGGTCGGTCCGGGGGTGTTGACCAAGTGGAAAGAATCGCTCCTGATCGAACTTTATCAGCGCACGATGGCTGAAGTGTCCGGGGAGCGGAGCGGGGACGGGGCGCCCGAACGAGTCCGCCAGATTGCCGAGGAGGTGAGCCGGTACCTGCTGCTGGCGGGGCAAGCCGACGGGGTCTTGGCCTGGGTCGAGAGCCAACTGGGCCAATTTCCAGTGCGGTATGTTCATGGTACGTCGCCGGCCCGTATAGCGGCGCATTTGGCGGCCGTACGGCGGTTGCATGTCGGTGAGGTGCTGGTGGAGGCAGAGTTCAACGGGGAGCTGGGGACCTGCGAGTATACCGTCGTCACCCATAATGACGTGACGCCAGGTATTTTCTCGAAGATCGCCGGGGTGATGGCCGGCAGCGGGGTGCAGATTCTCGATGCGCAGATTCTCACCAGAGCCGATGGGATCGTGGTCGATACGTTTCAGGTGATGGACCCGGACTATCAGGGGGCGCCTCCGGCCGAGCGGCTGCGGACGGTGGGCGATCGGATCGCGTCCGTCCTCAAGGGGTGGGAGCATGTCGACGACGTGCTGCGCCGGGGCGCACGGTTGAAGCTGACGAGGTCGCTGCCGAAAGCCCGTGAAGCGACGGAGGTGCGGATCGACAATGAAACGTCGGACGCCTATACGATCATCGATGTGTTTGCCGACGACCGGCAAGGTTTGTTGTATGTGATCACGAATGCGATCTTCCAGCTCGGGCTGTCGATCCATGCCGCCCGCATCTCGACGAGGCTGGACCAGGTCGCCGATGTATTCTATGTCGCTGATCAGCGAGGGAAGAAGCTGGAGGATCACGGGCAATTGGAGCGGTTGCGAACGGGAGTTGAAACGGCCATCGAGAATTTTCTCGAGGCGAAAGCGGCCTAGCGGAGGCTGCACGGTCTCATGCGGGTGATTTGAAAGGAGGAGGGGGATGAACGTACGTGAGGTGTTGGAGTATGCGAAGAAACATAAGGTCCAGATCGTCGATTTGAAGTTCGTCGATCTCATCGGGACGTGGCAGCATTTCAGCATTCCGACGAGTGAATTGACGGAAGACCTCTTCAAGGACGGGTCTGGACTGGACGGCTCCTCCATTCGCGGCTGGAAGGCGATCAACAACAGCGACATGCTGGTCGTGCCGGATCCGGCGACGGCCTGTCTCGATCCGTTCTGCGCGGTCCCGACGCTGAGCCTCATCGGCAACGTCGTCGATCCGATCACGCGCGAGACGTACGATCGCGATCCGCGCTATGTGGCGCAGAAGGCGGAGAAATACCTCCAGAGCACGAAGATCGGCGATACCTCCTATTGGGGGCCGGAAGCCGAGTTCTTCATTTTCGATCAGGCCCGGTACGATCAGAACGGCCACAGCGGCTACTACTTCCTCGACTCCGAAGAAGGCGTCTGGAACATGGGACAGGAAGGCCACAACCTGGGCGGCAAGATCCGTCACAAGGAAGGCTACTTCCCCGTTGCCCCGACCGATACGCAGCAGGATATCCGCAGCGAGATGATTCTGGAGATGGAGAAGGCCGGCATCCAGATCGAGAAGCATCACCATGAAGTGGCCACGGCCGGTCAGGCGGAAATCGATATCCGCTTCGATTCGCTGGTCCGGACCGCCGACAAGATGATGATGTACAAGTATATCGTCAAGAACGTGGCCCGCCGCCATGGCAAGACCGCGACCTTCATGCCAAAGCCGATTTTCGGAGACAACGGGTCAGGCATGCACAGCCACCAGAGTATCTGGAAGGACGGTAAGCCGCTGTTCGCCGGGAAGGAATATGCGGGCGTGTCGCAGATGTGCCTGCACTACATCGGCGGCATTTTGAAACATGCGCCGGCCTTGGCCGCCTTTACCAACCCGACCACGAACTCCTACAAGCGTCTGACGCCGGGGTTCGAAGCGCCGGTGTTGTTGGCCTATTCCAGCCGGAACCGGTCGGCTGGTATCCGGATTCCCATGTATTCACCGAGCCCCAAGGCGAAGCGGATCGAGGTGCGGTTCCCGGATCCTGCCGCGAATCCCTATCTCGCCTTTGCCGCCATGCTCATGGCGGGGTTGGACGGCATTGAGAACAAGATCAATCCTGGTGAGCCGGCGGAGAAGGATCTCTACGATCTCGAGGCCAAGGAAGCGGCCAAGATCCGCACGATGCCTGGCAGCCTTGACGAAGCCCTGAACAACCTGGAGAAGGACCATCAATTCCTGCTCAAGGGCGGGGTCTTCAGCAAGGACCTGATCGAGGCCTGGATCGGGTACAAGCGCAACAAGGAAGTCGATACCATGCGGTTGCGTCCGCATCCGTATGAGTTCTTTCTGTACTACGATGTCTAGAGTATTCGAACCCATGCGTAGCATGGGTTGACGTGGCAGGAGAGACATGATAAATGTCTCCCTCATGAGCGGAGTCGAGGCAATGGCGCCTCGGTAAGGCTCTCGACATAACGCATACGGACAACGGCGTCCGTCATTCTGGAAAGAGTGGCGGACGCCGTTCTGTTTTCGGCACTGGTCGTCAGAGACCGTGCCGACGTGCACAGTGGATAGGTCGGTGCCGATCTATCAATGCGGACAATGGCGTCCGTCTCTCGCGAATGAGAGGCGGACGTTTTTTATTTCGTGCCGTGCGGTCGGTCAGATTCAGGCATTTCGGAAAGGGACGAGAGACGGCAATACCCATAAGGAGGCGGTCATGAGCCAAGGAGATCGGGACAATAATCGGGCGATGACAGCGAGCTCTGCAGTCGATGTCGCGAAAGCCGAATCCTCCGATGAGTATTTTGAGCGCATGGTCGAGCGAGCCGTGTCGTCGGCTGTCCTGCAAGCCGCCGACCCATCGCGCCGGCAGCTCCTGGCAGCCATGGGAACAGTTGCGCTGACGGCCCTCATCGCCGAACTGTTTCCGCTGAAAGAGATCGCTGCATTCGCTGCAGATCCGGTGGGGAAACCGGAAAAGACGGACCTCAGCATCGGCTTTATTCCCATCACTTGCGCCACGCCGATCATCATGGCGGAGCCGCTGGGGTTCTACAGCAAACATGGCCTGAATGCCAAGGTCAAACGTGCAGCCGGCTGGGCCATGGTGCGAGATTGGGCGATTAATAAAGAAGTCGATGCGGCCCATATGCTGTCGCCCATGCCCTTGGCCATCACGCTCGGCGCCGGCTCCGTTCCAGTCCCGTTTTATATGCCGGCGGTGGAGAACATTAACGGCCAAGCGATCACGCTGCATAACAAGCATAAGGGCGTAAAGACGGCAGCCGACATGAAGGGATTTCGCTTCTGCGTGCCGTTCGACTATTCGATGCACAACTATCTTCTGCGATATTTCCTGGCGGAGGGGGGCGTGCATCCGGACAAAGATGTGCAAATCCGTGTGGTGCCGCCGCCGGAGATGGTGGCCAATCTGAAGGCCGGCAACGTCGATGGATATCTTGCTCCCGATCCCTTCAATCAACGGGCGGTGTACGAAAACGCGGGGTTCATCTTCAAACTCTCCAAGGAGATCTGGGATCGGCATCCCTGCTGTGCTTTTGCGATTTCCAAGGAATTCGCCACGCAATATCCGAATACGTTCCTGGCGCTCTTCCGGTCCATCGTGGACGCCACCCACTACGCGTCCAACCCGGCCCATCGGAAAGAGATTGCCGAGGCGATTGCACCGACGAATTACTTGAATCAGCCGGTGACGGTCTTGGAGCAAGTCTTGACGGGAACCTATGCAGACGGACTAGGCGCGATCAAAAAGGACCCAAGCCGTATTGATTTCGATCCCTATCCCTGGCACTCGATGGCGATTTGGATCATGACTCAGATGAAGAGGTGGGGCCATTTGAAGGGCGAGGTCAATTACAAAGCCGTGGCCGAGCAGGTGTATCGAGCGGCCGATTGCGACCGGATCGCCAAAGAACTTGGATATCCGACACATCAAGGGACGATGGCCAAGCATACGATCATGGGCCGGGAGTTTGACGCGAACCAACCGGACGCCTACGTCCGTAGTTTCAGCATTCACAGCATGGCGTAACGGACGAAGAGGTAGGAACGATGAAAACGAATGGAAACGGCAATCCATGGCTGATTTCAGGGTTTATCCTCGTGGTTTTTCTCGGCGGGTGGCATCTGCTCACGCTGCGGTCGTCTTTCGATGCGAAGGGCAAGACGGACGAGCAACTGCAAATGATGGAGTTCAACGGAGACATTGTCCGCACGTCCGAGGGGGGCTACGCCTGGAATCCCGAGAAGATGAAGGGGGTGCCGGGGCCCCTCGCGGTGGTGGAGAAGGCGAGAGTTGAATTGGGCGAGGCGTTCGTCATCAAGGGAACCAACGATCACGGCATCGCCTACTTGGTTCTGTACACCGTCTCACGATTTGCGGCGGGATTCCTCGCGGCGTCGGTCGTGGCGATTCTCTTCGGCATCCTCCTGGGGCTGAACCGGGTGCTCTTTCGAGCCGTCAACCCGTTCATTCAAGTGTTGAAGCCGATCTCGCCATTGGCCTGGATGCCCTTGCTGCTCTACACGGTTAAGGATCCCAAGTGGACCGCCATCCTGGTCGTGTTCATGGCAGCTGTCTGGCCGACCCTGGCGACGACGGCGTTCGGAGTGAGTTCGCTCAAAAAAGAATACCTCCATGTCGCGGCCATTCTGCAGCTCTCCTGGTTCAAACGGCTCTACCGGGTGATTTTGCCGGGGGCTGCCCCGACTATCGTGAACGGTTTGAGAATCTCGTTCGGGAGCGCTTTGGTCGCCGTGGTGCCGGCGGAGATGTTGTTGGGCGAGTTGGGTGTCGGCTACCTGAGTTGGATCGAGTGGAATAATCTCGACATTGCCGGGGTGATTTTCGCCATCCTGGTAGTCGGGGTCGTGGGCGTCATTTTGGATTCAGGGTTCAACAAGCTCGCGGGGCTGGTGACGTATCAAGAGTGAGTGAAGGAGCTGTCAGCCGTCAGCTATCAGCATGGAGCACAGCCATCCTCCAATTCTGAAGCTGAGAGCCGATGGCTGAAGGCTGAAAGCTATTTCCAGGGAGTCATCCATGTCATTTCTTGTCGTCGATCATGTGAGCAAGTTCTTCCCCGGTCATGCCGGAGGCGGAGAGGTCTGTATCTTCAAAGACGTGACCTTGAAAATCGACAAGGGCGAGTTCGTCACCGTGATCGGCCATTCGGGATGCGGCAAGAGCACCTTGCTTAACATCATCGCCGGACTGGAAACCCTGTCGGAAGGCGGCGTGATCGTGAATGGGCGTGAGGTATCCGGTCCCGGCTTGGACCGGATGGTGGTTTTTCAGAACTTTGCCCTCATGCCCTGGATGACGGTGTTCGAGAACATTGCCCTGGCCGTTCGGTCGGCCTATTCGGACTGGGGGCACGCAGAGGTGGCCGCGCATGTGCACAAGTACATTGCGTTAGTCGGCCTCAAGGGGGCTGAGGATAAGCGGCCGATCGCCTTGTCGGGGGGGATGAAGCAGCGAGTCGGTCTTGCCAGGGCATTTTCAATCGAGCCCAAGGTGTTATTGCTGGATGAGCCCTTCGCCCAGATTGATGCGCTCACCAGGGGAGTCATTCAAGAGGAATTGGTTCAGATGTGGAACGCCACGCGCAACACGGTATTTATGGTCACACACGATGTGGACGAGGCCATTCTCATGTCCGACCGCATCATGCTCATGACGAACGGGCCCTCATCGCGTGTGGCGGAGATTGTGGATGTGACGATCCCTCGCCCCAGGTCGCGAGATACGGTCATCGAGCACCCGCATTACTACAAGATCCGGAACCATGTGATTCATTTTCTCGTCCGTCATGCCGCGCAGGGAGTGGCGGGTGAGAGGGGCGTGCAGGGGGAGTCGCCAGCGGCCGCGCCGCTTGTCGTGAGGTTTTGACAGAGCAATGGTCGGCAGGCATCAACAAAGGAGGAGCATGCGATGGAAGCGAAGAAGCCGAAGGATGCGATTAAAGCAAAGCGGTTGGAGAAGAAGGTGACGATCGCGGAGGTGGCCAAAGCGGTCGGGCGCAACCCCACGTTCGTTGCGGCGGTGTTGCAGGGGACCCACAAGCTGCCGGTTGAGGACGCGAAGAAAGTCGGCGACCTGTTGGGCCTCGATGCAGCACTCACCGCGTCGTTGAGTACATTTCCGGTTCGCACCGATTTTCCGAATACGACCGATCCGTTCAAGTATCGCTTGCTGGAGATCATCGGGGTGTATGGAGATTCGATGCGCGAGCAGGCGAACGAAATGTTTGGCGACGGCATCATGAGCGCAATCGACTTTACGCTCGATATGGAAAAGGTGACCGGCAGCCAGGGCGAGGCCCGCTGCAAAATCACACTGAACGGGAAGTGGCTGGAGTACAAGACCTTCTAACTCCAGTTGGAGTCTGGTGCGGGAACAATGGCGTTCCCGCAGCGTAAGAACAGAGAACGATGCAACGCGGACAACGGCGTCCGTCTCCTATTCGGGAAGACGGACGCCGTTGTGTTTTCAGGATTGTAGCGATGACAAAGGAGGAGTCGATGTATACGACGGATCACGAGCGGATTGCATCGTTGGCTGCGACAAAACATCGGTTCCTGGAGGTGTCGCTGTCACGCTACCTCATTCTCTCGGCGTTGGCAGGCGTCTATGTGGGATTCGGCATTGCGTTGATTTTCAGCCTCGGCGGGCCGCTGGCCACGGCCGGGTCGCCGATCCTGAAGCTGGTGATGGGCGTGTCGTTCGGGATCGCCCTCACCCTGGTGATCTTCGCCGGATCAGAATTGTTTACCGGCAACAACATGACCGGAGTCATCGGCGGGCTGTCGCGCAGCCTCACCTGGACCCAAGTGGCGCAGCTGAATCTCTGGTCGTGGGTCGGCAATCTGGTCGGCTCGCTGGCGCTGGCCTGGATGGTCGTCCAATCGGGCGTTCTGTCCAAGGGACCGCAGGCCGATCTGATCGGAAACGTGGCGGCCATGAAGATGTCGCTGCCGGCCTGGGAGCTGTTTCTCCGGGGTCTGCTGTGCAACTGGCTCGTTTGCCTGGCTGTGTGGACCTCCGGGCGGACGACCAACGATGCGGCCAAGATCATGCTGATCTTCTGGTGCCTGTTCGCCTTCATCAGTACTGGCTTCGAGCACAGCGTCGCCAATCAATCGCTCCTTGGCATGGCGCTGTTTCTGCCCCACGAGCCCGCCGTCAGCTGGGCCGGCTACTGGTACAACCAGTTCTATGTCGTATTGGGAAACATCGTCGGAGGTGGGCTGTTCGTCGGTGGCCTCTACTGGCTGGCGAGTCCGTACACCGTCAACCGGACAGAGGCAAGGGAATTGCCTCGTGCCATTCCGGCACGGGAGGCCTGCTGATCACCGGAGTCGAACAGGAGGGAGGGAGCCATGGCGACCGCAATCATGTCGAATGAAGATCGTGTGGTGCAACGGTTGCGTGAATGCGGCGCGAGTTCGCTCGAAGACCTGGCCCGGTTACCTGGGCTGGAGTGGGTCACGGCCTTTTCAATCGTCGACCGCCTCAGTCGCGCCGGTTTCGTGGTGCTTGAAAGAAACGGGGCCGATTATCTGGTGTCGCTGGAGAAAGGAACATGAACAAAATCGAGGCCCTCAAGACGGAGCGCGACGGGTTGGCGGTGAAGGACATAATCGCCCAGTACGCCAAGAGCGGCTGGGAATCTATTCCCGAGGCCGACATCCAGCGCCTCAAGTGGTATGGCCTCTTTCTGCGGAATCCCACCCCCGGCTTCTTCATGATCCGGGTGCGGATACCGGGCGGCAAGACCGGCTCGTATCAACTGAAGGCTCTGGCCGACATTGCCGGGACCTATGGCAACGGAGTGCTGGATCTCACGACGCGGCAGCAAATACAGCTCCGGCACATCAAGATCGAAGACGTGCCATCGGTCTTTGCCAAGATGGAAGAGGTGGGGCTGACCTCTCTCCAAACCGGCATGGACAACGTGCGTGGTGTCATGACCTGTCCGGTCGCCGGGCTGAGTCCTGACGAGGTGTCTGATGCGACGCAGATCGTTCGAGCGATTACTGAGGAAATCCTCGGCAATCCGGCCTATTCGAACCTGCCGCGGAAGTTCAACGTGGCGGTGACAGGCTGTCCGGACAACTGTGTCCACATGGAAACCCAAGACCTGGCCCTTGTGCCGGCCACTCACGACGGCGGCCACGGGAGGAGCATCGGGTACAACGTGTTAGCCGGTGGCAAGCTTGGGTCAGGCGGGTATCGGATCGCAACCCCGCTGGACATCTTTGTGACCGAGGGCGAAGCCTTGGCTGTGAGCCGCGCAATCATTGAACTCTTCCGGGAGCATGGATCGAGGGAGAATCGCACACAGGCGAGGCTGGCCTTCTTGCTGGACGAGTGGGGCGAAAGCCGGTTTCGCGAGGACGTAGAAAAGCGAGTGGGCAAGAAACTGTCACCGGCCGGCGTCGATGCGCGAAAATCCGTCGAAAAGAGCCATGTCGGCATCTATCGGCAAAAACAACCGGGCATGAATTATGTGGGGCTCAAGGTTCTGGTCGGCCGCATCACGCACGGCGACCTGGCCAAGATCGCAGCCTTGGCGGAGAAGTATGGAACAGGAGAGGTCAGGATTTCACCGGCGCAGGCCCTGATCATTCCGAACGTGTCAGACCGGAAGATCGGCGACCTCGACCGGGAGCCGCTGGTGAAGCAATTCGCCTATAACCCTTCACCGGTCTACAAGGGGCTGGTGAGTTGTGTCGGCAGCGACTACTGCAATCTGGCGGTGATCGAAACGAAGGGGCGGGCGGTGGAGACGGCGAAGGCGTTGGAAACACGGCTTGGCAGCACGCTCAAGCCGATCACCATGCATTGGTCCGGCTGTCCTGCTGCCTGCGGGAATCATCTCGTGGCGGATATCGGACTGTTGGGCAAGAAAGCAAAGATCGACGGAAAGGTGATCGATGCGGTCGATGTCTATGTGGGGGGCCGCTCAGGGCCCGATCCGAAGCTGGCGGTCAAGATCATGGAAGATGTGCCCTGCGACAGGCTGCCGATGGTGCTGGAAGGTCTCGTGCCCTATCACGCGAGGGAGAAGATGCATCGGGTGAGGGGAGGGGCCAAAAAGCTCGCGCTCGGTAAAGAGCTGCCGAATGCAACGGCTGCGTAGTCGGTGCTCTCGCTCTGCTTGCGGGACGAGATCGCTCAGGATGAGAGGGCGGGCTAGAGGGGCTCCTGTGCTCGTGCAACGCGCGGTCGCAGACTCCCCTCGTTGGACACGCGCAGTGGGAGACCCTCGCTGTCATAGTGAACAAATAGAGATCGGAGTGGTGAGAGGAAGGGCCGCTGTGCGCCACGAAACGGTTCCAAGCACCATTCTCTTTTTGATTCCGGAGTCCGCTTACAGTGCGCAAGATTGTTGCGCAAGCGCTCCAGGGTTGGACTCGCCAGGTAAAGTGGCGAGAATCTTGTAATGCCCCAGCCCCAACTCCTTTCCGAATGCCTCACCGACTAGGACATCCTGTATGTGCTGATGGTCCGTAGCGCGAAAATAAGACTTCCCTTCTTTGAGCCCGTCGAAGACGTGCCCTTCAAGGGCCTTGATCAACAGCGCCGTGTTGGTCGTGCCGGCACGTTGAATCGCTTCGAGGATTTGCGTCATGGCTGCATACCCCAGATAGCACCGTGAAGTCGGCGTGTGATTGTATTTGTCGATCACGCCCTGGATAAAGCGGCGCGATCCGTCGGTATTAACCTTGGGATCCCAGATCAAGCCCCAGATGCCGGCGTTATTGGCATAACCGAGCGGCCGCCCAATCTGTTCCCCACTGATCGGGCCTCCCACGCCGATCTTCTCTTTCGCGAGCTCCAGTTTGGCATAGGCCTTGAGAGCATGGATGAGGTCCCATCCGTACAGATTCAACAGAATCATCGATGGCTGCTTCTCCTTTGCGGCAGCGAGGGGAGCCGTAAAATCTGTTGAGCCGAACGGCATGAGCGATTCTCCGACGAACTCGACTCCGTGAGCCTGACCTGCCGTAACCATAGCTTGTGCCATGGTTTTTCCATCGAGTGTGCTCGTCGTCATCATGAACCAGCGCGTTCCGTAAGCTTTCACGAGATGCTGAGCCACGGCCTCTGCCATCATCTTCGCATGGGGCATGAAGACGAATGTGTGAGAATTGCAGGCCTCACCGGTTAATTCTGGCAGATGGGCGCCTGTCACCATAAAGAGTTTATCTTCCTGCTTGGCTAGTTGCGACACAACTAGGGCGCAATCGGCGTTGAAAGTGCCCATCAAAACATCCACTCGATCTTCCTTGATGAACTTCATGGCGGCTTTTACGGCGGTGTCGGGATTCGAAGCATCGTCCGCTTCAAGTATGGCGACCGGTCGACCCAGCACGCCGCCGCGTTTGTTGAAGAGATCGACCGCGACGTGTGCTCCGTGCACATCGTGGATCGAGGAAGTCTTGTAGGGACTCGTTAAGGGGTCGATGATTCCGATCTTAATCGGTTCGGCGGCATGAACGATGGCACCGGTCCGGGCGGGATCAAAAACCCGGCTCGCCAGGTCGCTGAACAACAATGTCCCTCCAGCCACGGCCGATAGCTGCAGAAAGCCTCTCCGCGAGATGGTACTCATGCTGTTCCCTCCTTCGTTGTTATCGGACGTCACGTGTCAGAAGCCTGGATGCCGGTTGTGTTGTCAGACCTGCTGCTCTCTCATGGCCCGAAGAGCTGATTCGAGGTCGGTGATTCGCTGCTTGAGTGGCCTGACAAGGTCTTCAACTTCTTCGATCAAAAACCGCGGGGTGATGTACTTGGGACAGTTCCAGTCATAGGAGACGACGTCGATGATCACGATTCGCTCCGCCTTGTCCCAGCCTGGGCCCTCCGTCACGTGCTTGAGCAGGTCTCGGTTGCCGCGAACATCTTCCACGCGGGCGTGTCCGAGCAGTTTTAGCCGGTCACGATTCCTGTAATCCATCAAGAACAAGGCGACGCGGTCATTTGCCAGGAGATGACCCGTACTGATGAGCTGCCGGTTTCCTTGGTAATCGGGGAACGCGAGGGTGGAGGGATTGAGCACTCGAAGGAAACCAGAAGGACCGCCGCGGTGCTGGATGTAGGGCCATCCGGTTTCACTCACCGTTCCCATATAGAAACTGTCCCGAGCGGCGATGAATTCAGTCTCCTGCTGACCCAAGAGATCCCGAGGAGGAGCGCCAATAATCCTGCCCGCACTTCCATAGTAAGAATTCTGTGCGCGGCATACCGCCTCGGTCAACATCACCTCAAGGTATTTCGCGGCCATGGTACCTCCGTATGCCTTCGCTCAGAACACGACCGTATGCCATCCCTCTGCTACATAACGGCGGAGACTTAAAAGACCTGCTGTGCCGGCAAGCCCATGGTCTTTCACCATCGGGACTCCGCAAGACGCGACACTCTCCGTCGCACCAAAGAACTCCGCACAGCCACAGGAGGCTCCCTGCACGACATCGCGAACCGAGTTATAGAGCCCGTTGGCTGGATGCGACAACTGAGCGAGCTCGGCCGGCCAGCGTGTGCCGGTTCCGTTGAAGACCACGGCCACTTCATCGCCCCGTTGTTTGCATTCTGATGCCAGGGCCAATGCATTGAAGACGCGTCCCAGTGCTTCTTCGGAGCCAGTTTTCGGATCGGACATGACGGCAATCGCGATTTTCATGAGGCCTCCCTTGTGAATTGAAGTGGCTGATACTCTGTCCTGAAAGCGTATAACTGTCTATATCTATCATTGACGGTTATACTGCAATGAGGCTAACCTGTCAAGAATGGTTTTGCCGGTGTGTGATCGCCAAGAGGAGAAGTCGAATGGACCGGACCAGATCGCGCCAGGCGTTCCTCTTCGTGGGGAACCATTCCTGCCTGGACTTCATCAACACGCAGATGATCCTTCGAGGCAACTTGACCGACCTACTAGATACCTTCGAGGATTTTGTCGCCTGGCTGGTACAGGCGAAGCAGATCACGAAGGATGAGGGCGAGTTTGCAAGCAGGCGATTGACTCAAAAAGAGAAGCACGAGGTGCTCGAACAGGTGAAAGCATTTCGAACGATCTTGCGGGATATGGCCGAGCATCTTGTGCGTCGCCACCCCATTCCCGGAGCCGTTGTTCTGGCAATCAATCGACTCCTTTCCCGACGACAAGGGTATCCGCAGGTGATTCAGGCAAAAGGAAGGTTCGAGCAGAAGGTTGTCACGACAGGAAACGCAACGGACAGTCTCCTGACCCCTCTTGCCGAGGCGGCGAGCGACCTGCTCTGCAATGCGGACCAGGCACTCATCAAGAAATGCAGAAACGCGGCCTGCATCCTGTATTTCTACGATACGACCAAAAGTCATACCCGAAATTGGTGCAGCATGCAGCTGTGCGGGAATCGCCTCAAGGTCGCCGCGCACTTTCAACGCAAGCGGCAGGACAAACGGAGAAAAGAGTAAGCCGTCACCAGGCTGTGGGCTGGGTCAACGCAATTCATGCACGCCGTGAAGCGGGGGCTCGAATGTTTCTGTTTGGGGTATGGCGTAACTGACCCTCCCCTGATTTCACAGACACCTCCAGTAAGTGGGAGAATGATGAAATTGGAGGTTCGCATGGCAACACCCACACGACGTCAATTTACCGACGCATTCAAGTCCGAAGCCGTTCGGCTCACACGAGAATCGGGGCGGCCGGTGGCCCAGGTCGCGCGGGAATTGGGGAGTGGAGATAGTTTGCTCTACCGCTGGCGGGGCGAGCAGCAACAGGTCGAATCCCAGGGCCGCACGCGTCAGGCGGTGCGAGTCGAGCAGGACGAGCTCACACGGCTCAGACGAGAAAATGAG
>JBEGVJ010000023.1:0-11424 GCA_041178465.1 Nitrospirota bacterium
GCATGTCCAGCCTGGGTAAGGTTCTTCGCGTTGCGTCGAATTAAACCACATGCTCCACCGCTTGTGCGGGCCCCCGTCAATTCCTTTGAGTTTCAACCTTGCGGCCGTACTTCCCAGGCGGGATACTTATTGCGTTAGCTGCGGCACCGGCGGTAAACCGCCGACACTTAGTATCCATAGTTTAAGGCGTGGACTACCAGGGTATCTAATCCTGTTTGCTCCCCACGCTTTCGAGCCTCAGCGTCAGTAATGTTCCAGAGCGCCGCCTTCGCCACCGGCCTTCCTCCCGATCTCTACGCATTTCACCGCTACACCGGGAATTCCGCGCTCCTCTCCCATCCTCTAGCCAAGCAGTCCCCTCTGCACTTTCCGGGTTAGGCCCGGAGATTTCACGGAGGGCTTACCTAACCGCCTACGCTCCCTGTACGCCCAGTGAATCCGAACAACGCTTGCCACCTTCGTATTACCGCGGCTGCTGGCACGAAGTTAGCCGTGGCTGCTTCTGGAGGTACCGTCCAAGTGGTTACCCACTCCATCTTCCCTCCCGAAAGGGGTTTACAATCCGAAGACCTTCATCCCCCACGCGGCGTCGCTGCGTCAGACTTTCGTCCATTGCGCAATATTCCTTACTGCTGCCTCCCGTAGGAGTCTGGCCCGTGTCGCAGTGCCAGTGTGGCTGATCGTCCTCTCAGACCAGCTACCCGTCGAAGCCTTGGTGAGCCGTTACCTCACCAACAAGCTGATAGGACATGAGCCCATCCAAGAGCGCGCTACCCTCGGTAGCGCTTTCCTCCCTGAACCGAAGTCCAAGAAGCGTACGCGGTATTAGCTAACCTTTCGGCTAGTTATTCCCCACTCTAGGGTAGGTTACCCATGTATTCCTCACCCGTTCGCCGCTTTACAAACGTATTGCTACGTCTTCTCGCTCGACTTGCATGTATTAGGCGCGCCGCCAGCGTTCATTCTGAGCCAGGATCAAACTCTCATAAAGGTGTTCTTAGAATTTGGACCAAGGGCCACCACTTCAATACACTTACACCGTTGCTCAACATTCTCTATTCAGTTGTCAAAGAACGGAAGCACTCGTCACGCGAGCCGTGCACTATACTCCGTGCACAGAAGCGTGTCAAGGGACCCTTTTACCAAATTATGGTTGGGTATTCCCTAAAACCGCATGCCCTCACCGCAACACTCGCACGCGGCTACCGAGGCAAGAAGCACAAGCACCCTGCGAACAGGTGGGAAGATAACAAAGGTCCCCCCCGTGAGTCAAGCACCATTTATCTCCATGACAAAATAATTATTAAAAAACATAAATCGCCTGTATCCATGAGGCCTTCACAACTCACCGTGGCCGTCGCACCTAGCAGGCCAACCACAATACCGGCTCACATCGAACCTCCAAAACGACTTTCTGACGACATTTTTGTCATTCAAATGACATTTCAGGCATTTCGGCATACTGCAAGACCTACTTCACTGACCGCATAAAACTCTATGTAGGTAACTATCGAGTATTACCCCCCCCTCGATCTCTCTATTTTGCGCCAAATAGCCACTACCGCTACAGGATGCTCGCGGCGGCCCTCCAGTAAGGCCGCAGCGAGCAAAGAGGCGAGACATACACATCGGTACGTTGAGCCTCTTCATGAAGAGACCTGCCTGCGCGAAGCGCATCGTCGAAGGCAGGGAACGCCACTGACGGATTTTTTCGGCCCCCCAACCAGAAGAGAACATTGCGGTCGTTTATATCCCTGTACCATAATAGCCAAACGCTGAATTCTGATCGGAGGGTGCATGTCATTCTCACGTCGAACAATACTGAAGGCCACGGGACTTGGAGCGCTCACCGCGCTCACCGGCGGCTGCGACGCCGTCGGATCCGTGTTCGGCCGCATGTTTGCGGTTCCATCGCGCGACACCACCTACTTCACATCCAATGCAAAGTTTTACGTCGTGAACTATGCCGACAGCGCTGTGTCCATGACGCGAGACGTCGATATCGAACAGTGGAAAGTTCGCATCAAAGGCGACGTGAAAACACCGCTCGCCTTGGGCTGGCGCGACATTTTAAATCGCGACTCCTACAACCAAGTCTCCACTCTTATGTGCATCGACACCCTCCCAGGTGGCGACAGCATGGGCACCGCCACCTGGCGCGGAATCTCCCTCAAGAAACTCCTGCAAGAGGCCGGCGCCGATGAAGAAAGCGCGCGCGACGTGGTCTTCCGCGGCATCGATGGTTACGACGACAGCATCCCCTTCACACGCGCGATGCAAGACGACGTCATGCTGGCCTTCCTGATGAACGGCGAAAAGCTGCCAAAGGAACATGGCTTTCCCATCCGGCTGATCGTGCCAGGGCTCTATGGGATCAAAAACGTCAAATGGATCACCGAGATTGAAGTCTATCCTGGAGATTACAAAGGCTACTGGCAGCGCAAAGGCTGGACGGACGACGGCACTATCAAGATATTTTCACGCATCGACAGCCCCGGCCATTACCAAACGATCCGCGGGAAAGAGCAGCACTTCCGCGGTATCGCCTTCGGCGGCCCCAATAGCATCAGCAAAGTGGAATTGAGCTTCGACGCAGGCCGCACGTGGAACGAATGCACGATCGAACCACCGATGTCTCCCTATTCCTGGGTCATCTGGAACTATACCTGGCAGCCGCCCAAGCGCGGCAAGTTCCAAACCGTCGTTCGCGCAACAGACACGAAGGGGCAGCTGCAAATTGCAGAGATTGTCAGGCCGCAACCAGCAGGGGCTTCCGGCTTGCACACGATTATTGCCGACGTGGAGTCAGTCGGCTAAAAGCCCTTTAGCTTCGCTCTCAGGCGTACAAGCTCTTCAACTTAGCCTCCCCAAATATATGTCTCGACGAATGCTCAAAGCTGGTGCGGTGTACTGACTGGGGAAAACTCCTGAGCACCACCTGAGACGCGTGCCGGTGAGCACTCCTACCAAAGCCGTTGAACAGCAGTTCCAAGCTTCGCCAAACAGGGTTCCAATTCTGGTGCTGAAGCTCTGGTCACCACAAAGGCTGCCGGCACATGCTCCCAATGCCGTAGATCCGGTTGTAGCGCGCCTTCCAGCACCGCAGGGGCTGTGCGCATCACGGCTACCCCACCGACCACCGAGAGCTGACAGAGCGCCCCCTTGCCATCGGCCGCGGCATCGAGCATGCAGCCTCCAACCATGATGCCGGCTCCTGCCGCCAACGGGACCAGGCCATAGGTCAGGCCGAACGGTAATCGGATCCAGGACTGCACGTTCAGGAGCGGGTGATAGCCATGACTGTGGCGAATCGCCACCTTATCGAACCAGCTTCGCGTGGATAGCCGCACCCCGGTATCGGACTGGCAGGCGGAAAGAAACGCCCCGTTCGCCTTCAGGGAGAAATACCCGTTTGTAGAACCAAAGAATTGCAGGTCCCATGTAAGCCCGGGAAACCGGCCGATGCCGTAGACATGCCACGGCTCACCAGCATCAGCTCTTTCATCAATCCGATCCACCTGCCGCGCGGCAAATACCCGAACCTCGTCCTGCTGGCCCTTCCACATCAGACCAAGGTCTCTCAGCCTGAGCCAATCAACGCGCGACTCACCCACCTCCCCCACCCGCTCCCATAACACAGCGGACAGTAAAAGATTGACCGGGTCTTCGCCGTAATTGTACAGCGGCGTAAACAGCTCATGATCCAGCTGCCTGAGCTCGACCTTTGCCTCCTCCGGCTTCTGCACGTTTGCATAACTCGCCGCCAGCAAAAGACTAAGATAGCCTCGCTCGTAACTTTCCAACACATAATCGATAAAGGAACCCTCCGGGACGAAGACGTTGCCGGTCTCCTTCATAAGGGAAAAAGTCTTGTGCCGGAATTCCAACCGGGCCTTTCCGCCATGAACGATCACAGTGCCATAGCACCGCCCCGCAAAGGCATCAGCCAATCGATTGAGGGTATCGATCCTGTCTGAAAGATTGATCTGCCGCTCGATATCCGAACAGGACGGCCCTTGTACGGTCGGCTGTCGTCCCGTCTGACAGCCGACCAGACCGATCAACAGGCCCATGCCGAAGACAACCACCGCGAGAGAGACGTTTCGGATCATCAGACCTCACACCTCCGACGCATCAGAACGCCACTGCGCCTCATGCCTGCGATGACAGGGAAACAGCGCGCAGGATGCTCAAAATGGCTGCCCAGTAAGGCCGCAGCGAGCAAAGAGGCGAGGCGTACATTTCAGTACGTTGAGCCTCTGAGCGATGCGAGAACGCTGCTGGCAGCATTTTTCAGCATCCTGCCAGGACTTATCGTCGAGAGGCAGCAGAATAAATCTGCGCAATTTCCAGACTCGTCAAATCACGCCACTGGCCTGACGGAAGATCGCCCAACAGGACCGGCCCGATCGCCACTCGCACAAGCCGTAACGTCGGATGCCCCACCGCGGCGGTCATGCGCCGGACCTGTCGGTTCAGCCCTTCCCGCAACGTGATCTCTACCCAGGCAGTCGGCACGTTTTTCCGGAATCGGATAGGCACGGAACGATCAGGCAATTGCGGATCGGCAGGCAGCAGACGGACTTCAGCAGGTCTGGTCTTCTTGCCGCTCAACACCACTCCCTTTCGCAACTGCTCTAACGCCTCCTCGTTCGGGATGCGTTCGACCTGCACGAGATACACTTTCGGCAACTTATGCTGAGGATCCGTAATGTGATGGGCTAACGTCCCGTCCGACGTCAGAAGCAGGAGCCCTTCGCTATCCAAATCGAGGCGTCCAGCCGCATAGACCCCCGGCAGGTCGATATAGTCTGCCAATGTCGGTCGCCCCTCCGGGTCGGTAAAGCAAGGCAGAACCCCATAGGGTTTATTGAAAGCAATCGTCCGAAATATTGGTGTCCCCATGAAACCCTGCCGTTTAATCCTTTCAGCGAAAACTCAACCAGCCGCCACCCTTTCGAAAATAACCTCGGCTGATTATACTATGTGGCACGTGGGCCTCTCTCGAAAGGATACTCGATGCATACTTGTCATGTGCGCGCTTCCCATTTCTCACTGCTATTCATAGTCACAGCATGGGCCGGCATAACCATGTTCGCCGCGCCGGTCAGCGCAGAACCAGCACTGCTCAACCAAGATACATTTCTACGTGCTAAACAAGCCACGGTCGGCGTCCTTGAAGATACCCAGGATCAACGCACCCCTGACAGTCCCGGCAAGATCCTCGTCCGCGGGACCGGCTTCCATCTGCGCGACGGCTACATCGTCACGGCCCGGCACGCCGCAGAAAAACACGATGCCACCACCGGAACCGTGATTCCCAAACACATTCACATCCTGACCACAAATCTCCACGAACTTCCGGCCGAGCTGGTTGGAGACAGCGCCTTCATGGATGTGGTCGTCTATCGTGTCGTCGAAGCCCATCGCGCGAAACTGCCCGCAAGCGCCTCGTTTGCCTCCGAAGACGTGCAGACAGGCCAGCAAGTCTTCACCGTCGGCTATCCCATGGGCTGGGGTCCCACCATGGCCTTCGGTCGGCTCGGCAATACGAATACCTTTCTCCAAACGGTCGATACCAGATTGCTCCAAGCCGACGTGGCCGCCTGCAGCGGCAACTCCGGCGGTGGGCTCTTCAACGACAGGGGCGAGGTAGTCGGAATCATGCACGCTATCATCCAAACTGAACGAGACGATTCCACTGCACGCTGCAGCCGCATGGCCTTTGCCATCCCGGCGATCCTCGCCAACAGGATCGTCAACGCCGCCCTGGAAGGAAAACCCCTCACATTCTCAAAGATGGGCATTCACATGATGCCGGTCAAGGACGGCACCAAATGGCGCATGGCCGTCAAGGACGTGGCGGAGCCGGCCAAATCAGCCGGCATCCAGAAGCACGACATCATCATTGCCATAGAAGACACCGAGATTAACGACGCAGCCCACTTGAAGAACTATCTGATCGAACGCACGACGCCCGGCCAACGCGTGGCGGTCAAAGTACGGAGGATCGATGCAGATCTCACCTTCACCGTTGTGTTAGGAGGCGGATAATTGAGCGGGAAAGGCTTGATACCAGCCGTTGGCGTGAACCAACGATACGGAGCAGTCGAACAACGCACTGAGGTTGGCGTCCGTGAGGACGGAGCGTTTCTCCCCATCCTGAAGAATCTTTCCCTGCTTCAACAGCACGACTCGTTGCACTTCCGGCGGAATCTCGTGGAGATGGTGCGTCACCAGCAGCACCGTCTTCCCCTTCTGCATGTGCGTCCGCACCAGGTCCAGGTAGTGAAACGTGGCGGTGAGGTCGAGTCCGCTGGTGGGCTCATCCAGCACCAAGGCCGTCGGGTCATGCACCAACGCACGGCCCAGCAGGCAGCGTCGCTGCTCGCCGGTCGACATTTCAGAGAACTTCCTCTCGGTCAAGAAACCGATCCCGAGCTCTTCCATCACGGCGTGGGCGCGCGCCATCTGAACATAGCTGAAGTCTTGATGTTTATAGGTCCCGATGCTCGCGTAGTAGCCTGACAACACGACGTTCAACCCGATCACATTCTCCATGTACTGATGCTGCAAATCGTGCGACACCATGCCTAACCGCTTGCGCATATCCCACACGTTCCAGCGTGCTTCACCAAACACACGAATGGAGGTTTCATCCTTGGGAAGGGTGTGCACGTCACCGGACAGCAATTTCAGGATGGTCGATTTGCCTGCCCCGTTCGGGCCAAGGATGGCCGTATGGACCCCTGCGTCAAGCGTGAAGGACAGATCATCGAACACGCAGGTGTCGCCCCGATAGACGGTTGCATGCTGAATATCGAGGATGGGATGAGAATTCGTCATGCAGAAATGCCGCGGGGCAACCAGTTGTCTGTCAAGAATGGAACAGTCTCGGCTGTCGGCCAACCAGCACGAGACATCCGATCTCGATCGCTTGATCGAGGGCATGAAGATCCACTCCTGCTGAAGCCCGTCAGCGCTCTCGCTCGACCGGCCCGCCGACCGCCTTACCGGCGCGACGAGACTGCTCAAGGCCGGCACGAGCCAGCGCGTCCACACGTTCGTTGTCCGGATGGCCGGAATGTCCCCTCACCCAGCGCCATTCGAGTGTGTGCCCGACAGCCAGGGCATCGAGACGGCGCCACAAATCCTCATTCTTCACCGGCTCTTTGCTGGCAGTTTTCCACCCGCGTCGCTTCCAGTTATGGATCCATTCGCTAATGCCTTTTTGCACATACTGCGAGTCGGTATAGACATGCGCTTCCACCGGCTGCGTCAGCGACTGCAACGCCTCGATCACCGCGAGCAGCTCCATGCGATTGTTCGTGGTCGCCGGCTCCCCGCCGCACAGTTCCGTTTCGACAAGGCCTATACGCAGCAAGGCGCCCCAGCCACCAGGACCGGGATTTCCGCTACAGGCGCCATCCGTATAGATTTCGATCATGTGTCCACACTCCTCGTGAGGCGTGACAGTGTCTTAATGCAGGCCATGCTGTCCTAGGAATAGAAAATCTTTGCTGCGCACCGAGATTAGGCTTCGGCAGGATCTGGATTGATTTTCGAGGTTGATTGTTTGCTCGCGGAAGACGCGCCCTTCTTTGAAAAGCCGGGAATCTTCGGTGTCGCAGTCTGCACATCGGCGTTCTGTGCCCGATGGAGCAGAGCATGATCCATGAGCACCAGCGCCATCATGGCTTCGGCAATCGGCGTCGCTCTGATGCCCACACAAGGATCGTGGCGCCCATTCGTTTCGACGGTGACGGGATTGCCCTGTTTGTCGATGGAACGACGCGGGACGCGAATGCTGGACGTGGGCTTGATGGCAATCGTCACCACCACATCCTGCCCGGTGGAAATGCCCCCCAGGATGCCGCCTGCGTGATTGGAGAGAAAACCTTCCGGGGTGATCTCATCCCCATGCTCAGAGCCCCTCTGGGTGACAGAGCCGAACCCTGCGCCGATCTCCACACCCTTGACCGCATTGATGCTCATCATGGCCGAGGCAAGGTCCGCATCCAGCTTGGCATAGACAGGAGCACCCCACCCGACCGGCACATGCTCCGCCACCGCCGTGATCTTCGCCCCGACCGAATCGCCCGCCTTCCGTAGCTCATCCATGAAGGATTCAAGCTTCGGCACAATTTCGGCATTGGCGGAGAAGAAGGGATTCTTACTGACCTCATCCCAGCTCGCAAAGGATGTGTCCAGAGGCCCTAGCTGGCTCAGGTAGCCACGAATCACGATCCCGTGCTTCTCCCTGAGCCATTTCCTGGCAATCGCCGCTGCAGCCACACGTACGGCTGTTTCACGAGCAGAGGATCGTCCACCGCCACGGTGATCGCGAATCCCGTACTTCTGCCAATAGGTGTAGTCCGCGTGACCGGGACGAAAGGTATCGATCAGATTACCGTAGTCTTTGCTGCGGGCATCTTCGTTCCGGATAAGCAAGGCGATGGGGGTGCCGGTTGTCTTGCCTTCGAAGACACCGGAGAGGATTTCGACGGTATCGGATTCCTGCCGTTGCGTCACGTGACGGGAGGTGCCGGGCTTGCGTCGATCGAGATCTTGCTGAATATCTTCGGTCGAAAGCGCGAGCCCTGGCGGACAGCCATCCACGACACAACCGATCGCCGGTCCGTGGCTCTCGCCAAAGGACGTGATGGTAAAGATGTGACCGAACGAATTGCCTGCCATGGGCGGAGTCTCCCTATCGCAGGATGGTCAAAAGGGCCATCCTGCAAGGCCGCAGCGAGCGAAGAGGCGAGGCGTACTGTGTCCCGTACGGTGAGCCTCTGAGCGATGCGAGAACAAAGCTGGAGGACTTTTTCAACATCCTGCTACTCGACGAGATCGAGCTTGATGCGTAACTCCTTCAACTGCTCGGCACTGACGGCAGAGGGCGCGTCGGTCAACGGACATTGAGCCCGTTGCGTCTTGGGGAACGCGATCACGTCGCGGATCGAATCAGCCGCCCCCAACAACATGATCAACCGATCGAGCCCGAAGGCAATCCCGCCATGCGGAGGCGCGCCATAGTCGAGCGCATCGAGCAAGAACCCGAACTTCGCCTGCGCTTGCTCCTTGTTGATGCCGAGCAGATCGAGAATCCGCAGCTGGATATCGCTCCGATGGTTCCGGATGCTTCCGCCGCCGATTTCGCTGCCGTTGAGCACCATGTCATAGGCCTTCGCCCTGACTTTCAGCGGCTCTGAATCCAGAAGCGCGACATCCTCATCCATCGGCGCGGCAAACGGATTGTGCATGAAGATATACCGTTTCTCTTCCGGCGAATAGTCCAGCAAGGGAAACTCGACGACCCATAGGGGCTTCCAGGCCGAGGTGTCGATGAGTTTCAGCTCTTCACCCAGTAACAGCCTGATGCGGCCCAGCACGTCGTGGACAATGGCGGCCTTGTCGGCGCCAAAGAGAACCAGATCGCCCGGCTTAGCCTCTGGAAGGGCTGCTGCAAAGGCCTTGGCATCCAGAAACTTGGCGATCACGGACTCCAGCTGCCCCTCCGGGGTGATCTTCAGCCAGGCCAGTCCCTTCGCGCCAAAACTCTTGGCCATCTCACCGAGCGCGTCGATCCTGCTGCGCGGCGTAGCCGCTCCGTCCTTGACGATCAGCGCCTTCACGATCCCGCCATTGGTCGCAGCCTCTTTGAATACCTTGAACTCGCTGGCTGCCGCAAACGCGGTGACGTCGTGCAACGGCATGTCGAAACGCAGGTCCGGCTTGTCCGATCCATAACGGCCCATCGCCTCGACATAGGTCATGCGCGGGAAGGGAGTCGGCAGTTGAACGCCGCCCGCCTCACGGAACACCTTCACGATCATCTGTTCCATCAGACTCATGACCTGTTCGCGGTCGGCAAAAGACAGTTCCGCGTCGATCTGCGTAAACTCAGGTTGCCGGTCGTTGCGCAAATCCTCGTCGCGGAAGCAACGTGCGATCTGATAGTAGCGATCGACGCCGCTGACCATGAGCACCTGTTTGAAGAGCTGCGGCGACTGCGGCAGCGCGTAGAACTGACCGGGGTTCACCCGGCTGGGCACCAAATAGTCCCGCGCGCCTTCCGGCGTGCTCTTGGTCAAAATCGGCGTTTCCACTTCGAGGAACCGTTCTTCGTTCAGGAAGCCACGGACGGCCTGCATGATGTTGTGCCGGATCGTAAGGAGCCGCTGCATCTTCGGACGGCGCAGGTCCAGGTAGCGATACTTCAGCCGGATCGACTCCGTGACTTCGGCATCGTCTTCGATCACGAAGGGCGGCGTCTTCGACTCGTTCAGCACCTCGATGGCATCCACAAAGACTTCGATCTCACCCGTCGGCAGATTGGGATTCTTCGACTCGTCAGGGCGGGCCATCACTTGCCCGGTCACCGACACGACACACTCGCTCCGCAAGGCATGGGAGGCTTGGTGCACCGATGCGTTCCGCTCGGCATTGAACACCACCTGCGTGATCCCGGTTCGATCCCGCAGATCGATGAACATAACCGTGCCATGGTCTCGCCGCCGCTGGACCCAGCCGTTCAAGACGACGGTCTGTCCTACCGCGGCTTTCGTTAGCTCCCCGCACCGATGAGTTCGGACCTTCATACCACCTTCGCTTTCTTCGAACGAGCCCAGCCCACCCGGCTGATCCGCTTCTTCGGTCGCGGGACCTGCTTCTCTGTGGCCTCTTCAGAGGCTAACTTGTGCTCTGCCAGCTCGCGCAACGCGTTCGCTTCACGATCGGTCAGATACCGAAAATCTCCCGGCGCCAAATCGCCCAACGACAGAGGACCCATCTTAATCCTGGTCAGTTTCAAGACCGGGTGGCCGACCGCCTCCATCATCCGTTTCACTTGGTGCTGCCGCCCTTCGCGAATCGTAATCTCCAGCCAGGAATTCAGCTTGGCCTTCTTAACCTTTTTCACGACAGCCGGGCTGGTCATGCCGTCTTCCAGCTGCACCCCCTGCTCTAACTGGCGAATATGGTCATCCGTCACCACCTGCTTGACCTTGATGAGATAGGTCTTCGGCACATGGTAGCGGGGATGGAGCAGGGTCTGGGCCAAATCGCCGTGGTTGGTCAAGAGCATCAACCCTTCACTGTCAAAGTCCAATCGACCGACTGGAAATACCCGCACCGAAATTCCTCGGAGGTAGTCCTTCACCGTCGGCCTGCCGCCCGGATCGTTCAAGGTCGACATCACGTTCTTCGGCTTATTCAGCAGCAGATAAACGTAGGGCTGGGCGGAGCTCAAATGCTTGCCGTCCACCTTGATGTGAGCACGATCCGGATCGACCTTGGTGCCGAGCTCTGTCACAACCTTGCCGTTCACGGTCACGCGCCCGGAAGCAATCAACTCCTCGGCCTTGCGCCGTGAAGCCAACCCCGTCCCGGCAATGACTTTTTGTAATCTAACTTCCATAG
>JBEGVJ010000024.1:0-3219 GCA_041178465.1 Nitrospirota bacterium
ACCCGGTCGCGGGTTCCGCCAGTATGCCATGGGTACGGCTCCATGCCACCAAGGCCTATTACGACATGGCCTATGGGCTGGAGAAATTTCCTGCCATCAAAGCCACGTTCAACTTTACCCCTTCGCTCCTGCGGCAACTACAAGAGGTCGGATCAGGAGCGGTGCGCGACCTCTTCCTGGAGCATGCGCAACGTCCGGCGGCGGACCTCCGTCCGGAAGAAAAAGCCTTTCTCGTCCGGCATTTCTTCTCCGCCAATTGGGCGACGATGGTCCGCCCCTATCCTCGCTATCATGAATTGCTCGTGAAGCGCGGGACCGACGTCTACGGTCACGACTTGGAACGGATCGCGCGGCAGTTTTCCACGCAGGATCTGCTGGATCTACAAACCTGGCACAACCTCGCCTGGTTCGGCTACGGCACCGTCAGCCGTTACCCGCGCCTAGCTGCGCTGCGCGCGAAAAAACGGGGCTTCACAGAGGAAGACAAACAGGAGGTGTTGGCTCTTCAACTCGCCGCCGTGCAGGAAATTATTCCGCTCTATCGGCGGCTGATGGAGCGGGATCAAATCGAACTCACGACGACTCCCTTCTTTCACCCGATCCTGCCGCTGCTCATCGATACGGACATCACGCGACGGGCCAGACCGGATCTCCCGCTCCCCGCCCGGTTCCATGCGCCGGAAGATGCAGCGACGCAACTGCAACGAGCCGTTGAGTTTCATACCGCCACCTTCGGCCGCCCCCCCGTGGGACTCTGGCCGTCGGAAGGTTCCGTCTGTCCGGAACTGATTCCCATGCTGCCGAAAGTCGGGCTCCGCTGGCTGGCGACCGACGAAGGCATCCTGGCCCGATCGCTCGACGCGGCCCAGCAACCCTGGCAACGGCATCACGATCTCTATCAGCCCTATCTGGTCGGACCGGAGGGCCAAGACATGACGATTGTATTTCGCGACAGGGAGATCTCCGACGCTTTCGGGTTCGTCTACCACAAGACGACTCCCGAAATGGCAGCCGAGGATGTCCTTCGCCGACTGCGCCAGATCATTAGCGACACGCCGCAGGAACAGGTCACCATCGCAATTGTGCTCGACGGGGAAAATCCATGGGAGTACTACCACGAAGGAGGCGAGCAATTTCTCTCGCTCCTCTACAAGGCCTGCTCGACCGGCGCCCTCGATAGCGACGCGGTTCACACCACCACCGCGACAATCTCCGAAGCGCTCGAAGCCGCGCCAGCGACTCGGCGAATCAGCCATCTCCATTCCGGTTCCTGGATCAATCAGGACTACAAGATCTGGATCGGCCACCAGGAAGACAATCGGGGGTGGGACCTGGTGAGTCACACGCGCTCACGCCTCGCCGAGGTTTCCTCCACGCTCCCCCCGGAGCGTGCGCAAGCAGCCTGGGACGAGTTCTATGCCGCCGAAGGCAGCGACTGGTTCTGGTGGTATGGGGACGACTTCGATAGCGACTACAACGAGGAGTTCGATCGGCTCTTCCGGACCCACCTTCGGAACGTCTGGACGATCGCGGGACTGACGCCGCCGGACCTCTTGAATCAGCCGATCTGTCGTCCACGAGGCACGCCGGAAGCAGACCAAGTCACTGCGCCTCTTGCCTTGCTAAACCCCTCCATCGATGGACTGATGACCGACTTTTTCGAGTGGCGCGGAGCGGGCAGAATCAAGACTCAGCCGCCGCTCGGCGCAATGTGGAAAGCCGAAGGGGTGCTGACCGATATCCAGTTTGGCTGGAATCTTGACCGGTTGTATCTCCGGCTCGATCCGGACAAACAATCGCAGCAGCGGCAGACAGGGCTGACGGTCGAGGTGCAACTGCAAACGCCCGAACACTTCTACGGTCTGTCGTTTGCACTCGCGCCATCAGAACCAAACCAGTTTCTGCTCTCACAGCGACTGGCAAGCGGACACTGGCAAGAGATCGGCCCCTGCTCCTCGATCTGCTGTCGGAACATTGTCGAACTAGCCGTGTCATTCAAAGACCTACAGCTCACAGCGGGACAGGAAATCCGCATGACCGTTCTGGTGCTGGAGCATGGGTTGGAAGTCGCACGCTACCCACACCACAAGCCTGCGACTTTTCTCGTGCCAGGTCCGGAATTTGAGGCGAATCTGTGGCGAGTATAAACTCACGGCCTGAGGCTAGAGGTCGGACAGGAACTTTAGTACCCTAGCCTCTCGCCCCTAGCCTGGATTGGAGAAGAGCGATGCCCGATTTAAGACGTGATCCGATTGTCGGTCGATGGGTGATTATTTCCACGGAACGGAGCGGCCGGCCGCACGATTTCACCCCCGCGCAAACAGCCAGACCGTTGGCTGCCTCTCTCTGCCCCTTTTGCCCGGGACAAGAAAGACTCACGCCGAAAGAAATCATGGCCTACCGACCGCAACCGGCTGAGCCCAATAACCCGAACTGGACCGTACGCGTCGTCCCAAACAAGTTCCCCGCACTCCAAGTCGAAGGCGACCTCGGACGCGAGGGCTTCGGCCTCTACGATCGGATGAACGGGATCGGGGCTCATGAAGTCATCATTGAGACCCCGAACCACACGGACCGTCTTGCCGATATGCCGACAAAACGGATCGAGGATGTGTTGTGGGCCTATCGCGATCGCATGATCGATCTGAAAAAGGACCTGCGGCTCCGGTACATCCTGATTTTCAAGAACCACGGCGCGGCGGCCGGCGCCACATTGGAGCACAGCCACTCACAACTCATCGCCCTGCCGGTCGTCCCCACCAACGTCCTGGAGGAAATCGAGGGCTGCCGGACCCACTACGAACAGAAAGAGCGCTGCATCTATTGCGATATTCTCCGGCAGGACCTTTCGGACGGAGACCGTGTGGTGGCCGAGAATCCGGAATTCCTCTGCGTCACGCCGTTCGCGCCACGCTTTCCCTTCGAAATGTGGATTCTCCCCAAGCGCCACGCCGGCTACTTCGAAGAAAGCCAGAAGACGCAATTCGAGTTCCTGGCCCCCATCTTATCGGAAGCGTTACGGCGCATGAATAAGGTCCTCGCCAACCCCTCCTACAATTTTATCCTCCATAGCTCCCCTCTCCACGAGAAGACCGGCGACTTCTACCACTGGCATATCGAAATTATTCCGAAGCTGACCCACGTGGCCGGCTTCGAATGGGGCACGGGCTTCTACATCAATCCCGTGGCGCCGGAAGAGTCGGCGAAGTTTTTAAGGGA
>JBEGVJ010000025.1:0-11722 GCA_041178465.1 Nitrospirota bacterium
GCTAACGGGCGGACCTATCGGGTTTATGGAGAGGTGGTTGCGGTGCACATTGCTCAAGCTCCCCACACAATTGTTGTGAAGACATCGTTGACGAAGCATAACGATATGACCGTGGGCGCCAGAGTGACCGCCCACACCAGGATTACCAGAAAGGGGAAGCGGGTCGCGCTTCAGACTATCAGAGTGGGTGAGATTGTGTGGCTGACCTATGTGAAGCAGCAGGACGGGGTATTTGCTCGGATTGTGCAGCTTCAATAGTGGGTCTCGCTCAGGTTGCTGCGAGGAATAGCCGGGCCGATTGAGGGGTCAGAACGTTGTCGTTTCTTCTTCATGTTGAGGGTTGCGCGAGGGGTTTCCGTGGTGGTGCCGTACTGCGCCTTCTTTCCTGAGGCGGATTGTGGGTTGACTGGCATGGGTGCTTTCTTCTATATTGACAGAGTCAAGTAGGTTGCCTGCTCAGCTTGTTGGTCCGTTTTTGAACAGTTCCTCATCGCTCTCTCCTTCTTTCTTTATCCCAACGTAGGGGTTAGCAATACGTTCTCGGTATTGTTGTGCTGTCGGTTGGACCGTACTGTGATGGTACGCAGGCCAGGGTCCTGTGTGACAGTTGGTTTAACCAGGAATAAGAGGTCTGAGATGATCAATCGAACGTGTGGAAGCAGGCGACAGTTGTTGTGGGCGATGAGTTTCAGCCTGCTGATACTTGTCGGGGCCTGCTCGTGGATTCCTACCGGGGTGTCTCACTTGGATGTGGGGATTGAAGATCGCGGGGTGGCGTCCTGGTATGGCGAGTCGTTCCATGGCAAGCAGGCGGCGAACGGGGAGCTTTTTGACATGGAGGCATTGACCGCCGCCCATCGGACGCTCCCGCTCGGCAGCATGGTCCGGGTCGTGAATTTAGAGAATGGAAAACATGTCCATGTCCGCATCACGGACCGGGGGCCCTATGTCAACGGCCGGATTCTGGATCTTTCCCGCGGCGCGGCGGCTCGGATAGGAATGCTGGCAGGGGGGCTCTCCGTAGTCCGGGTCCAGCTGGTTGGAGAGCGTCGGCCAATTGCGTTGCTCGCGTCAGAGGCCATGGAGTCGGTATCGACCGCGCTTCTTCTCGGGCTAGAGCAACTTGGTTCAAAGGCGAGTGCGTTCACCGCGTCAATGTGGGGACGGCCGGCCCCGCTGCTCGTCTACCCCGTTCGGCTGCCTCCTGGCGATATTTGGGTGTTGCGGCGTGCCAGGCGGTTGACGGGGATGCAGTCGGCAGATCATACCGACCATACCGAAGTGGCGACCGTCGTTCTGACCTAGCTCCGCCGCGTCTGAACGTGGTCGCCGGTTGACAGGGTGTGAAGCGCTCCACTAGACTGCCAGCTCCCGCTGGGAGCCGGGAGACAATTTTAGATCAATTAGGTGAACAGGGAGGCCCGAATCCGGATGGTGAAAAAAACGGCAAGTGAATCAGACGAAACCAGATTGAAAAAGAAGCTGGCGGAGAAATTGACCGACCACAAGAATCCTAAAGAGGATGCAGCGCTTCGCGCATTGAAGAAGCGGCTGCGGCGGACACAGCGGAAACGCCGCTCCCTGGCCTTGCGCAAGAAGAATTCTGCGAGCAAAAAAGCGGCCGCTCCTGCGAAGTAGTCGCCTTGGCGGGAGAGTTGACGGGCAAGTGAATTATTAAGGTATTAGCAATGGAACAATCACAACCCAAAGAAGAGCAGGCAATCCCTACCGTTTCAGAGACGGTAAGCGATGAATTGACCGATCAGGTGGCGGCAGATTTTACCGGAGAGACTCCGGCCTCAGTTGCGCCGACGGCGGAACTGACTGAGGAGGCCGTTCTTGAAGAAGAGAAGGTCAAGGATGAGGTCGAGATTCAGATCGACCTGCTCAAGGATCCCGATTGGGTTGTGCGCCGCGAGGCGGCCATCACGCTCGGGGAAATGGGAGATGAACGCTGCGTAGAGCCGCTGTGCAGCGCGTTGCGCGACGGGGACTGGCAAGTTCGGGAAGTGGCGATCGACGGACTCGGCCAGATCGGGTCTCCCGCCGTCGACATGTTGATCCGGTTGCTGCGCGATTGGGACGTTCGGAAGTATGTGATTGCGGCGTTGGGGAAGATTCGCGATGAGCGCGTGCTCGATCCCTTGATGCTGCAGCTGAAAAATGATGAGTTCAAGGACGATGCCACGAACGCCCTTGTCGAGCTTGGGGAGCCGTCGGTCTCTCGCCTGGTCAAAGCACTCAAGGACAAGGATGAGATGGTTCAGAAGCAGGCCATCATGGCTTTGGGCCGGATCAAGAGTACCGAGGCGATCGACCCCCTCATCGACATGCTCGCCGATAAAGATTGGTTTACCCGGTTAACGGCTGCCGCGGCGCTCGAGGCCATCGGCGATGACCGAGGCCGCGATGCGATCAAACCGTTGATGAAAGACTCTGACATGGTGGTGCGGATGCGGGTGGAGCGGATCTTAGCGAAGTGGAAGAAGCAGCCTGCCACCGCGTAGCAGTTATTGATTGAGCTGCCGGTCGATTTCCTGCTGAATCTCGTCGATCTTTTTGATCGATACCGGTTTTCTTTCCGACAATTCCAGCCTGATTTCTCGTATCTTCACCGTAAGCGATCGCATGGCGAGGATCGACTCGCTCTGTTTCGCGCCTTTGGCGGCATTCTCTAGCGCCTCGGCTGCCTCACCCAATTGTTTGGCGGCTCCTCCGTGGTTCTTTTCGAAGAGTTCGGCTTTCGCCTGCACCACGCGTGATTTGCTGTCGATCAGCGCCTGTCTCCGGCTGAGGTCCTCCATCGTCGTATCGTAAATATTTCGTGACATGGTTGTGAGTGAACGTTGCATGGTCGTGAGTGAATGCTGGAGGTTCGAGACCGTTTGTTGCAACGTGCCGACCGGGCGCTGGCCGAAATAAAATCCGAGACTGAATGATGCGGCGGCCAGAATGATGGCGGCGACAAATTTCAACATGGCGAGATCCTTTCGGCTAACGGGCTTTGGGCGATGGCGCAGAGCGGCTGAGCTGTTGGAGCAGGCTGCCCGCGGCCGCCAGACGAATGGCGACGTCCGAGTCTTGCATGCCTTTTTTGAGTAATGGCGTCACCGGTGCGGTGCTCTTCCCCAGGGCTTTCGCGGCCAAGAGACGTGGTTGCGGTTGCTGGTCTTGCAAGAGCATCTGCAGTACGACCGCAGCCTGTTTGTCGGACGTTGCGGCTAGGGCATGGGCTGCGGCAGCACGTATGGAGGGGTCCGGGTGTCTCGCCAAGTCCGCGGCGAGTAAGACGGCCGAGGTGTCGCCTAGTCGAAGCAGCCCTTCAGCAGCACTGGCGCGTACCTGCATATTGGCGTCGCGCGTCAGGGTTTGCAGCAACGGCCGGTTTTCGCGAATCCCTAGCCGTCCTAGACTTGTGGCGGCGATTGCGCGCACATGCGCGCTTTCATCGCCCAGCGCATGGGTTAAAGGTGCAACTCCACCGGGCTGCCCATAATCTCCCAATGCTCCGGCGGCAAATGCGCGGACCGATGGCTCAGGGTCGTATACCCCTTGGCTGAGGATCGACAGGCTTGATGGGCGTTTCAGCTGTCCCAGCACTCCCAGTGCCGCCATGCGAACCTCGGGGTCCGGAAGCGTCGCCGCACCGGCAATGTCGGTCAGCATATCGTGCTTGCCGAGCCGATAGAGTGCGGCATAGGCAAACACGGCTTCCGGTCCGTCGTCCGCCCTGGCGACCGCGATGAGCTGGGGCACGATGGCTGTGACCTTGGCTTCGCTCAGCGCGTTCATGGCGGCAATGCGTACGGTCGGCATCGCATCGTTGAGCGCCCGCTGCAAGGGGCCTGATTTCCCTGCGAGTCCGGCCTTGCCGATCGCTTCGGCGGCCCGCGCCCGCACCAGGACCGAGGTGTCGAGCAGTCCGTCTTCCAGAACGGCTTGTGTTTCTGCGAGGCCGAGCTCAGCCAGCACTGTGTAGGCCGCGATACGGATATATTCCTGCGAGTCGCGGACATGGCTGGTCACAAAGCTCAGTGCCAAGGGTCGCAAGAGGGCTGGCTCGTCTGGCGCAGCGGTTGGCACCAACCGCTGATAGAGGGTGAAGGCTTCTTCCGGTCGTCCCAGCTTGAGGGAGCTCTGGAAGGCCAGGCGGATGAGCGGTTTCGACGGGGTGGCTTCAGGCGGGATCGACTGCCAGAGTTTCAGCACCCGATCGTATTCGGCGTGGTTGAAGGCCTGAGTGGCGTCACGTTCCAGGGCTGAGCCGCTTGGCGTCGCTGGCGTAGCTGCCTCCACGGTGGGCAGGTACGCGATGCTCGCGCTCAGGATGAGGACCACGAGGGTTCGGAGCCTTGCCGCAGCTGTGAAGCAAGGGGCGTTCCGTGCAGGTCTTGGTTGACGGTTGTTTACCATGTCGAGGGTGTGCGGACCATGGCCGGTGCATACAGACTGTTGACGTATTCCTTGACCATTCGTTTGGTGGAGAACCGGGGCGCATTGGTCCGGATGCTTTCCTTGATGAGCTGTAACCAGCCGCGCGGCGTTCCGTCGAGGTCTCGTTGATAGTAGAGGGGGATGGCTTCTTGCTCCAGCATGCGGTAGAGCTGGTCTGCATCATGCTGGTCTTGAGCCTGAATGTCTTGGCTCCCGGCTAAGGGGTCAATGCCCCATCCGTTGGCTCCGTTATAGCCTTCTTTCCACCATCCATCGAGGACGCTGAGGTTGATGACGCCGTTGAGCGCGGCTTTTTGCCCGCTCGTTCCGCTCGCCTCCAAGGGAAATCGCGGAGTGTTGAGCCAGATGTCGACTCCTTGGACGAGGTACTTCGCCATATGCATGTCATAGTTTTCCAGAAACGCCACGTGGCCGCCCAACTTATGGTCGTTGCAAAAGTTCAAGACTTCATGAATGAAGTAGCGGCCGGGCTCATCGGCCGGGTGTGCCTTGCCGGCGAAGATGATTTGGACCGGCTGCCAGTGGTTTTGGAGTAATCGTTGTAACCGTTCGAGGTCGCGGAATAACAGCGTGGCACGCTTGTAGGTGGCGAAGCGCCTGGCGAAGCCGATCGTCAAGGCTTCGGGGTCGAGCAGTGTGCCTTGGGTTAACACTTGCAGGGGCTGGAGGTGTCCCTGCATCCAGCCGCTTCTGGCCCGTTCCCGGATGAAGCTCATGAGTTTGCGTTTCATGGCCTGACGCACCGCCCACAGCTCATGGTCTGGGGTATCGAGGATCCGCTGCCACATCGTGGCGTCGTCGCATTTCTCCGCCCAGTCCGGGCCTAGATATTTGCCGTAGAGCTGGTTGAGCTCCGGTGAAATCCAGGTCGGGGCGTGGATCCCGTTGGTGATGCTACGGATCGGCACTTGCTCGGTCGGCAGTCCTGGCCATAGATGGCGCCACATCTCTCGTGAGACCCGTCCATGCTCATGACTGACTCCGTTCACATGGGCGGCCATTCTCATGGCGAGTGCCGTCATGTTGAAGCCTTGCCCTTGGGACTCAGGGGTATCTCCCAGCCGGAGAAAGTCTTCCCGTGAGAGGCCCAATTGTTCCCAATAGCCGGTGAAGTACCGGTCCATAAGATGATGGGGGAATATGTCGTGACCGGCAGGCACGGGGGTATGGGTGGTGAACACTGTGCTCTGGCGGATGGTCTCGCAGGCGTCCGCATGCGCCGACCCTTGCTGGATCAGTTCTCGCAGGCGTTCCAACGTGAGGAAGGCGGAGTGGCCCTCATTGGCATGCCAGACGGTTGGTGCGATGCCTAAGGCGCGAAGCATGCGGACACCGCCGATGCCCAGCAGGAATTCTTGGCAGAGGCGCATTTCTTGATCGCCACCGTACAAGCGAGCGGAGAGGGCTCGGTTTTCGGGATTGTTTTCCGGGACATCCGTATCGATGAGGTAGAGGGATACCCGCCCGACAAGTACTTTCCAGACTGCGGCCGCGACGATTCGGCTACCGATCTCGACGGTAATCCGACAGGCCTCTCCTGAAGGCGTGAGGGCGGGATGAATCGGCGACTCTTCCCGGTTGAACGGGGCGTAAGCCGCTTCCTGCCACCCTTCTGGCGTGATCCTCTGCCGAAAATATCCCTGCGGATACATGAATCCAATTCCCACCAGGGGCACTCCGAGATCGCTGGCTTCCTTACAATGATCCCCGGCGAGAATGCCTAGGCCACCGCTATAAATAGGAATGGACGTATGCAGACCGAATTCCGCCGAGAAGTAGGCAATGGTGGGGGCGGTTAAATCGCGGTGCTGGGTTTTAAACCAACTGCGCCCGTTCTGGCGATACTCGTCGAATATTTTGAGGGCGGCGGAGTACTGCCGCATATACGAGGGATCGTTGGCGAGGTGCCTGAGCCGGTCAGGTCTGACGTTGGCCAGCAGCTTGACGGGATTGTGGTGCGTCAAGACCCAGAGGGTTGGATCGATGTATTCAAACAGCCGACGTGTTTCGGGGGTCCAGCTCCACCAGAGGTTATGGGCCAACTCCATGAGGCGTGAGAGCCCGGCTGGAATGCTCGCCGGCACATCGGCTGCTGTCTGCTGGATATTCACTGCACCTCCCAATTGCGGTGTGGCGTCGGCGTTGTTGTGAGGGCTTGCCCGCGTTCGACTGGCGAGAGCGATTAGGCGTGACCGGCTTTATGCCAGGACGTCCACTCGTCGGAGAATGCCACGGAGGCGTAGCGTTCGCCAAGGATTTTTGCCACTCGATTCATGAGTTTGGTGAGTTGTTGCGCGTCATCGGGGGGGAGATCCTCCCGGAATCGCGGGTGCAGTCCCCAGCGAGTTTCAACTTCTTCCCCTGCGACAGTCGACATCACGCTCACCAATTTGATTTCGGTTCCCGTCGGCCCCTGGGGCTCAGGCGGCGCGGGTGTCGGTGCGGTGGCTGCTGCTGTATCGATCGCTCGGGGGGCTGTGCCGGACGTAGCGACCGGCGGCGCCTCTCCGGCCAAGATCGCTTTGATGGCCGGAATGACGGCGCTGGCGCAGAGGGTTGCGGCGGAGGCTACTTGCGCGTTCCCCGCGATGCCCATCGCTTCGGCGACTCGTCCGCCAAAGTCTTTCAGCATCTCGTCCTTCGCGGGATTGTTCTCGGTGACTAGGAAGCGGTACCGCTCATAGGCCTGCCGACTTTCCGCCACCGCTGCACCAACGGTGAGCATGATTTCCGTTTGGTCGGATCCGGAACCGAATGCCGGTTCGAGTACGTTTTTCAATCGCAGGGTGACGGCATCCTCAAGACTGTCCATAAACTGAGGTTGTTCTTTGATTGGCAAGAACAACACGGAGAGCCGGTCCGTGAGATTAAACATAACCTTGAGAAACTCAAGGTAGATTTCCCACTCATCGTGACGTTTCAGTTTCAAGGCTCGCTCGGGAGCGTTCCGTTTCATGACGGTTACGGATTCGCCCGCGACGGCTAAAATCAATTCGGCGATTCCGCGGAGTTGTTCGCTGTATGGATTTTTTGATGTTCCCACAATGGCCTCGCAAAAAAAGAAGTGTCATTATATACAGGTTCACATCTGGTCTCCAAGAGCTGTCTGCGTGGCAGGACGCTCAAGCAGTCCGCCAGCGGCGTTCTCGGCTCATCGAAATCCTCAACGTACCCCTGAGGGTACGTCTCCGGTTTCGACTCGCCTGCGGCTTTGCTGGCGGACTGTTTGAGCATCCTGCCAGCGCGGTTGTCGATTGGTAAGCCGTTGATCGGGACCTGTGGTTCGTTTGAAAGGGCCACCGCAGTGTGTTATACAGCCCGACCACTTCGCGAGCTGCCTGCATGAACCGAGACATCATCCCCTATGTACTGAAACGGTCGCCGGACCAGGGGCCGGCTGCTGCGCTTTCCATCGACTATGCGGCGGCGCTGAATGCCCAACAGCTTGCGGCGGTGACTGCGGGAGAAGGGCCAGCCTTGGTCATTGCCGGCGCCGGCAGCGGCAAGACGCGGACGCTGGTCTATCGCGTGGCCTATTTGATCGATTCAGGGATCGATCCGTCTCATATTTTACTGCTGACCTTTACCAGAAAATCGTCGCAGGAGATGCTCGAGCGGGCCGGTGAGCTGATAGGCGTTCGCAGCGAGCGGGTCCGTGGCGGCACCTTCCATTCCGTGGCCAATATGTTGCTCCGGCGCTACGGGCGATCCATCGGACTGGAGCCGGGCTTCACGATTCTCGACCGGGGCGATGCCGAAGACTTGATCGCCTTGGTTCGCGCGCAGTTGGGCTTGCACGAAAAGGATAAGCGGTTTCCCCGCAAGGGCACGATCGCGGAGATGTTCAGCAAGTCCGAGAATACGTTGCGCCCGCTCGACGAGATCGTGGTCGAAGAGTTCAATCACTTTGCGGATCATCTGGAAGCGTTGGAGCAGTTGCAGCGAGGCTATCAGGCGGCGAAGCGTCGGGATAAGCTGGTGGATTATGACGACTTGCTGGTGTTGTTGCGGCAGCTCTTGATGGAGGATGAATCGGTCCGGCGGGCGATCTCATCCCTGTATCGCTACATTCTGGTCGATGAGTATCAGGATACCAATCGCTTGCAGGCGGATGTCATCAGGCATCTGGCTTCCACTCATCAGAACGTCATGGTCGTTGGCGATGATTCGCAATCGATCTATGCGTTTCGCGGGGCGACATTCAAGAACATCATGGAGTTTCCCTCGCTCTTCCCCGGCACCGTCATCTATAAGCTTGAAGAAAATTATCGCAGCACCCAGCCGATTTTAAATCTGGCGAATGCCATTATCGAAGAGGCGACGGAGAAATATACCAAGCGCCTGTTCACGAGGAAGCTGGACGGGCCGTTGCCAACGCTGGTGGAGGCAGGGGCCGAGAATGCCCAATCGCGCTTCATTGCGCAGAAGATATTGGAGTTGCGGGAGGAAGGGGTCCCGCTCAGCGAAATGGCAGTACTGTTCCGTTCGAGTTTCCATTCGTTCGATCTGGAAATCGAGCTTTCGCGTCATGGGCTGCCATTTATCAAGCGCGGCGGGGGCAAGTTCGTCGAGACCGCGCATGTGAAGGATCTGTTGGCCCACTTGCGTGTCGTGGCCAATCCATTGGATGCCGTCAGTTGGCATCGTGTGCTGATGCTCATCGAAGGGGTAGGGCCCAAGAAGGCACAGGATGTCATGGCCGCGGTCGAGAAGTCGGCCAATCCCTATCAGGCCCTTCGGGAGATGACGGGACGATCGGGGAAAGGGCTCAAGGATTTGGCTCTGACGCTTGAAAGCCTTGCCGGTGCAGGAGATCTGCGGCCGGCTCATCTGGTGAACCAGATCTCGGAGTACTATTTGCCGATTTTTAAGGCCCAGTACGACGACTATCCCAAGCGTATGAGGGATTTAGATCACTTGCAGACGATTGCAGAGCGGTATCAGGGGCTCGAAACGTTTTTGTCCGACCTGGCGTTGGAGCCGCCGGACGGAAGCGCCGTTGGGGCTGAGGCGCCGGACCGCGATACCGAACGGCTTGTGTTGTCTACGATCCATTCCGCCAAAGGGTTGGAGTGGCAGTGCGTGTTCGTCATGTGGATTGTGGATGGACGGTTTCCGTCGGTCTATTCGTTCGGTGAGGATGAGGAGCTAGAGGAAGAACGGCGGTTGTTTTATGTTTCTGTGACGAGAGCCAAGCGCCATCTCTACCTGACCTACCCGATCAATGTATTCGATCGGGGTAGCGGCATGGTGCTGTCGAAACCCTCCCGCTTCCTGGACCCTGTGTCGCCTGCGTTGCTGGATCAGCTGGCCCTGATGGAAGAAGGCGGGCGGCCCGACTGGTATTCTCGCGATGATCGCTAGGTGTTGACCGAGTCGCCGCACTATAGCCCTCTCAGAGTCGAAGTGGATTAAGAGCATGGTGCATGCGTTGCACAGAGTGTTCGTGATGGGTTTTCTTGTGGGAGGACTTCTCCTCGCGCCGGACGTGGGGCTGTCGGAGGAGCGTCCGTCGTCGGCTGGTCGGATGTGGACTCAGTTGCTCAGTGAGGCGCAGCAACTCGGCCTCCCGACGAAGTTTCTCAAGAGGATTCCGCCGGGTTTCATTCAGTTCGAGTTCGACGATTTGCGCACCTATGCCGCGGAGTATCATCTCGGCGAGCATCGGATGGTGCTTAATCGTGCGCTGTCCTTTAACGGAGCCGGCGCCACGTTGCGTCCGCTTGGACGGCTTACCCATGCCGAGCTTGAAACGCTCTACCATGAGCTGTTTCACGCCTATGTCGATTATTTGGCTACGGCAACCGTCACGCCGTCTGGGGCCCTCCCGGATCCAGTACTCGCGTTTGCGAGGGTGCAGCAGGCCTGCCGCTATGGAGCGGTGTTGATCACTCCAGTTGTGCAGCGGAAGGGAGAAACCGAGGAACGGTTTCTGACTGAACGTGAATCTTGGGAGGCTCTCAATGAAACCTGGGCGGTGTTTGTCGGATGGGTCGTCTGGAATCAGCTGGAAGTGACGAGCGGCGCAAGGCAATCGATTCAGAAGTCCGGGAAGAGTCAGGACGAATGGGTACGTCGTCTTAAAATTGCCGATCAAGAAGGGGCTCTCCGTGGGTATTACGAACCGGAGGATCCCGGCGAGAGGGTTGTGGCTCAGAAGCGGTACTTGGCTGCGGCATCGCGTTTATCGCCACAGGAGGCGGCGGTGCTCATGAAGACCGTCATGGGATTCCCGTCTGCTCTCCTCGCTCGTGCAATCAGTTCATTTTCCGGATCGGGGCAGCACGATAGGCGGCATGGGCAATGCGATGATCAGCGCACTGACCCCATAACGCCATGAAATGTTTCTGAGATATCTTGAGGAGGCGGTGGCGATGATCTGGCTCCGCGGTCATGGTTGCCAGCGAAGATCGGCGGGACGTCGGACAAAAAATCCGATGTATCCGGAGGTTGATCAGATAAAAAACAGAACAATCATGATTTTGGGTCTTGACATCGCCATACTTCATCAATAGAATCGAGCGTTTCCTGAACAAGGCTGTGCCCGCATCTCACCGCTTTCATCCTTATTTATAAGGAAGGGGGAGATGTGCGTGGACCAGCTTACTCTTCTTTTCTCGTCATGCGATGAAGAAGAAGTTGATGATTGTGCGTATGGATTCGTCGAGCATGGCATTTCGGGCAGGTACCCAAGTGGCCAAAGGGGGCAGACTGTAAATCTGTTGCCATCGGCTTCCAAGGTTCGAATCCTTGCCTGCCCACCATGTCAGGCTGGTGGGACCGGGGCTTGAGTGAGTGAGGGCGGGATTGGATCTGTGCGGCATCGAGTGTGAGAAGGTAGCGGGCGGGCGTAGCTCAGTGGTAGAGTTCCAGCCTTCCAAGCTGGCTGTCGTGGGTTCAAATCCCATCGCCCGCTCCAACCTGAGCTGGCCTGACTCGGGGCGACTGCGAAATGGGTGTGGCGAGAAAATGTATGCAGTGATGGCCCACGTAGCTCAGTTGGTAGAGCACGTCCTTGGTAAGGACGAGGTCACGCGTTCGATCCGCGTCGTGGGCTCCAGGCGGAGCTTGCTCGGCCTAAAACGCTAGATCTGTATGGGCACGACGGGATAGTACCTCTAGTGATTTTTAGAAAGGGAGTGAGGCATGGCGAAGGCGAAATATGAGCGGCGGAAGCCGCACGTGAATATCGGGACGATCGGGCACGTGGACCACGGCAAGACGACGTTGACCGCGGCCTTGACCAAGGTCAGTTCGGATAAGGGCA
>JBEGVJ010000026.1:0-8258 GCA_041178465.1 Nitrospirota bacterium
TCGGCTCGACGCCTGTGGTGTCGTACTGCTTCAGCGTCTCCACATGCGTGAGAATCTGACTCAGCTGCTTGGTAAACGCCACCTTCTCGTTCTCCGTCAATTCCAGCCGCGCCAGCTTCGCTACCTTCTCAACTTCCTGTTTGGTAATTTCCACGCTTCTCATTCCCCTCTATCTTCAAGGATGTTCAAAATGGCTTTCCAGCAAGGCCGCAGGGCGTCCGGCGACTGAGGCGTACCCTCAGGGGTACGTCGCAGGGAGACGGACGACCGAGAACGATGCTGGAAGCCATTTTCAACATCCTGTTCACTCTACCGTCACACTCTTGGCCAAGTTCCGCGGCTGATCCACATCCGCACCCCGCAGCACTGCGACATGATACGCCAAAAGCTGCAGGGGAATCGTAAACAGAATCGGTGACAGCAAGGGATGTGTGTCGGGAATCGTGAACACCGCATCGGCAATCTTTCCCAACTCCCGTTCCCCTTCCGCCACAAACGCGATCACCGGCGCACGCCGGGCTTTCACTTCCATCAGATTGCTCACCGTCTTTTCGTACAGCCGGTCCTTCGGCGCCAACACGACCACCGGCATATCCTTATCGATGAGGGCGATCGGGCCATGCTTCATCTCTCCCGCGGCATAGCCTTCGGCATGGATGTAGGACACTTCTTTCAGCTTCAACGCGCCTTCGAGCGCGATCGGATAGTTGATGCCGCGACCGAGGAACAAGAAGTTCCGTTTTTTATAATACCGTTTGGCAATCGCCACAATCTCCGCCTCACGACCGAGCACCTGCTCGACCAGTGCCGGAAGCCGGACGAGGCGATCGAGCCAGGCCTTGCCGTCCGCCACAGACAGCGCGCCTCGCACGCGGCCCAAATGCAGGGCCAGCAGATAGAGCGCCGTGAGCTGCGCGGTGAAGGCTTTGGTCGAGGCAACGCCGATTTCCGGCCCGCAATGCGTGTAGAGAACGCCGTCTGATTCGCGCGCCAGGGTACTCCCCACCACATTCACGACTGAGACGACGCGCGCCCCCTTTTTTCTCGCTTCACGCGCGGCAGCCAGCGTATCCGCCGTCTCACCGGACTGTGAGATCGTGATGAAAAGATCGTCTTTATCGACCAATGGATCGCGGTAGCGGAATTCGCTGCCGATATCGACCTGCACCGGCGTACGGACCATCTCCTCCAGCAGATACTTCCCCACCAGCCCCGCATGCCACGAGGTGCCGCAGGCCACGATCCAGATCCGCCCGACGGCGGCAAGCTCTTTCGGCGTCAATCCGATATCCGGCAGATCGGCCTCGCCGGTATCGTAGGAATACCGCCCGCGCATCGTGTCCAGAATCGTCTGCGGCTGTTCGTGAATCTCCTTCAGCATGAAATGCGGGAACCCACCCTTTTCCGCCGCAGAGGCATCCCACGTAATCTTCGTTGATTTCCGCTTGACCGGATGCCCCTCGACATCGGTGAAGTGAATGGCCGTCGCAGTCACGACCGCCATATCGCCCTCTTCGAGGTAGGTCACGTCACGGGTATGGGACAGCATCGCCATGACATCGGATGCGACAAAGGACGCCGTGGCGGTTGTGCCCACGACCAGCGGACAGCCGGAGCGGGCCGCAATCATCGTCCCCGGCTCCCGTTCCGAAATGACGGCGAGCGCATAACTGCCTCGCACATCTTTCGTCGCAGATCGTACGGCCTCGGCTAGTTTCATGCCCTGCTCAAGATATTTATCGATCAGATGGGCGACCACTTCCGTGTCCGTTTCCGAATGAAATTTGTAGCCCTCTTTCTCCAATTGCTGCTTCAACGGCTGATGATTTTCGATGATGCCGTTGTGCACGAGCACGCACCCTTTCGAGCGGTGCGGATGGGCGTTTTGCTCCGAGGGCTTCCCATGCGTCGCCCATCTCGTATGGCCGACTCCCACGGTGCCATTGAGCGCTTTCTCTTTGAGCGACTGCTGAAGATTGGCGAGCTTGCCGACCGCGCGCCGAATTTCAATTTTGCCACCTTGCAGTACCGCGACGCCGGCCGAGTCGTAGCCTCGATATTCCAGTTTGGCAAGGCCGCCGATCAGAATCGGCACCGCCTCCTGCTCGCCCACGTATCCGACAATCCCACACATTCGGCTACTTCCTTCCTCCTCTTTTCACCTTCCCACCGCGTCCGGCGAGAGGCTTGAGGCGGGAGATGCCGGGGCTGGCTGCCTGCCCTGTGCCATGCGCCTCTTGCCTGACGCCGGCTGTACCGGGGTCCGCCAACGCGCGGCGACGCGCCGCCCATCCCGCACGATTCACTTGAGGCGCCCGCGCGATTGCCAGAGCATCCGCAGGCACATCCCCCGTCACCGTGGTGCCGGCTGCGACGATGGCTCCCGCCCCCACTGTCACCGGTGCGATCAACTGCGTATCGCTCCCGAGAAAGACCCCATCCCCGATCACCGTCTGGAACTTCCTCACTCCGTCGTAGTTACAGGTAATCGTGCCGGCGCCGATGTTGACCCCTTTCCCAATCTTCGCATCTCCCAGATAGCTCAGATGATTCGCCTTCGACCCTTCGCCCAGATCGGTTTTTTTCATCTCGACAAAGTTCCCGACCTTGGCCCTCTTCCTCACTACGACTCCAGGCCGAAGATGCACGAACGGACCCACGTGCGCATCGTCCTCGATCTGAGAATCGGCGCACACAGAGTGATCGAGAATCTCAACGCCATTACCGATGAGACAATCCGTCAGTCTGGTATGGGAACGCAGGACACAATCTTCTCCAATGACCGTGGCCCCTTCGAGCGTCACACCCGGATACAGTACCGTGTCTTTTCCGATCGTGACCGTCGCGTCAATCCAGACTGACGCCGGATCGATCATCATCACGCCCGCATCCAGCCATCGGTCCCGAATCTGCTGCCGCACGACCTGCTCTGCCTCGGCGAGCTGTCGGCGCGTATTCACTCCCAATCCTTCGCCGGGATTGTCGAGCACCACCGCAGCCACACGCAGTCCGGCACGTTCCGCAAGATGAATGATATCCGTCAAATAATATTCCCCTTGGGCATTGCAGGGATCGAGCTTTTCCAACGCGCTAAAAAGAAACTCCCCGTCGACCACATAGGTACCCACGTTGATTTCGCGAATCGCTCGCTCCTCCACGGTCGCGTCACGGTCCTCGACGATACGGGAAACACTCCGCTTGGCTGAGTGTGCCCGCACGACCCGCCCGTATCCGCTGGCGTCGTCGAGCATTGCGGTCAGAATGGTCACCGCCGCGCGTTCCGCCTCGTGAACACGGAGGAGCTCTCGCACGGTCTTTTCCTGAAGCAGCGGCGTATCGCCGTTCAGAATCAGATACCTGGATGGGGCGCCCCGCTTACCCACCGCAAACGCCGAGCGGCTCTGCAAGACCGCATGGCCTGTGCCCAATAGCTTTCCCTGCTCAACAATCGCCACCGGAGAGGCGCCGCTCTGTCCTGCCGCCGCGCGGGCGATCACCTGACGAACCAGATCGGCCTGATGGCCCACCACGACAGCCACCCGATCCCCGGCGACGCGTAATCCCAGCCCAACTGAATAGAGCACCATCGCCTGGCCGGCCACCGGATGCAGCACCTTCGCGTGCTTTGAGCGCATGCGCGTCCCCCGCCCAGCCGCCATCACAATTGCCGCAAGACCGGCAACCTTCCCCTGCCGGTCTGAACCGGCCGGATTTTTCACCACCGAGGCGTTAGTCTCTTGGGGACGACTCATTTGATCGGCACTCCCGTTTCAGGCTGTTTGACCGCGCCTTGCTTCGTCGCCGTCATCAGGGACGATGCCAGGGACGTGGACGGCGAGCAGAGACCGCCTGAGACGATGAGCTTCATCGCCTCTTCTACGCTCATATCGACGGACGTCACTTCATGCTCCGGCACCAGGAGAAAATAACCCGACGTTGGATTCGGCGACGTCGGCACATAGACATGGATGAGCGGCTCCTGCGCGAGGTCTTGCATCGCCCCTTTGGTCACGCCCGTCACAAAGGCAAAACAATAATGGCCATTTTTGGGAAACTGAATCAGCACGACACGGTTGTAGGACGGATGATCGGAGAAGGACAAAATGTCCATCATGGATTTCAACGTCGAGTAGATCCCTCGCACAAGCGGCACTCGATTCAACCACTCCTCCCACCACTTCACGATTTGCTTGCCCATGAAATTGGTGGCAAACAGCCCGGCCATAAAGACCAGGACGATCAATGACAGAATCCCCAGACCCGGCACGTAATGGCTCGGCACCAACCGAACGAGGAGATCCCCCAGAATCCCGTCGACGGCCACGAACAGGGTCTTCAAAATGAGGATGGTTCCCCACATGGGAATAATCACGAGCAGGCCAGTCAGAAAGTAGCGTTTTAGCGAGGTTTTCAGCATACATGCGAGCCGATGGACGTAGATGGCCATCATACAGAGAATTACGAGGGTCTCGCAAGCCTTTTCTTGCTATTTTCAACAACTTGGAATACCATCCCGCCCGTTTTCTTTACCGGCGATGAGGCCTATGGGATGGGAACAAAGAAGCAGCAGACTCGCGGCCTATTCATCACTCTGGAGGGCATCGAGGGCAGCGGGAAAAGCACCCAGATCCGCCACCTCGCGAAAGTACTGACCCAGGCAGGGTACCGCGTGCTCCAAACCAGAGAACCGGGCGGCACTCCTACCGCCGAAGCGATACGCCACATTCTCCTCACGGCGGGGTCACACGAGTCTGTGACCCCGCAAGCCGAAGCCCTGCTGATCTTCGCTGCACGATGCCAACACGTCACCCATCTCATCAAGCCGGCACTGCGGAGCGGCACCGTGGTGCTCTGCGACCGATTCTCCGATTCCACGCTGGCCTACCAGGGATACGCGCGCGGCCTTGATCGTCAGTGGCTGCAAGAAGCCAACGAAGTCGCAACCGGCGGGCTGACGCCGGATCTCACCCTCGTCCTCGACCTCCCAGTTACAGTGGGCCTAGCCAGGCGGCGAGCCGATCAGGGGGAGCAGAATCGACTAGACCGTGAAGCGGAACGCTTTCATCGAAAGGTGCGCCGGGGATTTTTAGCGCTCGCAGCTGAAGCGCCTCACCGCATGAAAATCGTGGATGCGAATCAGTCCGCGCAAAACGTTCGGGACGAGCTGTCTGAAATCGTGCTAGGCTGGATGACCAAACCGCGCCCATCTTCACGCCGCCGGAGTTAGCATGCCCTTTCGCGACTGTATCGGCCATGGACAACCTATCTCTCTTCTCCAGGCCGCCGTCGCCCATAAACGATTGGCTCACGCCTATCTCTTTCACGGCGAAGAAGCGATCGGGAAACGATTGACGGCTATTCGCGTTGCGCAAGCGCTTAGCTGCGAACAGCCACCCGAGGCGGAAAGCCTCGACAGTTGCGGCATCTGCCGGTCCTGCCAGCAAATCGAGGCCCGCACACATCCGGACTTTTTCGTCATCGAGCCGGACCCGGAACAAGCCACTCAGCAAATCAAGATTGAGCAAGTCCGCGAGATCGAGCACCAGATCATGTACCGCCCGCTCATCGGGGAACGGAAAGTCTGTCTGATCGACGATGCCGACCGCATGACGATCGGCGCAGCCAACGCGCTGCTAAAAACGCTGGAAGAGCCGCCCGCGCATAGCCTCTTCTTCGTCATCTCCAGCCGCCCCGCTGCCCTCCCGGCAACCATCCGGTCACGCTGTCAGGCCCTTCGCTTCACAACTCCGGCTCGCACCCAGGTAGAAGCCGCGCTGATCTTGAAACGCGAAATCCCTCCAACGGACGCACGATTCCTCGCCATCATCAGCGAAGGCCGCATCGGGGAAGCCCTCACCGCCGATGTGAACGACACTCGCGCACGCCAGCAGGAACTCGTGGACTTGGTCCGCCCCCAATCCTTGCAATCGATCGGGTCCATCCTCTCCTCGGCGGAAGCAATCGCGAAGGCCGACCGTGCCCAGGACATGCTCGCCTGGCTGGCGCGCTGGATCCGAGATCTCGTCTTGATTCAGATCGAAGGAGATCGCGACCAGATACTCAACCTCGACGATCTCACGACGCTGGAAACCTACGCGCGGCAGGCCGACACCGATGCGCTGTTGAGCCTGCTCCGTGAAATTGAACTGACCGAGCAACGCGCCACGCGACATCTCAATCTCCACATGGCACTCGAAACGATCTTGCTCCGCCTGCGCGACGCGGTCACCGCATCGTCCGTCCCGCTATCAATCTAGCTTTCACCGTTTATGACCTGATATCTTTTGTCACCCACATGAGTACCCCGAACAGCTTTTACATCACGACGCCAATCTATTACGTGAACGACATCCCGCATATCGGGCATGCCTATACCACCGTGGCTGCCGACATCCTCGCGCGATACTGGCGCCTGCGGGGGCGGGACGTCTTCTTTCTCACCGGGCTCGATGAACATGGACAAAAGGTTCAGCAGGCCGCAGCGAAAGCCGGCATCGACCCGCAAGTCCATTGCGACAAACTCGCACCCCAGTTTCAGGAGCTCTGGAAAAAACTAAACATCTCGAACGATGCCTTCATCAGAACAACCGATGCGCCGCACAAATCAGTCGTTCAACGATACCTTCAAGAGCTATTTGATAAGCAGCTGATTTATAAGGCTGACTACACGGGATGGTACTGCACGTTCGATGAGCGGTTCTGGACTGAAAAAGACGTCGAGCATGGTCTCTGCCCCGACTGCAAAAGACCCGTCGAACGCATCAGCGAGCATAACTATTTTTTCAAGATGGGGCGGTATCATGATCGCCTGATCGAGCATATCAGGCAACATCCACACTTCATCCGTCCCGAATCCCGCCGCAACGAAGTGCTGGGATTCCTGACCACGCAGAAGCTCGGCGACCTCTCGATCTCCAGGCCGAAGTCACGTCTCTCCTGGGGCATCGAACTCCCGTTCGATAAGGACTATGTCACCTACGTCTGGTTCGACGCGCTGGTGAATTACTTGTCCGCCTTGGAGTACAAACGTCCGGAATCATTGGTCGATCGCTTCTGGCCCGCAAATGTGCACCTAGTTGGCAAGGATATCCTCACCACCCACGCCGTGTACTGGTCGACGATGCTGATGGCGCTGAACCTCCCCCTACCGGAGACGATCTTTGCGCATGGCTGGTGGACCGTCGATGGCGAAAAAATGTCCAAGAGCCGCGGCAATGTCGTGGATCCGCACAAGATGATCGAGACCGTTGGCGCTGATGCGTTTCGATACTTCTTGTTTCGAGAAGTACCATTTGGACAGGATGGGGACTTTTCAGAACCTGCCATGACCACAGCCGTCAACAGCGACTTGGCCAACGGAATCGGCAATCTGTTGAGCCGCACATTGACGATGATCGAGCGTTTTTCGCAGAGAGCCATTCCTGAGGCAGAAACACCAGCAATCCTCACACTCGAACAGCAGATCAGCGAGACAGCCCGAGCGCTTCCAGATCGCATTAAGAACGGATTCGAAACACTGCAATTTCGAGAAAATATCCAGCATATCCGAGAGCTCATCGGACTTTGCGACGAATACATCGACAAGGCTGCACCTTGGCAGCTGGCGAAAAATCCCGAGGACCGTCCTCGCCTCAACACTGTGCTCAACACAACCGCGAGGGCGTTACGCCTGCTCTCTGTGCTGCTCTACCCCTACATGCCAAACACTGCCGAGGAATTCAGCAAGCAACTCGGATTCTCGTTCGATTTTTCGAAGCCAATTTCTCAGGAGGTCTACGAGTGGGATGCCCCACTTCGGTATAAACTATCCTTATCAGGCACCGTCATCGGTGGCCCAGCCATCTTAATTTGCAAGGGTCCAAGCCTCTTCCCACGCATCGATACCATGTCTATTGGCTTGAAAGAATCTGCTTCGGTGAAGAAGATAGATAAAAATGACAAGCCTGGAAAACCACAAGGAGCGAAGACCGTGAGCGAAACACCCGCGACTCCTCAGCCGACTCCCACCGCAGCGGCGCCAGCTGCCATACCACCCTCTCAGGCGCCCAGCGCCTCTAGCCCCGCGCCACAGGCCCATTCGCCGGCGCAGATCACCATCGACGAGTTCATGAAGATTCAGCTGAAAACCGCGAAGGTTATCAGTGCGGAGCGCGTCCCGAAATCGGAGAAGCTCCTCAAACTGCAAGTCAGTCTTGGCGAGGGAGCAGAACAACGACAGATCGTCGCAGGCATCGGCAAGAAATACGAACCGGAGGCGC
>JBEGVJ010000027.1:0-13784 GCA_041178465.1 Nitrospirota bacterium
AGGGTAGGGAAGAGAAGCGATTTGAACCGCGCATGGAAGAGTTCGATGTTGCCCACGCTGACTGCGCCAATGGTGTCGCCGTGGTAGGCCAGCTTCAGATGGAGAAAAGTATTCTTAGGGCCTGCTTTGGGATGCCGTTGCTGCCAGTACTGGACAGCCATTTTGAGCGATACTTCCACCGCCGTTGATCCGTTGTCGGAATAAAACACCCGTGTCAGGCCCTTCGGCGCGATGCGAATGAGTTCACGCGCCAGCTGAATAGCCGGTGGATTGGAGAGGCCGAGGAAGGTGGAGTGCGCGATCTTGTCGAGTTGGGTCTTGATGGCGCGGTCGAGCGCTGGATGGCGATGCCCATGCAGATTCACCCAGATGGAGGAGGTCCCGTCGAGGTACTGCTTCCCCTCCGTATCGATCAGGGAGACCCCCTTACCCTTCTCGATAATGAGCGGTTCCTCCTGCTCCCATTCCTGCATTTGGGTGAAGGGATGCCAGAGGTGCCGGTGGTCCCACTCAATCAGTTGTCGCGTCGAAGGTTTTCGTGCCACGGTGGAGGAGTTGCAGAAGAGCTTATGGCGAATAGCGTATAGCGAGAGGTCTGAAAATCAGACTCTTGCCATTCGCTATCAGCTATCAGCCATCGGCGCTTATCAGATGTTGTTGGCGCGGTGCGGAGCGAATTATACGAGGGGGCACTTGCTTTGACAACCTGGGGGGCAGTAACTATAATGAACCGATTTTATTGGGAAAAGAGTTAGCATTTGCAAAGCCTTATACGCAATTTTTCGATTATCGCCCATATCGATCACGGCAAATCTACCCTCGCTGACCGGATCCTCGACGCAACTGGCGCGGTGACTGCCCGAGAGGCCAAGGAGCAGATCCTTGATGCGATGGACCTGGAACGGGAACGTGGCATCACGATCAAGGCCCACGCGGTCGCGATCAAGTATCGGGCCAAAGACGGGAAGATTTACTCGTTGCATTTGATCGATACACCGGGGCACGTGGACTTCACCTATGAGGTCTCGCGCAGTCTTGCCGCATGCGAAGGAGCGCTCTTGCTCGTCGATGCCACTCAGGGGGTGCAGGCACAAACCATTGCCAATGTGAATTTGGCGATGGCGAATAACCTCACCATCATTCCGGTCATCAACAAGATCGATCTGGCCAGCGCCGATGTCGAAGGCACCAAGCAGTCGATTTCCGATGTGCTGCAGCTCGATGCCAGCGATGCCCTGCTCATCAGCGCCAAGGAAGGCAAGGGCGTGCCGGAAGTGTTGGAAGCCGTCATCGAGCGGATTCCACCGCCATCCGGAGATCCCGATGCCCCGCTGAAGGCGCTCATCTTCGATTCGTGGTTCGACAATTATCAGGGTGTGATCGTGCTGGCCCGGATCGTCGACGGCTCCGTGCGGCCCGGCATGAAGATCAAGGTGATGTCGAACGATCGGCTCTTTGAAGTGATGGAGGTGGGACAGTTCACGCCGAAGCGAACCAAGAAGACCGAGCTGTTGACCGGTGAAGCGGGCTATCTCTGTGCCAATATGCGGGAAGTCGCGGACGTGAAAATCGGCGATACCCTCACGGATGCCGTGACGCCCACGAGCACGCCCTTTCCCGGCTACAAAGAAGTGAAGCCGCTGGTGTTCTGCGGGCTCTATCCCACCGACACGGCCCGGTACGAAGATTTGCGGGATGCGTTGGTCAAGCTGCGGTTGAACGATTCCTCGTTCGCATACGAGCCGGAGACCTCGCTTGCCTTGGGGTTCGGATTCCGCTGCGGCTTCCTGGGGCTCCTGCACATGGAGATCATCCAGGAGCGGCTTGAACGCGAATACAATCTGACATTGCTGACCACCGCGCCGACCGTCGTCTACCGCGTGTTTACGACGAAGGGTGAGATGCTGGAGGTGAATAACCCTTCGCAGCTCCCGCCTCCCAGCAGCATCGAATCGTTCGAGGAGCCGTTTATTCTGGCCTCGGTGATTACGCCGGAACGGTACATGGGGGCCATCATCCAGCTCTGTCAGGAACGCCGCGGCATTCAGCGGAGCATCCAATTCCTCGATCCGACGCGGGTGGTGATCAGTTACGAAATGCCGCTCAACGAAGTCATCCTCGACTTTTACGACAAGCTCAAATCGCGCACGCAGGGCTATGCCTCGCTCGATTATGAATTGCTCGGGTACCGCCAGTCCGATCTCGTGCGGCTCGATATTCTCTTGAACGGCGAGGCGGTCGATGCCTTGTCCTTCATCACCCATAAAGAGCGGTCGATCCAGCGTGGGCGTCAACTTGCCGAGAAAATGAAGGAACTCATTCCACGGCAGATGTACGAGATCGCCATTCAAGCGGCGATCGGAAGCAAGGTCATCGCGCGCGAGACGATTGGGGCCATGAAGAAGAACGTGCTGGCGAAGTGCTACGGCGGCGACATCACGCGGAAACGCAAGCTCCTCGAAAAACAGAAGGAAGGAAAGAAGCGCATGAAATCCGTGGGGAGCGTGGAGGTGCCGCAAGAGGCCTTCCTTGCCATCTTGAAAGTCGGTGAGGAATGAGCGGGGAGACGAATCGCCCTCCGGTGGACGACCTCACGTCCGCGGCCCGCGAGGGGCGGACGGATACCGTGGGCGCGCCGGCCCTGTTCGACGAACCATCGGTATTGTCACAGCCGGGCAGGAAGTCCATCTTCCGCGAGTATGCGGAGGCCATTGTCGTGGCGATGCTCCTGGCTTTTGCGATCCGGGTGTTTGTCGTCCAGGCCTTCAAAATTCCTTCCGGCTCGATGATTCCCACGTTGTTGATCGGGGACCATATCCTGGTCAGTAAGCTGTCCTATGGCATTCAATGGCCCAGCCAGTGCAAGTTTTCCGCGGCCTTTCCTCCCATTAATTGCTACGCCTCGCAGGCGCTCATCCAGTTCGGCAAGCCGCAGCGGGGAGACGTCATCGTCTTCCGGTTTCCCGAGGATGAGGAAAAGGATTTCATTAAACGCATTGTGGGGGGGCCTGGCGATACCGTGCAGGTTCTCAACAAAGCCGTCCTGGTGAATGGGATCGTCCTCGATGATAAACTGTTCACGCAACGGATCGATCCTGGGGTCATCGACGGCATTATCAATCCGCGCGACAATTTTGGGCCGGTGACCGTGCCGGAGGGCGCCTATTTCGTGATGGGCGACAATCGCGACCAAAGTTTGGACAGCCGGTTTTGGGGGTTCGTGCGCGAGGAGAAAATCCGCGGGAAGGCGTTCCGCATCTACTGGTCGTGGAGCGGACAAGGTCAATGGACGGAGTGGGTCAGATGGGATCGATTCGGAAAAGCCATTCAATAGGAAAGACCGCGCGTCAGGCTGCGGCGGGCTCCGAGGGGCAGGGGCGCGAGCCTGCATCTCCGAAAGTGCTGCGGCAGTATATCGCGCGCTTCCCGCAAGCCTCCGTGCTCGTCATCGGCGACCTCATTCTTGACCATTATATCTGGGGCCGTGTGAGCCGTATTTCTCCGGAGGCCCCGGTCCCGGTGGTCCATGTCGACTCGGAATCGTTCAGGCTCGGCGGCGCCGCCAACGTGTTCAATAACATTCTGGCCCTGGGTGGGAAGGTCGATTTGTGCGGCGTCATCGGGGCGGACGAGTCCGGCCGGATGCTCCTCAAAGAATTGGGATCGACTCGTTCTGGGCGCGGCGGGGTCGTGATCGACCAGGACCGCCCGACCACCAGAAAATCCCGCGTCATTGCGCACAATCAGCAGATCGTGCGGTACGACGTGGAGCGTCGAGGGGAGCTCAAGCCGGCGATGCAGCGGCGGATTCTCCGCTACGTCGAATCGCGACTGCGAGAATTGTCCTGCCTGGTGGTGTCGGACTATGCCAAGGGAGTCGTGAGCGCGACCTTGATGGCGGACCTCACGCGGCTCGCGGCCCTTCGCGGGATTCCCCTCGTCGTTGACCCGAAAGTCGAACACTTCAGTTACTACAAAGGGGCGACGGTCATCACGCCGAACCATCTTGAAGCGATGCAGGCCGCAGGGGTGCATGGCGATGACGATCAGGCCAGCAACGAGGCCGGCGCGATCATCCGGCAGCGATTGGGGTGCCAAGCGGTGCTCATTACACGCGGCGAAAAAGGGATGAGCCTCTACGAGGGAGACAACGTCTCCTGGCACATTCCGACACAAGCCCGCCAGGTCTACGATGTCACCGGCGCAGGCGATACGGTGATCGGGACGTTGGCGCTCGCGCTCTCGACCGGCGCTTCGATGAGGGATGCAGCGGCGTTGGCCAACCACGCGGCTGGTGTCGTCGTCGGCATGGTGGGCACCGCGACGCTGTCGGTGGAGCAGCTCTCGGAGGCTCTGGGTCATGACTAAGGCTGCGCCAGCTGTGACGGTGGTGATCCCGGCCCGGTACGGGTCGTCGCGGTTTCCAGGGAAACCCCTCGTCATGCTCGGACGGAAGCCCATGATCCAGCATGTGTATGAACAGGCGGCGGCTTGTCGTGCCGTGACGGAGGTGCTGGTCGCCACCGACGACGAACGGATCAAGCAGGCCGTGGAAGGATTTCGCGGGCGTGTCGTCCTCACGACTGGCGACTATCGGACAGGCACCGATCGAGTGGCCGGGGTGGCGCGCATGTTCGGCGGGGACTATTTTGTGAATCTGCAAGGGGATGAGATTCCGCTGCAGCCAGACTTATTGTCGGATCTCATCGAGCCGTTCATCGCGAGCGGGGCGGAGATGGGGACGTTGAAGCGCGCGATCGATGCGACGGAGGATGTCCAGAGTCCCTCGGTGGTGAAGGTGGTGACGGACTATCTTGGCAATGCCCTCTATTTTTCGCGCGCCCCGATTCCGCTGGTACGGGACGACCCCAGCCGCCGCGCAGTTGAAGGGTTACATTACATTCACCTCGGTTTGTACATGTACCGGCGCGATACTTTGCTGAAGCTGGCCTCCCTTCCGACCGGACGGTTGGAGGATGCGGAGAAGCTTGAACAGCTGCGCGCATTGGAGCACGGCATTCCGATCAGAGTGTGGGAGACCGCGCAGGCCTCGTTGCGGGTGGATACGCCGGAAGATGTTGAACCGGCCGCGGAGAAACTCCGGCAGGGTGACGCCATCAAGCGGGAGACGGGTTCATTGAAGACCGCTTCTTCCCGGTAGGCATGGCGGCCTGCGTGGCAGAGTTATACGATCCGACAAGATGGGGGCCACGATGAGCAAGTTTATTTTCGTCACAGGCGGCGTCGTCTCCTCCCTGGGGAAGGGGCTTGCCTCTGCCTCGATCGGCAACCTGCTCGAAAGCCGGGGGCTGAAGATCACGTTCCTCAAGCTCGATCCCTACATCAATGTCGATCCCGGCACGATGAATCCCTATCAGCATGGGGAAGTGTACGTGACGGACGACGGAGCGGAAACGGACCTGGATCTCGGACATTATGAGCGGTACACGTCTCTGACCCTCACCAAGGAAAACAACTACACGACCGGACGGATCTACCATTCGGTCATCACGAAAGAGCGCCGCGGCGACTATCTTGGCGGGACGGTGCAGGTGGTGCCTCATGTCACCGACGAGATCAAGCAAAGCATCATGCGCATCTCGAAGGGGATGGACGTGACGATCGTGGAGATCGGCGGCACCGTCGGCGACATCGAGAGCCTGCCGTTCCTCGAAGCGATTCGCCAGATGCCCTATGACGTGGGCCGCGAGAATGTGCTCTATGTCCATCTCACGCTGGTGCCCTACATCGGCGCAGCCGGTGAGTTGAAGACTAAGCCGACGCAGCACTCCGTCAACAAGCTGCGGGAGATCGGTATTCAGCCGCACATCCTTCTCTGCCGGACCGACCGGTATCTGCCGCCGGAGCTCAAAGGCAAGATCGCCATGTTCTGTAACGTCGAAAAGGACGCGGTGATCACGGCCAAGGACGTGGATACGATTTACGAAGTGCCGATCGTGTTCCGGAAGGAAGGGCTGGACGAGCTGATCGTGCGCCTGCTCCATCTCGAGACCGGTCCGCCGAACCTGCGCGAATGGGATGCGATGGTTCAGAAGATCAAACATCCCAAGCATGAAGTCTCCATCGCCTTGGTGGGCAAGTACGCCGGGTTGAAGGAATGTTACAAGAGCCTCTCGGAATCGCTCGTGCATGGCGGCATCGACCATGAAACGAAGGTGAACATCGAGTGGATCGAGTCGGAGGACATTGAACGGCAAGGGACCGAGCGGATCCTGCGCGAGGTCGATGGCATCCTGGTCCCTGGCGGGTTCGGTTCGCGCGGGATCGAAGGAAAAATCGCCTCGATTTGCTACGCCCGCGAACACCTGATTCCGTTTTTCGGCCTATGCCTGGGCATGCAGTGCGCGACGATCGAGTTTGCGCGGAACGTCGCGGGGCTAACCGGCGCCAACAGCGCGGAATTCGACGAGGCGTCGCCCTATCCCGTCATCCACTTGATGCTGGACCAGCAATCGGTCAGCGACAAGGGGGGGACGATGCGGCTCGGGTCCTATGCCTGCAAGCTCGGGGAGGGAACCCTGGCGCAAAAGATGTACGGGGTGAGCGAAGTGCGCGAGCGCCATCGGCACCGGTACGAATTCAACAACGCCTATCGAGAGCAATTGCTGGCCAAGGGTCTCGTGTTGAGCGGGCTGTCGCCGGACGGCCGGCTGGTCGAGATCGTCGAGTTGAAAGATCATCCCTGGTTCCTGGCGACGCAGTTCCATCCGGAATACAATTCGCGGCCCCACCGTCCGCATCCGCTGTTTAGCGGGTTTGTCGGAGCGGCGCTTCGCCGCAAGTGCGGCCTCTGAAGTGAGAGGCTGAAACCAGCTTTCAGCTTCGTTCTCGGCTCGTCGAAATCCTCAACGTACCCTTGAGGGTACGCCTCCGGTTTCGATTCGCCTGCGGCCTCGCTCAAAGACTGGTTTGAGCATCTCACGGGATGTGGAAAGAAAGAAAACCTATGGCACACGAAGTCGAGATAGGAAATTTCAAGGTTGGGGCTGGGCATCGGCCGTTTCTGATTGCCGGGCCCTGTGTCATTGAGAGCGAACAGCTCGTGCTGGAGACGGCATCGCGCATCGCCGAGATCGCCCAGGCTCTGGGCATGCCCTATATCTTCAAGGCGTCCTTCGACAAAGCCAACCGGACCTCCATCAATTCCTATCGCGGACCTGGTCTCGAAAAGGGCCTGGCAGTACTGAAGAAGGTCAAGGATCAGCTGGGCCTTCCTGTCTTGACGGACGTTCATACGGAAGAACAGGCGACCGAGGCGGGAAAGATCGTGGACGTGCTTCAGATTCCCGCCTTTCTCTGCCGGCAGACCGATTTGCTTATCGCGGCGGCCAAGACCGGCAAAGTCGTGAACGTGAAGAAGGGCCAGTTCCTTTCGCCCCAGGAAATGGGCAATGCGGTGAAAAAAGTGGAGGAGGCGGGAAGCCGGCGGATCATCCTGACCGAACGGGGCTCCTCCTTCGGCTACAACAATCTCGTCGTCGATATGCGCTCCTTCCCGGTCCTGCGGAGCTTCGGCTACCCGGTGGTGTTCGACGCCACTCATAGCGTGCAGTTGCCGGGAGGCGGGGGAACCAAGTCCAGTGGCCAGCGTGAATTTGTCGAGCCCTTGGCCTGTGCGGCAGCCGGCGTCGGAGTCGATGGCTTCTTCATGGAAGTCCATCCCAATCCGGACGAAGCTCTGTCGGACGGACCGAACATGGTGCCGCTTCATCAACTCAAAGCTTTGCTAGAACGGGTCCTACGGATATGCGACGCAGCACAACCGCAAAAGTAACCAAGCCAAAGGGCGCCACGTCCGCGAGGTCGAAGGGCGGAACCAGCCTCGACGTCGGCCGGCGCGTGCTGGATATCGAGGCCCGCGCCGTCCAGGCCATGATCAAACGTCTCGACGGCGGGTTCTCGAAGGCCGTGGACCTGCTCTATGACTGCAAGGGCAAGGTCGTGGTCTCGGGCATGGGCAAATCAGGTTTGATCGGGCAGAAGATCGCCGCGACCATGGCGAGTACGGGGACGCCGTCGTTTTTCCTCCATCCAGCCGAAGGGCTCCATGGCGATCTGGGCATGTTGGCGCGAGGCGATGTGCTCATTGCGATTTCGAACAGCGGCGAGACGCAGGAAATTCTGCAGCTCCTGCCCTTCATGGAGCGCATGGGCATTCCCGTTGTGGCGATTGTCGGTCGGATGGGTTCGACCTTGGCCAAGAATAGCGCGGTCGCGCTGGACGTGTCCGTTGCAGAAGAGGCCTGTCCTATGGGGCTGGCGCCGACTGCAAGCACCACCGCGACGCTCGCGATGGGCGATGCCCTGGCCGTGGCCCTGCTCGACAAGCGCGGATTCAAAGCTCAGGATTTTGCGCAGTTTCATCCGGGCGGAACGTTAGGACGCCGGTTGTTGGTAAAAGTCCGGGACCTGATGCATGCCGGCGCGGAGTTGCCTCAAGTGAAGGAGACGGTCTCAGCCTCGGTGGCCATTTTGGAAATGTCGGCCAAGAAGCTCGGCATGACTACGGTGGTCAATCGAGCCGGCGCACTCGTGGGGGTCATTACCGACGGCGACCTGCGGCGGTTTGTCCAGCAGGGCGGAGATTTTTCGAAGGGGACAGCAGGGTCATTGGCCTCGCGCCATCCTAAGTTGATCGGACCGGACGAACTGGCAGCCAAGGCGGTCGAAATGATGGAACGCTATGCCATCACGACGCTCGTCGTCGCAGACAAGGCCAAGCGCATTGTCGGGGTGGTGCATCTGCATGATTTACTGAAGCACGGCATCGTCTAGCAGGATGCTGAAAAAGAGAGCGGGTGGCTGGGACGATCCCCGTGCCCTCGCAACGCGCGGCCTCTGAATGATGGGAAGGGTAGCCTGGCCGTCCTCCTGCTCGCGGAACGCGCACGATCGAGGATCGACCAGGCCACCCCTGAGTAAGTGATAGATTACTGCGGCCTTGCCAGGCGAACTTTTCGAGCATCCTGCGGGACCATTCTTCTGTCGTGCTACAATATTTTGTATACAATCATGCACGGAAGAGGTCACCGATGAATCGCGTGTTGGCGGTATGGAAATCGGTCGGGCAGGAATCGCTCAATCTGCCGAATTTCATTACACTTACCCGTATCCTCTTAATCCCGGTCTTCGTGGTGCTGTTTGCCACGCCGACCCCGGATCGATCCCTCAGCGCAGCCCTCGTTTTTATTGTTGCAGCGGTCACCGATCTGTTGGATGGCTATCTGGCCCGCCGGAACGGGCAGGTGACCACGCTTGGGAAGCTGCTCGATCCTATCGCCGATAAGTTGTTGGTCCTCTCCGCCTTAATCCTCCTGGTCAACATCGATCGCGTGAGCGCCTTGGTTGCCATCTTGATCATTGCGCGTGAGGTCGCGGTCACGGGCGTTCGCGCCTTTGCCGCAGGCGAAGGGATGGTGATCGCAGCGGAGACGACGGGCAAATACAAGATGGCGTTGCAGGTCGTGGCGATCGTGTTCTTGATCCTCGAAGGCACATTCTTATCCAATCTCGGCAATCTGCACCTGGCAGGGATCGTCACGCTCTACCTGTCGCTGGTGCTTGGTTACATTTCAGGCGGGCAGTATGTGTGGAGTTTCTGGAAGCAGGTCGTAGCCAAGGGCCTGTAGCTGAAGCCCTGTGACGTGTGACCAGTGATGGGTGATGAGTGCGGTCAGTGAAAAACCGTGCATCCCAGTGCCTTCGGCATAGTCCTGCAATCAATTCTCTCTTCATTCTTGTCGGAAATTCCCATGGATATTAGTTGGTTGCTGGTTGGTCTTGTGGTTGCCGGCTATCTGCTGGGGGCCATTCCATTCGGTATCGTCGTTTCCAGGGCGATGGGGTTGCCGGATCCTCGTACGGTCGGGAGCAAGAACGTCGGTTTCACCAACGTGCTGCGCGTGTCCGGCAAGAAGGCCGGCATCCTGACCTTGATCGGCGACATGGGCAAGGGTTGGGTGATGGGTTTCGCCGCGACGCAATTGCTGCAAGACGAATGGGCCATTTTGCTCGTGGCGCTCGCGCCGTTTCTCGGGCACCTCTTTTCTCCTTTTCTCGGATTCACCGGCGGCAAGGGCGTGGCTACAGCGCTGGGCTCAGTCCTGGGTGTCGCCCCGCTCATCGGTTTTATTCTTCTGCTCGCCTGGCTCGGGGCCGTCCTGCTGTGGCGCTACTCCTCCGGCGGCGCTCTCACCGCGTTCGGGCTCTTTCCTCTTATTGCCGTACTGCTCCATCCGACCGTGGAGTTCGTGCTCTTTTCCGTCGTCGTCAGTGGCCTCATTGTGATGAATCACAAGGGGAACATCGAGCGGCTGTGGAAGGGAGAGGAAAGTAAAATGGGGCAGAGGAAGCAGGGATAAGGAACGGAGAGGCGTTCCTCTCGCCTTCTGCCCCACACGTCTCACGTCTGACGATTCACGCCTCTTGCCTTTCGCCAAGGGCCTCTGGCCATCTCCACTACGACGAGGTGCTTTCTCCTGGGGAAACGGGTATTCTTCCGCGGCCACACGAGACCACCATGCACACAACACAACGCTGGATTCCTCTGCCGCTCTATACGCAAGTGCTCATCGCCGTGACCTGCGGCGCGCTACTCGGAGCCATCTTCGGTCAGGCGCCCTATCTGGGCGGCCTGCGCAACGAGCATCTGGGCCGGCTCGGCCTGTTCGTCGTGACGTTGCTCAAGACGCTTGCCATCCCGCTCATCTTCTTCGCGATTCTCGACGCGCTCATCCGCACCAGCCTCCCGCTGCGCCAGGGGACCAAGCTGCTCGTCATCTGTCTCGTCAACGTTTCGGTTGCCATGACCATCGGCCTCGTGATCATGAACACCTGGCAGCCTGGCCTGGCCTGGTACGGCCACGTCGATGAGTTACTGCACATCGTGCCAGGCTCCGCGTCATCGGCCGCGAAGTTCGCGCCATCGCAGAATCCGATCGAGGACCTTGCGTCCTATATTCCCCGCACCATCATGGCGCCGTTTTCCAGCAACAACATCATTGGAGTCGTCCTGCTCGCCCTGGTCATCGGCGCCACGCTCCGTCGTTTGCGGGGCGGTGCAGCGCAGGGGAGCTGGGTAATCCATGCGCTGGTGCGAGCCATCGAGCGCCTCTATGGCTGGCTCGTGCAGGCGCTCGGGTGGATTATCCTCCTGGTGCCGCTCGCCGTCTTCGGCGTTGTCGCGCAGGTCGTCGGCAAGGCAGGCATCGGCGTCTTCACCGTCCTCTGGATCTTCCTCGCCGCCATGCTCCTGGGGCTCGCCGTCCATGCGCTCGTCTACTATCCGCTCGTTGCCTGGCTGGTGGGGAAGAAGTCGCCGAAGATCTATCTGGGGCAGGGGGCCGATGCGATCATGACCGCCGTGTCGTGTAACAGCAGCCTCGCCACCGTGCCGGTCACGCTTCGGTGCCTCGAACGGATGCAGGTCTCGCCGCAATCGTCGCGTCTCGCAGCTTGTGTCGGCACGAACCTCAACAACGACGGCATCACGCTCTATGAAGCGATGGCCGCGCTCTTTCTCGCCCAAGCGCTGGGCTTCGAACTGCCGCTGGCGAATCAGTTGTTGATCGTCGCCGCGTCGATCATCGCAGGGGCCGGCGTGGCTGGCATTCCGGAAGCCGGTCTGATCGTGTTGCCGCTCGTCCTTTCAGCCGCAGGCTTGCCGGCGCACGTCATCGTCGCGGCCATTCCCCTCATCATGACGGTGGATTGGATCATCGCCCGGGCTCGCTCTGGCGTGAACGTCATGAGCGACATGCTCGTCGCCATCCTTCTCGATGCAGGGCGTATTGCACCTGCCATCGAACCGAGCACGCTGCGGTACCGACCTGAAACCGATCCTCCCACGGAGCCGCAGGTATTCTGAGAAGAGTGCTGACAATTGGCTCCGGCGTCACGAGCATCGGCGTGGGCGTCTCATGCCCCTTGCCTCTCGCCCTGGGCTGCTAGCCATTCCTTTACGCTATCCGTTCTTTGCGCTCCCTGCGGCAGCAGTGTTTGTACTTTTTGCCGCTGCCGCAAGGGCAGGGCGCGTTGCGGCCGATCCCCCGGCGGCGCCGGAGCGCCAACGGGAGCAATGATCCCGTGTCTTGGTGAAACATGTCCCGCAGCATGGCGTACAAGACAGGATCACGCCGTTTCAACAGCTCGGGCGATGTGAAGAAATATTCGGCCAGCACGGCGAAGAATTCATGTTCGTTCGTGTAGGCATAGGCGCTGACGTGGGCGCGATGTTTCGGCGGACGAGCCAGTTCCCTGGCCACGTACCGCACCCACTGCCGGACCACCATCCAGGGCACCTCGGGCGGGAGGCCATACTCGCCCGCTTCCTTCTCGACCAGGTGCGCAAACTCATGCACCCCCACATTCTGCTTGCCTGATTGATGGGCGAATCCAGCCAGGAGGGCTGGTTTGGAGAGAATCATCACCCCGCTCAAATGGTGCAGGCCGACCATCCCAAGAATAGTTTCATCGGACCCGCCATGGCTCTGGTAGGCGTCGTCGAACGCATCCGGATAGATCAGCACCTCGCGCAGTCGATGGTATTCCCAGTCGTGGAACCCGAAGATCGGGATCGCCGCACTCGCCGCTACCAGCACCCGAATCGTCTCGTCCACCTCCGTGCGAATGCCTGTGATCCGGACCTCGTCGAGAAAGATCTGCACCAGCTGCCGGAATCGCGCCTTCTCTGCCTCGCCCAGCGCCACGAAGAATGCGACGTGTCCGCGAAGAATCCGCTCCCACTCTTCGGGGAACGGCTGCCGCATCACTGCCATCCGTCGGAGATACCGTCGCCGCATCCACCAGTATGTGAACGGACTCAGCCCCAGCAGAAGCCACAGAGGAGGGGAGAGCCAGACCAACAATCCCGCAGCCCAGGCCACCAGGCCAGCAGCCACGAGCGCCTGCCGCTGATTCCGGCCATTGGCCTCCGCCGTCACGATCATCGTCGAGGTCTCCAGCGTGGAAGTGCTGTCAGAACCACGATTGTACTCGAACCAACAGGCGCATGTCGGTCTTGTTCATCTGGGTGATGTGGTTTTTCTGGTCTATCTGGTCTGTCTGGTTTCTCTGGTTGTGTTGGTGAGTTTTCTGGCCCGGCTCGCGAGACAGACGAAATAGGCCAAAGAGATCAGGGAAACGAGACCGGCCTGTTCCACGTCGCGCCAGCCTTGCTCTCTCAGGGAGCGGGTCTCTCGTCCTGTTCTCATTCCGTGGCTTGTACTATACTGCGCCTATGCCGCGTCGTTCCGAGCTCTCCTTCACCGATTCGCTCAGCAGCGAGCAGCGCCAATGCTTCTACGAGCGCCATCGGTTCCTCGCGATTCTGATGATCCTGATCGTGCTTCTTTTCCCGTTCGCCGGGCTCTATGTAGCCGGGTTGCTCGGGGCGGCGCTTGGCGTGGTGCTGTCTCTGGCGGCCTATTACCTGATGCCCTATGTCTGGCTCACCGTCGGCAGATGACGGCAGTCCTGCCGACATCTCAAAGAACATGGACCGGAGTCTTCAATAGTTTTCTAACGGCCTGCTAGAGGAGGTGCTGTGATGCCGGGAATGGATTTTCTCATGGAATACGTTATCCGCTACGGGTTTCAAGTGCTGGGTGCGGCGATCGTGTTCGGGGTTGGTGTGCTGGTCGCCCGCTGGATTGGCAAGCTGACGCAGCAGTGGCTCGATCGCCAGGACATGGAGCCGCCGGTCCGGATGCTGTTGGTCAAGGCCGTGCAGATCGTGATTCTGCTATTTGCCGTCATGGCGGCGC
>JBEGVJ010000028.1:0-3670 GCA_041178465.1 Nitrospirota bacterium
CCGCAGCCGCTGGCGCGTTTCTGTTGTTGAATTTTCATCCTGCGCGGGTGTTCATGGGGGATGCCGGTTCAACGCTCCTTGGATTTCTCGCTGCGGGTTTAGGGCTTGTCGGCTGGCAATCGGGGCTATGGACATTGTGGTTTCCGGGACTGGTCTTCTCCCCTTTTATCGTGGATGCGACGGTGACATTGCTGAGACGGCTCTTGCGGGGAGAAAAGATCTGGCGCCCCCACCGGGAGCATTATTACCAGAAGCTGGTTCTCGGGGGATGGGGGCACCGTCGAACGGTAGTGGCGGAATACGTTCTGATGATGGTCTGCGGAGCGCTCGCTCTTGTGTATGAGTATGCCGCTCCTCAGCTTCGCTTCATGGTTGTGGTCTTTCTAGCGCTCGGGTTCTTCGTTCTGGCCAAGGCCGTTCATCTTGTTGAGCAACGAGCCGTGCCTGGAGCCAGTACGCATGGCAGGTGAGAGCATGCCGTTGACGGGATCTGCCTGCCTGCCCGTTTGGGGGCTTCGTCTGGAGGAGTTGACCCAACTCATGCCATCTCGTTTGTCGCCGCAACAGGTACCATTGGATTATTTGTTCGCCTCCAGTTTGATCAAATGTTTGTCGGCACACTGGCGATCCTCTTTTAGGTTTTAAGTTGTGCCAGCCGTGCGTCAAGGCTATCATGCAAGCGCGAGAGAGCAGGGTAGAGCCAGGGCAAGAGGGTTGAGGTTTTTGTGAGTATCTGCCATGGTATCCTCACAAATTAAATCGAGCAATTTTCATGTCGCGAGTGGTGTGGGACTGATGAGGCCTGTCGCAATTAAACTTTTCCAATCTGTAGCGGCACGATGCGGGGGACCGCTGGTCGAGTACCGCTGTGTTTTCGTGGTGGGGATCCAGCTTGTGTTAATTGCCTTAGCAAACTGGACCGCATTTACGCTCAGGTTTGATGGAGAGATCCCGACTGCTTACGAGGATGTGGCGAAGCGGGGCTTCCCCTTTGTTCTTGTGGTGATGAGCGCGTGGCTCTGGGTGTTTGGAATCCAGCAGGGCTTGTGGCGTTATGTCGGGATGCATGACCTCGGACGAATCTTGTGGGCCTCGATCATAGGGACCGTGTCGTTAGGTGTCATCCTGCACGGTGTGTTCCAGTGGACGCAGTATCCGCGGTCAGTAATCGTTCTGACCGGTCTGCTAAGTGGCCTGTACTTGGCGGGCGCCAGGCTGGCCGTTCGTTGCTTCCGTGAATGGCTTCACGTAGTAAGCCCTGCGGCTCGAAGAGTGTTGGTGGTCGGCGCGGGCAATGCCGGTGAGTTGCTGGTCAGAGATATGCTGGGCGATAGGGCCTCTCACTACAGACCGATCGGGTTGGTGGACGACGATCCAGTCAAGCGGAAGATGATGATTCACGGCGTGCCGGTTGTGGGGGCGATTGAGGATATTTCCGCTCTGGCGCGCAGGCTTATCGTGCATGAGATCATTGTGGCGATTCCCTCGGCCTCAACCATATTGAAGCAGCGAATCCTTTCTGCGTCGGAGGGGTGTAAAGTTCCCATCAAGGTTTTGCCGAGCGTGACACAATTGTTGACGAACTCGGAGGCGCTGAGGCGGATTAGGCCGATGAGTCTAGAGGATCTTCTGCAGCGTGAGCCCATTCAGATGGATCAGCAGGAGCTCCATCCCTTGCTGGACGGGAAAACGGTGCTTGTGACTGGCGCGGGCGGATCGATAGGGGCGGAGCTGTGCCGGCAGATTGTCCATTACCGTGTGGCGAAACTTGTCCTGTTCGAGCGATACGAAAATGGTCTTTTTGCCCTGGACCTGGAGTTGCGGACACGGTTTCCGAACGTGAAGGTCGTTGCGTTCGTCGGCGATGTGACGAACGCGGAGCGGGTGGCCGAGGCGTTTCGACAGACCGAGCCAGACCTTGTGTTTCATGCGGCGGCACACAAGCATGTGCCGCTGATGGAATTGAACCCCCGGGAGGCCGTGCGCAACAATGTGTTCGGGACTCGTGTGATTGCGGAAGCGGCGTTGGCTGCCGGGGTGGAACGGTTTGTTTTAATTTCGACTGACAAGGCCGTGAATCCGACAAGCGTTATGGGGGCCACGAAGCGGATTGCTGAAGATCTGGTGCAGGATCTGAATCGCAAAGGGCACACACAGTTCACGGTCGTGCGATTCGGGAACGTGCTGGGCAGCAATGGCAGCATCGTCCCGTTATTTGCGGATCAAATTCGAAAGGGCGGGCCGCTCACCGTGACTCACCCCGAGATCAAACGGTTCTTTATGACGATTTCTGAGGCGGTGCACTTGGTGTTGCAGGCCTGCCGTTTGGGGCAGGGTGGCGAGGTGTTCGTGCTGGATATGGGGGAGCAGGTCAGCGTGGTTGATCTGGCCAGGAATATGATTATTCTGTCCGGTCTTGTGCCGGATCAGGATATTAAAATCGTCTACTCCGGGTTGCGTCCAGGAGAAAAACTGCACGAGGAACTTTTTGAAGCGACGGAAGTTGTTGCGCCTACAGCACACGCAAAGATCCGACGCGCGATCAGTGTGTCAGGGGTCCATTCGGATCGTTTCGATCGGGCGATCGCGTATCTTGAGGCTGCAGTCAGTCATGGCGATGACGATGAACTGATTTGCCGACTTCACCAGGCTGTTCCAACCTACACACCGACGGCAACAGTGTTTCTATCGCAGATGGAACACTGATCCGGGGTCTTGGGGTAGGGTGGTGGACCGACGCCGGGGACAGCCGAACTCCTCCACAACGCTGCGAGACCGACGCGGGCTGATTTCTTCAGCCTTCTGATAGAGATCACACGATGGCTCAACGAGCAACACGAAAAACAGGCCGGTCCAGGAAGATTTCGCCTGCAATACTTCAACGGATTCGTCTGTTTGCCACGGATGTCGATGGCGTTTTAACGGACGCGGGGATGTACTATGCCGAGTCCGGCGATGAGTGGAAGAAGTTTAATACGCGCGACGGCATGGGGATCAAGCTGTTGCAGAAGGCCGGGATCATCACCGCCATCGTGACGCAGGAGCAGACCAAGCTAGTGGCGCGGCGTGCCGAGAAGCTCATGGTTCCTGAGCTGCACCAAGGGGTGATGGACAAGTTGTCTCTTGTCCGTGAAATGGCGTCACGCCATGGGCTCACGCTCAGCCAGGTCGCCTATATCGGGGACGATATCAACGATCTGGAGACGCTGAAGGCTGTGGGTTTTTCCGCTACACCGGCCGATGGGATGCCGCAGGTTGTGGCTGTGGTCGACTATATCTGCCAGAAGAAGGGTGGGGAGGGGGCGGTTCGCGAAATCATTGAAATGATTCTGGCAGCCCAAAGCCGAAAGGCGAAAGGCGAAAGTCCGAAGTCCGAAGGTTCACGTTCAGGAAAACGCTCGTAGGATAAGAGATCAGTTTATGGCTTCTTCCAAACGACCAACCTCGAACCGCGAACTGCACAACCATCTGTATCCCGTGATCATGGCAGGCGGTAGCGGCACCAGGTTTTGGCCGCTTAGCCGGCAGTTGTTTCCCAAACAACTGCTACGGATTATGGGAGATGAAACGCTGATTCAGCAGACGATGCGCCGGGTGGTCTGTGCGTCGGCACCTGACCGGGTGATGATCTCGACGAATCCGGCCCAAGCCGAGTCTATTCGCGTCCAGT
>JBEGVJ010000029.1:0-48207 GCA_041178465.1 Nitrospirota bacterium
GCCCCATGACCAAATCGAACTCACTCGGCTGGAGGACGTTGGCTGCGCTCCGGTCCGTAAAGAAATTGCCGTCGACGAAGAGGACGACACGATTACGGTAGAGGTCGAGATCGGCATGCGCGATGTATCGAAACAGTGCGCGGCCGGTGTTGTCCGGGCGGGCAAAGTAGGTCTGGTTGTGAAAAAGCCACCCGCCGCCGGCATAGACCGTGAGGTTCTGATCGGGGAACGCCGAGCGCCACCAGCTGAGGCTGCGGGCATCGGCCGGCCGGTAGGTGACGAGTGTATCGGCATAGGCCTGTATCAGGCCGTTTCGATCCAAGGGGGCATCTCGTTCATATTGCAGGCGCCATCCCCAGTTGCGAATAGCGCCGGTGAAGGCATAGACGGAATCCCACTCCGAAAGACTGATCCAGCCTGCCCTTCGGTCGGAAAAGAAGTTCTGATCGGTATAGAACTGCAAATACTCTTTGTAAATATCCGTTTCGAGATGGATCATGTGACGGAGGCCGACTAAGCCGCTATTGTCCGGTCTCGCGGCAAAACTGGGGTTGTGCATGAAGGCGCCGGTGAGGAGATAGCCCTGGAGCCAGTGCTCTTCGCCCTGGTCATGTGCCCCTTCCATTTCCGGCAGGGGGCGTCCGTATTTCTCAAGCGCCCAGAGCGCAGGCGGAGAGGTCAGGCAGAATCCCCAGAGCAGGGCTGCAATTGTCAGATGGTGCAGGGCGCGCATGGTACCTATTGGTCGGCTCGACGAATCCTCCTCGCCGTCCGTACAGACGAGGGTCTATCGAGAGGTTGTAACGGCCCAGCGTGGAGAGGTCAAGCGTTGTGTGTCGCGCATGCGACGATCGGATCAGGAAATAGGTGGTGGAGCCGCAGGGAAGAAGGTGGCAACGGCTCGCAGTCGTATCATGAGACCCGACAGGATCGGGCGATCACTTCGGCTGCCTCTGCTGCGCCGGTTGGTGGCGGTGGCGATAACGAAGGCAGGGGTGCGGCCAAGGCTTGCCGTAAGGCTGGCTCCCAGTGGCCTTGCGTAAAGTCATCGAGCGATAGTTCGATGCCACGTCCGTAGCGATGGAGGTAGTCGACCAGCGGCGGCTCATCGGCAAAATTGTATCGGCGGACATAGACGACTGGCTGTTGAAGTGCGACGGCTTCAGTCACGGTGCCGTAACCCGGTTTGGTGACGATGACGTCCACAGAGGCAAGGAGGGTCTGAATAGAGAACGGAAGCGTGGCAGCGGAATGAATCCGGGAATATCCCGGCGGGACCGGGCCATCGAAAATGAAACGGTAGCGGCGCAGCTGTTCGATGTGTTCAAGCGGGAGAGACCTCAGTGGAATGCCGCCGAATCCGACGAGGACGGTTCGTTCATTTGGCGCAAGGGCGAGGGCCGAGGCAAGTCGGTCTCGCTCAGGGGAGGCGGGGCTGGCTATCGGGCCGATATCGATAATGTTGGAGAAGACATCGATGTCGGGAGCAGGGGTGATGCGAAGGGCGCTGTGGGCTTTTACATAGGAATCACGGATGCATTGCATCAACCGCTGCTGTGCACGGTCTGATGCGTGGCCGTACTCCTTGAGCACGAGGTCCCAGGTCAAGCTCGCCAAGGCGACGGTCGGTATCTGTGCGCGTGAACCGGCTTCGATGGCGAGGTAGGGTGTGTCGGCGATAACCAGCGTGGGTGATGCCGCTTGCATGGCGGCGACTTCTTGGGACAGTCGCGCGTCCCAGGTGTCGTGAAAGCGGTGGTGTGCAGCCCAGGTTGCGTCGATATCGATCTTGAGGGGGCCGTCTTGGATACAGCCGACATCCTGCTGCACTGGTTGAAGGTCCCAGGGAACAGTCAGGCGGTCTCGAAAAAATGAGGCGGGGACCATGGTGCGGAGGATAGCGGTTACACCTGGCACGAGATTGCCCAGCGCGTTGAGGACGGGCACGACTTGCGCGGCGTGACCATACCCATGTCCGGAGATCGCACACCAAATTAGCGGCATTGTAGGGAGAAGGTTAAAGTGAAAAGTGAAAAGTTGAAAAATATTTCAATTGGAGAGAACGTCCAAGCGTAAGGGGTTCGGACACGCTTGAATTTTTACTTTTTAATTTGTAATTGGGTTTAGCTGTTGGAGTAGTCCGACTCTAGCGGCGCAATGTTGTATTGCAGCTCAAGGTCGAATTCGTCGATCAATTCATTGGCCGTGGCAGCGCCGAGATCGGAGCGCACTTCGTTGATCACCAGGTCGATCGCCATCCCGGCCTGGGCTCCGTACTGCGTCATCGCCGACTCGATTCGCCGTCTGGCGTCTTCAATTTTCATGGAGCACTCCTTCCTCCTGCACGATCCGATTCGTTATCACAAGGTTTGTAGCAACAGCTGCATCTCAGGGACGAGGTCCACGCCTCCGTTCGATCGACCGGAGCGGGCCGCGTCGATGCCTGCTTGCAGGATGGGCTTCGCTTCGTCCTTCCGTCCCAAAGAGACTAAGGCGCGGCCAAGGCCCAGGTGCGAGGCGACGTGGACGGGATCGAGTTGCACGGCGACGCGCAGATGCTCGACGGCCTCTTCGAGATTGCCACGCTCCTGAATGATTTTGTTGCCGAGTCCATAGCGGCCTAAGAAGCCATTCGGGTTCTTGGTAACCATCTGCCTGAATGCGTCAATATCCACGCCAGCCTCCTCGTGAGTGTGGCACGTATGTTACCACTGTAACGAAGGCGAGAGCCAGATCTCAGTACGGTGTGAGATCTCGCGAGCGCCCGGGATGGGTTAGGGGTGCGGGGCAGATTGGCGGATATGGCTCAACGATTCCAGGTCGCGGCTCAACTCCGGCAGGCTGTAGTGCGTCGCGAGAAACACGACGCGTTCGAGGCAACGGACAGCCGATGCGTGATCGGCAACGCGGATATACACGTCAGCTAACAGACGCAGCACCGCGGCTTCGCCATGGGCGTTCCCAAGCTTGATGAAGTGTTCGGAGGCGTTGTTGAAACATTTTTCCGCCTGTCGCAGGTCGCCGGCATCCAGGAATGCTTTGCCCATCTGGCTGTAGGTGAGTGCCAGCCCTTCCTCATTGCCGACGACACGATGCGCATCGAGGGCCTGGGTGAAGTAGGCGGTCGCTGCATCCCACTGTGCCTGGCGGGCCTCTTCCACTCCGAGGTTATGGTAGAGGATGCCGAGTGCGCGGTGATCGTTCAGGGGGATGAGGAGGTCGAGGGCTTCGAGGTAGTAGGGACGGGCCTTTTCCGGTCTGTCGGCTCCGACGTGCAGGTTGCCGAGATTCACCAGCGTGTGGGCGATGGCCTGTTGATTCTGCTCCATGCGCTGGATATTCAGCACCTCTCTGTAGCAAGTTTCTGCGTGATCGAGCTCGCCGGATAGCGCGCAGACATTGCCCAGATTGCCGAGTGAATCGGAGAGGGCGCGCTGATCTTTGGCGAGGCGATCGTCTGCGATTGCCTGTTCGTAGGCCGTTCTGGCTTGCGCCAGTTGGCCGCGGTGGAGAAAAATGCGCGCGCGATGTTTGTGGTCGTCCGACATTGGTTCGTGAACCGCCGTTCGTATCTCGTCTGAAGAAAAGAGCCTGTGGCGTATAGCCAATAGCGTATGGTCCGGAGTGAAGCGGGTGTCTTTGTTTCAGCTATACGCCATGAGCCATATGCTCTTATCCCCAACGAGATACGCTTCACGAGATACAAGTTCGGTCAGTCTCCGCCCTTCGGCTCGTCCCGTCGAAACTCGACTTGAATGTCGTCCTCTTCATCCAGCCCCAATCCTGCCCGGAACGATTCGTAGAGTTCGGTGACGTAGGCGGTGTCTTGCGTGTCCTTCGCATCCCGAGAGACGAGATACGCTTCACAGAGTCTGATGCCGGTTTGGAAATGATGCGCAATGGTCTCTTCTGTCACTTGTTGCCAGGTGATGAAGATACAGAAGGCCTGGAAGGAGTGGGCCTTTGGGTAGCGAGTGGCGATGGCCAGCAAGCCCTCATAGGCCTCCCGCGCCGTCGATCCGGCGTTGGAAGAAAAGGTGTCTTCAAGCGCTATGGCCGTATCCCAGTCGGAGCCAAGCTCAGCCTCGGATCGTTGGAATGTATCGTGCGCGGCAAGGGCGGCGTCGAATTGCATGGTCCCTCTTTTGCTGTGCTGACTTGCAGCATACGCGGGGGGAGAAAGGGAGGTCAATGCGCGCGTTTACTTTCCTTCTTGCGGCTCTGTAGACTGTGGCGGACATTACGATGGCTACAGAAATCCCCTTGTATCGCGAACCCGTCGAGACTATGCCGACCGATCCCATCGATCGCGTGATCCGCTATCACGTCCAGACCAAGCATCATTTCAACCGGTATGCCCGCTCGCTCGGTTATCTGGATTGGGCGAATCAGCCTGATCCGTTCAGGCGATATGAGGAGGCGATGTTTGTTCCGCTCCCGCTTCTGAAGCAGGAAGACGAGCCGGTTTCTCCGTCCTATGACGCGATTTATGAGCGGGGAGCGGTGGCAGCCAAGCCGGTCACATTGCCCGCGCTCTCACGGTTTCTGGAATTTTCCCTCGCGCTGTCTGCGTGGAAACAGGCGGGGGACATGCTGTGGGCCCTGCGAAGCAACCCCTCGTCCGGCAATCTCCATCCGACGGAGGGCTATCTTGTCCTGCCTCAGATAGATGGGCTGAATCTGAAGGCAGGCCTCTATCACTATGCGCCGAGGGAGCATGGGCTTGAGCTGCGGGCAGCGTTCGCTGCCGATCAGATGACTCGTCTCCTTGCACCGTTTCCTTCGGGGGCGTTCCTGTTTGGGCTGACTTCCGTCCATTGGCGGGAGGCCTGGAAGTATGGCGAGCGAGCCTTTCGGTACTGTAACCACGATGTGGGCCATGCGATCGGCACAGCGCGAATTGCGGCGGCGACGTTGGGCTGGAATATGACGCTGCTGGATGGAGTCGCGCAAGACACAGTTGCTGCGCTATTGGGGACCGATCGTGTGGGGGATTTCCTTCAAGCCGAGCGGGAACATCCGGACTGTCTCTGCATACTTTGGCCTGAGGCCAGAGGCGAGGGGCAAGAGGCTCGAAGTGCGAATGACGAGATTCCATTATGTATCGATGCCGCGACAGTGAAAGACCTTGTTGTCGGAACATGGCACGGCAAGGCCAATAAGTTAAGCGGTGAGCATGGGGTGCGGTGGGAGATGATTGATGAGGCGGCGGAGGCGAGTTGGAAACCTACGATGGAACAGCAGTCAGTCGCCCTGCCACGGTTTCTCGCAAGTGCCGCTTCACGATTCACGCTTCACGAGATCCCATTGGCGGGCCAGCTCATTCGGCAACGCCGGAGCGCTGTTGCCTTTGACGGCAAGACGTCAATTGCATCAGCCACACTCTTTCGGATGTTGGGTCGCGTCATGCCCGCGGCAGATTTGCCGCAACTGGACCGGCCGATGCCCTGGGATGTCTTGCCGTGGAAGCCTGCGATTCATCTCCTGCTGTTTGTGCATCGCGTGGATGGCTTGATCCCCGGTCTCTATGCCGTGGTCCGCGATCGGGAGAAGTTGCCGTTGCTTCAACAGTCGATGAACGAAGAGTTGGCCTGGACTCAGGTGCCGGACTGCCCGGATACGTTGCCGCTTTATTGGCTGTTGGAGGGAGATGCGAGGAAGGCGGCGGTGCAAGTGAGCTGTCATCAGGATATTGCGGGAGACAGCGCCTTCTCGCTGGGAATGATTGCTGAGTTCGAGGATCGCTTGCGGGAGGGAGGGGCGTGGTGGTATCCACGCTTATTCTGGGAGGCGGGCCTGTTGGGGCAAGTGCTCTATCTTGAGGCGGAGGCGGCAGGGGTGCGAGGGACCGGGATCGGCTGTTTCTTTGACGATCCAGTCCATGAACTTGTAGGGATCAAGGGACGCTCTTTCCAGTCGCTCTATCATTTTACGGTCGGTGGACCGGTTGAGGACGGACGATTGATGACGCGGCCTCCGTACGGAACACGTGATGCGTGATCAGTGATGGGTGATCAGTATCATATCGGGCCAGAGCAGAAGCCGCGTCACGCGTCACTCATCACTACTCACTGGTAGGAGTCTATGTTTAAAATCAAGAAAAAATCCGACAAGCCCAAGCCGACGATTCTCTATAACGTCATTGAAGATTACTCCGAGTTCGATGCACCAGGGAATGTGACCGCCTGCGCTATGACGCATGAGGAAGACCTTCCTGGGCATGCAAAGGTTTTGTCTGAAAGCTACGAGGTCCCGCTGGAGACGATGACCTCCCTGCTCACTGATGGCGGGGTCTATGTCTATCCGCAGATCGGGGGGCTGCTCACGCGAGGGTTGTTTGCTTGCTTCATCGATCCAACCGGCGCCTCGCCGAAACAGACATTCGTTCTGGATCTCATGCAGTTTGCCGAGGCGGAGCAATTGGCGCGCGCGCGTTCACTGGCGCTTCTCGACGCCGCGGTGCAGGTCTTCACCCGCACCTTGTCTGATGAATTACAGGCGAAGCTTGCACAGAAGAATCTTGGACTCGACTACCGGACATTGGATCGCGCGGTTGCGAAGGGCGGCGACATCAAGTACATCGATTTCCGCAAGGATTGGTCTCCTCATTTCAAGCGGCTCTGCATCATGCCGGACGGGCGATTGGTTGAGACGGGAGGGTTAGACGAGTTCGCGCAGCTTCACGGCATCACCTCGACGCAGGCCAAGACGCTGGTCGAGCAGGGGGGCACGCTGGAAGTGAATGGCGAAATTCTGGCTTGTCAGATTGTGAACGGTCAGCCGGCGGTGGCGCGATTTACGGCGAAGAACTATGCGAAGGCCAAGGAGTTAGTCGTGACGAAAGGGCTCCATATCATGGATGCCTTGAGCGAAGTGGCGTACAACGATCCGGTGATGATGCGTTCGTTGGTCAGGAAGGAACTCAGCGGCGGTCGATGAATCGGCGAAATCCGTCGAGGTGCGTTGATGGTTCGGTCGAGTGGTTCGGAGATCGAATATTGAGGGGAAGCGATGCTCGCGCTAGTTGGCGAGTTCCTCGGTAATAGCCTGGAGGAGTTTGTTGAGGTCGAAGGGCTTTTCAAAGACACGGCGGGCGCCAAAGAGTTTCGCGACGTCGAGGAAATTGCGGTCGCCTTGGGCGCCGGTCATGGCGATCACCTTCGCATCGAGATATTCCCGCGTCAGCTGTAACGTGGCTTCGAGGCCATCGGTTCCCGGCATCAGGATATCCATCAGGACCAGGTCTACGTTGTTCTGTTGGTAGACGGTCAAGCCCTCACGGCCATCGCACGCTTCGAGCACATGGTGGTTAGCCAACTCAAGGACGCGCCTCAGAAGGTTCCGGATCGAGTCTTCGTCATCGATAATAAGGATGGTGGCCATCGTGTAGATATCCAGGAATGCTTTGCATTCTACCGGCGTTGCGTTCCTCTGTCTAGGGAGAAGTGGCCCGATGCGCTATCTCCGCAGTGGCAAGAAAAGGTTGACGGACCTCGGTGCTTTTGATACAAGCGCCGGAGTTGTTCTTGCAGACTATCGCGCACCTTATCCCGGAGCCGTTCATTGCAGCATTCAGATTCCTGGTCTTGGACTCGTCGATCTCTCCTGAAAACGTACGTTGTCGGGCTTCTGCTGCTCGGGAGCCGGCTGCTGTGTCCATCAGTCGCGCGTGCGGACGAACTCCCTGACGGCGAACTCACGTTCTTCAACGTGCACACGGACGAACGGCTGCGCGTTCGCTATCGTGATGACGCAGGGAACTATGACCTGACGGCGCTGGATGAAGTGAATCATATTCTGCGCTGCCATCACACAGGAGAAGTGGCCGCTATCGATGTGCGAGTGCTGGAGCATGTGAATTTTGTGCAGAAGGCAGTCGATGGCGCCGGCGAGATCCACGTGATTTCTGGCTATCGGTCGCCCCAGTATAATGCGCAGCTTGTGAAACGGAGCCGGCGAGTGGCGCGGCATAGCCTGCATATCGAGGGGCAGGCGCTGGACTTTTATATTCCGGGTGTGCCGCCTCGCGAGCTCCGCCATGCGGCGTTAAAGCTGCAATACGGTGGAGTGGGGTATTATCCGCGCAAGAATTTCATCCACCTCGATTGTGGGCCGTTCCGCACCTGGTAGTTCCCCCTGCCCGTCGTTCGTGAAGCGTCTCTCGTCCAAAGAAAAGAGCCTATGGCGTATAGCCAATAGCGTATGGTCCGGAATGAAACGGGACGTCGTTGCCCTCGCTATAAGTCATGAGCATACGCTCTTATCCCCAACGAGATGCGTTTCACGATTTTTGCGCTAGCGGACTTTTCAGCGTCCGGCAAAGTCAGATTCGTTTGAGGAACAGCACCGATAGGGGCGGGAGTGTGAGGGTAAGCGAATGGGGCATGCCATGAGAGGGAACGGCACTCGTCTGAAGGCCTCCAGCATTGCCCATGTTGCCCCCCCCGTAGGCTGAGGCATCACTATTCAACAGTTCACGATAGTAGCCTTCGCTTGGCACGCCGACTTGATAGTCGTGGCGGGGAACAGGTGTGAAGTTGCACAAACACAATAGGTGATTGTCCTGGTTCTTGGCCTTTCGCAGGAAGGCGACCACGGAATGGGCCGCATCGTGAAAGTCGATCCACTGGAAACCTGTCCAGTCGTGATCGAGTTCGTGCAGCGCCGGCTCTTGCCGGTAGAGCCAGTTGAGATCTCGCACGTACCGCTGGAGCCCCGCATGGCGATCGAGATCGCAGAGGTGCCATTCCAGGCTGGCGTCATGGTTCCACTCACGCCACTGCCCGAATTCTCCTCCCATGAACAGCATTTTCTTGCCGGGGTGCCCGTACATGAAGCCATAGAGGGAACGGAGGTTGGCAAATCGTTGCCACTCGTCGCCGGGCATTTTGTCGAGCAGCGCCCGCTTCCCATGCACCACCTCATCGTGCGAGAGCACGAGGACAAAGTTTTCGTTGAAGGCATAGAGAAGCCCGAACGTCAGCTGGTTCTGGTGGAAGGGGCGATGGATGGGATCCCGGCCGAAGTATTCCAGCATGTCGTGCATCCAGCCCATGTTCCACTTGAACGTGAAGCCCAGTCCTCCCGTATAGGTAGGGCGCGAGACGCCAGGCCAGGAGGTGGATTCCTCGGCGATAGTGATGGCGCCAGGGAAGTCACGGTGGATTAGGACGTTCAAGTCCTTCAGCAGCGTGACGGCTCCGAGATTTTCGCGCCCGCCGAACTGATTGGGAATCCATTCCCCCTCCTTCCGGCCGTAATCGAGATAGAGCATCGAGGCGACAGCATCCACGCGCAAGCCGTCGATGTGGTAGCGATCCAGCCAAAAAAGCCCGCTGTTCAGTAGGAAGTTTCGGACCTCGACGCGATCATAATTGAAGATGCGGCTGTGCCAGTCCGGATGGTAGCCGAGCCGTGGGTCTGCATGGTCGTAGAGATGCGTGCCGTCGAACTGGGCGAGCCCATGGGGATCGTCCGGGAAGTGGGCAGGGGTCCAGTCCATGATCACGCCGATTTCCGCCTGGTGTGCCGCATCGACGAAGGCCATGAAATCCTCTGGTGATCCATGCCGGCTGGTGACGGCGAAGTAGCCCGTGGCTTGATAGCCCCATGACCCGTCGAACGGATGTTCTGTGATAGGCAGTAACTCTACGTGCGTATAGCCCATGTTCTTCACGTATGGGATGAGCTTTTCTGCCAGCTCTGAGTAGGTCAGCCAGCGGTTCCCTTCCTCGGGGATCCTCATCCAGGAACCGAGATGGGCCTCGTAGATGGAGAGGGGGCTGGCGAGAGGATTTTGCTGCGCCCGCGTCGCCATCCAGGACTGGTCCTTCCAGCGGTAGGCTGAGAGTGTGCGGACGACTGAGGCAGTCTTGGGACGCAACTCCGAGGCGACCGCATAGGGATCGGCTTTCAGGAGCGGCGCGTCGTGATGGCGCGACCGGATTTCATATTTGTAGAGCGTGCCGTCCGTGAGTTCGGGAACGAAGAGTTCCCAGAGGCCGGTTGCCCCGCGGTTGGTCATGGGATGGCGGCGGCCATCCCATTGGTTGAAGTCACCCACGACACTCACTCGCGCAGCGTTCGGTGCCCAGACGACAAAATGGACTCCATCGATGCCCTGCAATGTTCGGAGATGGGCGCCCATGGTCTCATAGGCTTTGAAGAAGGTTCCCTCAGCGAAGAGATGCAGCTCAAAGTCGGTGAGAAGGGGAGGAAAGGCATAGGGATCATGCCGCTCCGAGATCTGTCCTGCCTGGTCAGTTACGCGGAGACGATAGGGGGCGGTTCCGAGCGGCCCAGGGACGATGGCTTCGAACAGACCTGCCTCATGCAGGCGCGTCATAGGAATGGGCTGCCGACCTCGCTCGCTGAGACATAGAACAACGTCCTTGGCTTCCGGCAAGAAGCACCGAATCGCGACAGTCTGGTAATCGCCCTGGGCTATCGGATGGGCACCGAGAATCGCGAGGGGGTCCCAATGGTGACCCTGGACGAGTTGTTCGAGTTGATCGAGTGACAAGTCTGACATGAGAAGAGACTCCTCAGTGCGTGGCCGTATCGTAAGAGGGGCGAGCTAGGAATGGAAGAGGAAAACGCAGTGAGATTTCAGCACGCAAAACTGAGTGGCTCGTGCTCGTAGGTTGTCAGGGTGGTGGTGCGCCCGACAGGACTTGAACCTGTAACCTTCTGATCCGTAGTCAGATGCTCTATCCATTGAGCTACGGGCGCATTGGAGAAGCACAGTTTCACCGAGCCCCATACATCACGTTCTGGTGATCATGCAGAGAGTGGGAGGGGCGATCGGATACTGCTGCCAGCAAGCGGTTATACAGGGCTCAGGGCCGGCGGGTCAAGGGACTTATGGCGAGATGTTGGGGCGAGTCCGCCAGATCGCGCGTATCAACCTCTTTCTGCACTCTTCAGCCAGGAACGGGAAAAGAATGTTCCGTCTGTTCTCTCTGCGGTAGGATGACGTCAGGTTGGGAAGCGGGAAATGTCACCGAGATAAGTGAGGCGCGATGTCGGACCAGCAAGATAGTCAATCTGGAATTTGTGTGAAGGATACCCGCTGTGGCATTTTGGGCAGGGTTTCGCTTCTCCTGCCATGGGCAGTCGGCGCGATCTTCGCCCTGCTCATTGGGTCGTGGCTGGTCTGGTGGGCGCTGCATCTTCAGCGGCAGTTCGCGGAAGACGAGATCAGGGCTGCTTGTCAGAGGGTCATGCCTGAGACGGTGCAACGTTGTGTGGATACAGTCGTGATTCAGCGGGGAGGCGTGAGGCGGTGACGGTTCCGCGAATCAAATGGATGGGCCGGTAGGTTTCGGTGCTGGTCGTTCGGCCAGCACCTTCGTGTTTTCGCAGCGGATTCACCTTCCGCCGTATTCTCCAGAGAGTTGTGAATGACTAGCGGCGGCGTCCTGAGGGCAGGGTTTCGTCTTCGTATTGGTCAAAGAGCCGTTTGGCTTCCGGATGGAGATGGCCCGGATGGCCGTGAGGAATGCCGACGGTACGGAAGAGCGGTGTGAGTTTGCCGTTTGGATGCAGGTAGCCGGCGCGCAGCGGGACGGTGCGGGTGCTGTGCTTGATCAAGTGGCAGGGGGTCGGTCTGATCGACGTGAGCCAATCGGCAATGTCATGCGGGTTGCCGATCGAGGCTGAGAGCAAGAGCAGTTTCGCTTGGCTCGGGCAGAAGATGATCGTTTCTTCCCAGACGACGCCCCGTTCGGGGTCCGCGATATATTGCGACTCGTCCAAAATCACCAGGCCTAACGTATCCAGCCGCACGTCGATCTCACCGCCTCCTGCGTCGTAGAGCAGATTGCGCAAGATTTCCGTCGTCATAATCAAGAGGGGCGCCTGTCCGTTGTCGCGCCGATCGCCGGTTAGAATGCCGACTTGGTCGGCGCCGAATATTTTCGAAAACTCCGTGTATTTGGTATTCGAGAGAGCCTTGAGGGGCGACGTATAGATAACGGTCCGGTTTTCTGCGATGGCGCGGCGAGCCGCTTCGACGGCGACATAGGTCTTTCCGCTTCCCGTCGGGACGCTCACGACCACGTCGCTTTCTTTCAGTTTGGCGATGGCGTCTTCTTGCCAGGCATCCGGAACGAATGGTTGCGACGACGATGGCACACCCAGCCCCTCCAGCCAGCTGGAGAGGGTGATGGCTGGTTCATGAGATTCCGGCTCAGTAGGCCTTTGCGCAGTGCGACGTGGCGGTGCCGAGGGCTTTGGCTTCCGTGCAGGTGGGGCTAGAGGTTCTGGTGGAACCGGGCGAGCCGGCTTCTCGCCGATCAAGGTCATGAGGTCGGATTCGAAGCCCGCGCGGTTTTCGGAGGAATGGCGCAGCAAGACTTCGATCAAGCGGCGTTTGCCTGCGCGGAAATGCCGCTGCACCCGTCCTCGCGCCAGACGGTGCAAGAGCGCGATCGGTTGTTGAGCCAGGAGTTGTTCGAGTTCTTCGGTCGTCATAATCCTCAAGTGATGAGTGATGAGTGATGGGTGATCAGCATGGAGCAACGCTTCAACGAAACCGTTTTCCTCGTCACGCATCACCCTTCACTGTTCACGGTAGTTCCTCCAGCACACCGCGGCGCAGGGCGGCGATGGCCCGTGAGGCTGTGTCTGCCAATCCCGGGTGCGTGGCCTTGAGCGTGTGGAGCTGCGACAAGAATTCCAAGGTTCGCGCCAAGAGGCGATAGATATCTCCTTCAGCCATGGAGGTGCTTTTGCAGAGACCGATCCAGGTGAGGGTGGGATCGCCGATCCACCGTTCCGTCACCGCGGCGATATCGGCCCGCAAGAGCGGCGGGTCTTCATGCGGCGACAGCGAGGCGGCCAGTTTGCGAACCTGCCCGAGCAAACTGGCCAGCCCGGAGCTGACGCGGGGAAAGGAGCCGGGGCGATCGTCGTCATTCGAGATGCTCGACATGACGGCAGCCAGCATCGCGGGATCGGCTCCGTTGAAGGCATCGGCCCTGAGCAATTCCGTGATGAGCAGCGAGTGGTCGATACGGATGAGCCTGGCCCATTCGCCGTCATCGGTCAGGCGGGACGCCGGCGTGAGGTACCCGAACTGCTGCAGGACGTCGATCTTCTCCTGGAAACGGTGCCATAGACTGGTGCGCAGGGCCTGGATCGATTTGACGTGCCGTTGCTGTTCCTGCCGAAGTTTGGAGGCCAGCGGATAGTCCCGTTGACAGGCGGCACGCGACGGACAGGCCGGACAGGCAAAGTCACCCAGGGTCTGCACGATGGCATCCGGGATCGGTTCATTGTCCTTCGGAATCAGGATGGGAAGCTCCGGCAGCTTGGTCGGTAATTCTTCCAGCTGATGGAGCAAGTCCGCCACGCTTTCCGGCGTGCACCAGGGATAGACCGGCGCGTCCACGCAGTCGAGGATGCGGTCGGACACTTCAGTCACGGTGGAGGCGGGAGATTCTGTAATGCCTCCGCCTTGACGGAGGGCCGTGACCATCGGGCTCTTCTGTCCCTTGCTGCGATATTGCCGGAGAACCACGCCGCGGCTGCGGCCGAAGCCAACCACGCGTCCGGGGGTGAGGAAGTGAAAACGGGCCGCAATCTCCGGCGACTCAAATTTTCTGACGGGAGCGCGGTGCGATTTCTGCCGGCGGACCTGGTCGAAGGTCTGCCATTCCGTGATCCAGTCGGTGCAGACGCGCGGTCCGAACGGTTCCATCTGATCGCGCAGATCGTCCAGCTTGCGCTCCAGGACTTCCGCTCGTTGGTTGAGCTGAAACTGCGCGAAGCTTTTGGCGAGGATCGGTTGGATTTGATCCAGGGGGTGGGCTTTCAAGAGATTCAGGACCATCGGGTAGCTGATGACGAATTGGCTGTTGATCGCTTCGGGGTGGCCGGTGAAGCCTTTGGTCAGCACGGTCAGATCGATGTAGGGGGAGGGGGTGACGATGGCGAACCCGACGAGATCTTTCCCCCGGCGGCCTGCGCGGCCGGCAATCTGCTGGACTTCGCCGATTGTCAGGTCCATGAAGTCGCGTGATTTGCGAATGCTGGACTGGGTGATGATGACGGTGCGCGCGGGAAAATCGACGCCGGCGGCCAGCGTCGTCGTGGCGAAGACCGCGTCGAGGCAGCCATGACGCATCAGCTCCTCCACCGCGATTTTCCACGAGGGCAGATGGCCTGCGTGATGCGCCGCCACGCCGATGCGCTGGACGATTGGAATGAGCGGGTGCTCGGCGATGCTGGGATACTGGGCGATCACCTTCTCCAGCACGGCGGCGATGGCTTCCTGGCGCGGCGGTGGAAGGACGATCTGGCTATGGTCGAAGGCCTGCATCGCCTCATCGCACGCGCGGCGCGAGGTAAGGAAGACGATGGCAGGGGTCAAGTGCTTCTCGCGAAGGGCGATGATCAGATCAACCGGATGAATCGAGGGCGGCATGCAGTTTCATTCCCTTTGAAATCACGACCAAGCCGGATTCGGTGACGGTAAATCGCTGGGCATCGGCCGTCCGGTCGTACCCGATTTCCGACTTGGGCGGGATGATAACGTCCTTGTCGATGATGGCCCGTTTGATCCGGCTTTGTTCGCCGATGACGACGTTTTCCATGACGATCGATTCACGGACGTCTGCATGATCTTGCACGCGGACGTTGGGTGAGAGCACGGAGTTTTGCACCCGGGCACCGGAGACGATGCAGCCGCCGCAGACGATGGAGTCCAGGGCCACGCCCATCCTGCCGCCTTGATAGTCTTGTGCGAAGACGAATTTGGCCGGTGGATATTGCCCTTGATAGGTCCTGATCGGCCAGTGCTGGTCGTATAGATTGAATTGAGGCTCGACAGCGACAAGGTCCAGATTCGCTTCCCAGTAGGCGTCCAAGGTGCCGATGTCCCGCCAATACTTGACGTCTTTTTTGTTCGCATCGACAAACTTAAACGCGTAGACGCGTTGATCGCGAATCATCCGTGGAATGATGTTTTTCCCGAAATCGTGACTCCCGCCCTCATGGGCGTCGGCCAGCAAATGCTCGCGGAGGACCTTGGTGCGAAACAGGTAGATGCCCATCGAGGCGAAGGCATGGCTCGGATCGTTGGGGATCGACGGCGGCTGAGCCGGCTTCTCTTCGAAGTCCGTGATCCGGAAGTCCTCATCCACGCGGATGACGCCGAATCGGTGGGCCTCTTCGATCGGAATGTCGATCGCACCGACGACGGCATCGGCGCCTTTGGCGATCAGCCAATGGAACATCTCCATATAGTCCATCTTGTAGATATGGTCGCCGGCGAGGATGAGCACATAGTCCGCTTGTTCGTTGTCGAGCAGAAAGAGGTTTTGATAGACCGCGTCGGCGGTGCCCTGGTACCACTCTTCGCTGATCCGCTGCTGGGGGGGAATCGAGGCGATGTATTCGCCGAGCTCGGCGTTGAGGATGTTCCAGCCCGTGCGGATGTGCCGGTCGAGCGAATGTGATTTGTACTGGATGAGGACCGCGACTTTTCGAAGTCCGGAGTTGAGGCAGTTGCTGAGGGTGAAATCGATGATGCGATATTTTCCGCCGAAGGGAACGGCCGGCTTGGCCCGATGCTCGGTGAGGGGCTGAAGACGTTCGCCCTTTCCGCCGGCCAGCACCATGGTGAAAATGTTCGGCATTGGGGCGAATTGTAGCAGGACGTTCGGAAAATAGAAAGAAAGCAGATTCGTTGACATGGCGAGAAACTGAGACGATACTACGCTGGGCAGTCTGAAAATATCCGTGAGTATTCGAGCAAAGGAGTGAGCATGAAGCGGGATGTACTGGTGGCGTCGCTCGTGAAACAGAAGCCGGTCAAGAAGCCGGCAGTGGGCTTCAATAAAGAGGCACTCTGGCGGTTAGAGCATCTTGAAAACCAAATGGCAAAGCTGTCCGAATTAGTCCGTGAGCATGCAGAGGATGTCGATCGATTGGTGCGCATCGTCGCGGAGGATCGCGACGTGATTCGGCGTCAGTTGCTTCGCAAGCACCACGAGCAAGTTCGGGTCCGCAAACATCTTCGCGACTCCAATTCCAAGGTAGGATTCGACTCCTGATCCCGTGCCGTCGATCCTCCCCCGCGAGTCTTCTGCAACCACAGCCCATGTCGCCTGAAGCGCGAGACAGGCAAGGACGGCTCGACGTGGACAGATTCGATTTCCCTCTCGCCTCGCCTGTCCCTCTCGGCGATCTACCGGTTGGTGTGTTCGTCATCGGCGCTGCTCAGTCCGGCGCGACGCCCAGGGATCACGATGGTTGAACAATCAACGAGCATCGACATCACGTCTTTGGTAAAGCGGCATGGCGCGACGTTAGCCGTCGACCATGTGTCGTTGACCGTCCAGCGCGGGGAGTTCTTTTCGCTCCTCGGTCCCAGCGGGGCAGGAAAAACCTCTGTCTTGCGCATGATTGCAGGATTTGAAACACCGGATGAGGGAACCATTCGCATCGAGGGCCGCTCGATGGAAGATGTTCCGCCCAACCGTCGTCCTGTGAACCTCGTATTCCAATCCTATGCCCTCTTCCCCCATTTGACGGTCGGGGAGAATGTTGCGTTCGGTCCCAAGATGCAGGGGGCTCCGCGCGCCGAGATCGCGTCACGCGTCCGTGCCGCGTTGGATATGGTGAAGCTCTCGTCGAAGGAGGAGCGTCTACCCGCTCAGTTGTCGGGTGGCGAACAGCAGCGTGTGGCGCTGGCCCGTGCCTTGGTGAATCGGCCTGCTGTGCTCTTATTGGACGAACCGCTGTCGGCGTTGGATCAACAACTCCGGCAGGAGATGCAGGTCGAACTGAAATCCATTCAAGAGCGAGCGGCCTGTACGTTTGTGTGCGTCACGCACCATCAGGAAGAAGCGCTGACCATGTCGGACCGTGTGGCGGTCATGCATCAGGGACGGGTGTTGCAGATCGGAAGCCCGGAGGACCTCTATGAGTCGCCGGCCTCATCCTTTGTGGCCCGGTTTATCGGCGTCTCGAATGAATGGAGCGGCATTGTGCGGCGCATCGACGGAGGTCGAGCGGTGGTGCAGTCTCCGGATCTTTCCGGGGATCTTCAGGTGGTTTTGCCGACTCATACCCCAGTGCGAGAGGGGAGTACGGTGACGGTTTTGCTGAGACCGGAGCGGCTTCGTCTCTCGACGGAGGCGAAGAATTCGAGCGGTGAACAGAGCCTGCCCGGCTCAGTCGAGAAGGTGCTCTATAGCGGAAGCGATCGATGGTACCTGGTGCGGTTGGGTGAGCGTGTGGTGTGGAACGTGCGCGTGCCGAACGACGAGTTCAGCCGAAATAGGTTTGCGCGCGGCGATGCCGTCTACGTGATCTGGCGGATTTCCGATGCCGTGGTGCTGAGCGAATGAAGGTTTTCTCTCCTGCCGGAAGGGCGTTGTCCTCGGGGCGGGCTGCGTCGTGGTGGCTCCTCGGACCTGGTGTGCTCTGGATGGGGCTCTTGTTTTTTCTGCCCCTCTGTCTTGTCGTCGTCATCAGTTTCGCCGGACGCGGCACCTATGGCGGGATCGTCTGGTCGTTCAGCCTGGCGAACTATCTTGATCTTCTCCATCCTCTCTATGCCCGTATTCTTGGCCAATCGATCCTCTTAGCGGCTGGGACGACCCTGCTCTGCCTGATCATGGGGTTCCCGTTGGCCTATTATATTGCGCGTACGGCGCCGCGCAGGCAGGGGATCTGGTTGTTGCTGGTGATGATTCCGTTCTGGACCAACTTCCTTGTGCGTACCTATGCCTGGATGTTTATCCTGCGAACGGAAGGTTTGCTCAATACCATATTGTTGAAACTGGGATTGATTGCCACGCCGGTCGAGCTGCTCTACTCCAATACCGCCGTCGTGATTGGACTGGTCTATGGCTATCTGCCTTTCATGGTATTGCCGTTGTATGTGGCGCTTGAGCGGGTGGATCGCACGCTGGTCGAGGCGGCCTGGGATCTCTATGCAACACGGTGGGCGGTGTTGTGGCGGATCATTCTGCCGCTTGCCAGGCCGGGGATCATGGCCGGTTGTCTCCTCGTATTTATTCCTTCGCTGGGGGCCTTTCTCACGCCGGATCTTCTCGGGGGCGCCCGAAGCATGATGATCGGGAACCTCATTCAGCATGAGTTTCTGGTCGCGCGCGATTGGCCGCTGGGCGCTGCCATCTCCTGTCTGTTGATGCTGTTCGTGGTGGGCATGATGGGCTGGTCGTTTCGCGCATCGAGTCCACTGTCCCAACGGAAGCAGGAGTTATGAAACAGGCTGGCGGCTGGCTGTGGCGTGTGAGCCTGGCGAATCTGTTCTTCCTCTACGGACCCATCGCGGTCCTGATCCTCTTTTCGTTCAACGCCTCGCGGCTGTCGGCGACCTGGCAGGGCTGGTCCCTGCAATGGTATCGCGCCTTGTGGGCTGATCAGGCGCTGCTCGATGCTGCGGGAAACAGCCTGTGGGTGGCGACGGTGTCGACGGTGCTCGCGCTGCTGCTCGGAGTCGGTCTCGCGGTGGGGTTGGAGGGTTTGCCGGGACGCCGCCAGCGCCAGATCGAGCAGGCGCTGCTGCTGCTGCCGTTGGTGATTCCGGAAGTCATGATGGGGGTGTCGCTGTTGTTGCTCTTCGTGCTGGTGCAGATACCGTTGAGTCTCACGACGGTGATACTCGGCCATGCGTTGTTCAACGTGCCGGTCGTGATGATCGTTGTGCGGGCGCGCCTCAGGAGGTTGGATCCGCGGTTAGTGGAGGCCGCGGCGGATCTGGGGGCTTCCTACTGGGGCGCGTTGCGGCATGTGACGATTCCGCTGCTCAAGCCGGCCATTCTCGGGGCAGGGCTCATGGCCTTTACCATTTCGCTCGACGACTTCATCGTCACCTTCTTTACCGCCGGTCCCGGGGCGACGACCTTGCCGCTGAAAGTCTATTCCATGATCAAATCCGGCATGTCTCCCGAGATCAATGCGCTATCGGCGCTGTTCGTGATGGTGTCCATGGGGTTGATCGGATTCTCACTCGTATTGCAGCGGCGATAGGACGCTCATGCGTATCGATCAGATCGGGCTGTCTTTTTGCCTGCTGCTGTTCCTGTGCTGCGGGAGCGCGGCGTGTCAACGCACGCCCGGTGATGGGGGGCCGAAGACGCTCCACTATTTCACCTGGTCCGATTATGTCGGTCCCGAGCTATTGGCCGAGTTTGAGCGACGCCATGGGGTGCGGGTCGTCGTGGACACATTCAGCAGCAACGAAGAGTTGTTGGCCAAGCTCCAGGGTGGGGCTACAGGCTACGATGTCACGGTGCCGTCGGACTTCATGGCGGCGATCATGATTCAGCAGGGACTGGTTGCGGAACTCGATCCCAGGATGCTGCCCAACACAGCCACGCTGGAAGACCATCTCCAACATCTGCCGTTCGATCCGGCGCACCGGTACGCGGTTCCCTATCTCTGGGGCACGGTCGGGATCGGGTATGACTCAACGGTCGTCTCGCCGCCGCCTGATAGTTGGGCCGTGCTGTGGGATCCCCGCTATGCAGGAAAGGTCAGCATGTTGAACGATCAGCGAGAAGTGTTCGGGGCGGTCCTCCGGTTGATGGGAGCTTCCATGAATACGAGGGATCCAGTCGTGATCGAGGCAGCGAAAACTCGATTGCTGGCGCAAAAACAGCTGGTGAAGGCCTATGCCAGTGAACACTACGACCAACTTCTTGCCTCGGGCGATGTGGTGTTGGCGCATGGATGGGGAGGGCCGGTTGCGCGAGCGATGAGGGATCGGCCATCGATCCGTTATGTGGTGCCGAAAGAAGGCGGTACCCTGTGGGCGGACTGTTTGGTCGTGTTGCAGTCATCTCCCAGGAAAGAGCTGGCGACGCAGTTCATTAATTATCTCTTGGAGCCACAGGTGGCGGCGCGCACGGCAGAGCGGCTGCTCTTTGCGTCGGCCAACAAAGCGGCTAGGCCTTTCGTGCCGGTGCATATTCTGAACAATCCAGCCATCTATCCACCCATCGACCTGCTCCCTCGACTGGAATGGATGACCGACGTAGGCGAGGCGCTACGGATGTATGACCGCGCGTGGACGGAGCTCAAAATGCAGTGATGGCGTTCCATATTTATTCCGAGAGTCTACGCAGCGAAGTTTGCTAAGTGCTTATTTCGCAAGAGGTTCTTTGTTTCCACTCACACACGCTGTATAATGCAAGTTTAGTTGAAGGGAAAGAGCAGTAGTTCGTACGGGGGACTGTCCATGTTTGTGGATCGACGACTGCGTCTCATCTGCTCCGGCATAGTTTTCAGCGTTCTGAGCGTTTCTGCCTCTCCCGCCAACGCAGCCTCGCCATCTCCGGCTCCTGAACAAGCTACCGTGGCATCGAAGACGCTTCGTCTCAGCGTGAACGACGCGCTAGGACTGTTCATCGGTCAAAATCTGGATGTGCTCATCGCCAAGTATGGGATTGAGTACAGTAAGGGACAGCAGATCACCGCGGCGCTCTTCCCCAATCCTGTAGCTTCGATCGGAACGCTCAGTGCGTTTACACAAGGGCGGACGTTATCGAATAGCGGGGCGCTTTCTGGCCAAGTCCAGCAGTTGTTCGAATTGGCCGGAAAACGCGGCTACCGGATCGAAAGCGCGGGTTATGGCAGCCAGTCGGCGGAAGCGGCCTTCGAAGACGCCGTGCGCCAATTGGGGTTCACTGTCAAGGACACGTATTATCGTATCCAGTTGGCTCAGCGGCGTCTGGTTTTGGCCGAAGAGAATCGAGACCGCTTCGCTCGTATCCTCGATATCAATACGATTCGGTTTAAGAAGGGGTACATTGCGGAGGTCGACCTCATTCGTATCAGATTGCAGATGGTCGATTTCCAATCGCAGGTGATTCAATCGTTGCAGGAAGGGGAAACAGCTCGCGGCGACCTTCGGCAGCTCTTGCGACTGTCGCCGAAAACCATGCTGGAATTGACGACGGACTTAGATTTTCGGCGCATCGATCCTGATATCAGCAGGCTCCGGACGGCCGCGCTTGATCTTCGCCCTGATATCAAGGCGAGGCGGTTTACCTACTCGCAACGCGAGTCCGACCTGAAACTCGCAAAGGCCTACCGTATTCCAGACGTGACCATTGGGGCTGGATATTCCGTTCAGGGACAGCAGGGGCCGGACAATCCCCAGCAGTGGTCTCTCAACTTGGGGGTTCCGCTGCCGATATTTAATCGGAATCAGGGTGGGATTCGACAGGCTGAGGTTGCGGTGCAGACCGCCGAGGCCGACTTGAATAAGACCGTCAATCTAGTTGAAAATGAAGTGGAAGTTGCCTATCGCAACCTGCTGCAGAGTCGTCGGCTGGTCGAGGCCTATGTGGGGGGAGTGTTGGAAGATGCCCGCTCGACCTTCACCATCGTCGAACGGGCCTATGAACGGGGTGGTGCGACGATTCTCGATTTGCTCGATGCCGCGCGCACGTCGCGAACAATTCAACAAAATTATATCGAAGCGCTGTTTAACTATCAGCATAATCTGTTTCAGCTCGAAAGCGCCGTGGGGCAGGAGATCTCCTCATGAAGGCTGTGGTTCAGGCTAGGGCAATGGTTCCAGGCATGCTGTGTTTGTCCGTGACCGTGGCGGTCACGTCGCTTCTTCTGTCCTCTTGCGGGAGCGGAGAGCAGCCCACGGTTTCCAATGCTGCCATGCCTCCAGCTCAGACGGCTGGGTCGGCCGCGGGGTCGCATTCGCGGGTGGAAACCGCTCTCGTCGAACTTGGATCGGGGGCTCAGGACCTTACGTTGGTTGGGAAGGTCGCCTACGGGGAGGATCGCTATTCCAGAATTTCCTCGCCGCTCCAAGGGCGGGTCCTTGAGGTGCGGGCGCATTTGGGCGAACGCGTGCAGGCAGGGAGCGTGCTGTTGGTCTTGGATAGCCAGGAAATTGCCCAAGCCTATTCAGAGTACGTCAAAGAAGACTCGGACCTTCAATACGCGACCCGTGCCCGTGAGTTGGCGAAGGATCTGTACGAGAATAAAGCGTTGCCGTTGAAGGACCTCAAGCAGGCGGAGAACGAGTTGATCAAGGCGCGCGCAGAATTCCGCCGTGCGAAAGAACGATTGCTGTCCTTGCGGGTTCCCGCGCAGGAGTTGGATAAACCTCTCGATCGGCAAAAAATTACGTCGCGATTCGAAATGAAGAGCCCCTTGACCGGGGTTGTCGTGGAACGGAACGTGACGCCCGGACAGTCGATCGGAGGAGATTCCAGCCAGGTGGTGTTCACGGTGGCCGACCTCGATATGCTGCAGGTGGTGGCAGATGTGTATGAGCGGGATCTCGCGTTGGTGAAAGAAGGTCAGTTTGCGACGGTCAGCGTGGAGGCCTATCCGGACGTGAGTTTTCCTGCGACTGTTGCCACGATCGGCGACGTGGTGGACCCGACGTCCAGAACCATTAAGCTGCGTGCCTGGGTCAACAATAAGGATCATCGACTGAAGCCGGAAATGTTTGCCCGTCTCCATATCCAGGTAGGAGAGTCCACGCCGCTGCTGCTGATTCCGCGGGAAGCGGTGTTGGAGGTGGATGGGAAGCAGTTTGTGTATATCGTCGAAGGCGCCAATCAGTATGTCAAACGGGAAGTGAAAGTGAGTACGATTTCACCGGATCATGTGCGGGTCTTGGAAGGCTTGACGTCGGGACAACGCATCGTGATCAAAGGTGCGGTCTTGATCAAAGGACAGGAAGTCAAAGGCTAGCGCCCCTGCGTGATGATGCTCCCCCTCGAATTGGAATGTAACCGCACCCCATGATAGCCAGAATTGTCGAACTGTCTCTGGTCCAGCGTGTCATGGTCTGCGTCCTGGGCTTTCTCCTCCTGTTCGGCGGACTCTACGCGTTTCATACTCTCGATATCGTCGCCTATCCAGATCCCTCGCCGCCGATGGTCGAGCTGATTACCCAGCAGCCCGGGTGGTCGGCCGAAGAGGTCGAGCGTCAAATCACGATTCCCATCGAAGTCGCCCTCAATGGCATGCCGGGGCTTACGGACATTCGTTCGCTTTCGATCTTCGGATTGAGCGATATCAAGATCTATTTTGATTTCGACACGGATATTTTTCGCGACCGCCAGGAGGTGCTGAACCGGCTGAACTCGGTGCAATTACCGTCCGGGGCGGCGCCATCGCTGTCTCCCTGGTGGGCGATTGCCGAAATTTATCGCTACGAACTCACGGGCGGCGCCGAGACGACGCTCACGGACTTGAAGACGATCCAGGACTGGCAGGCGCGTCGGGAGTTCCGGCGTATCCCCGGCGTGATCGACGTCACGGCGTTCGGGGGAACGACCAAAGAGTATCACGTCGATATCGATCCGGGACGGCTGATCAGCTATGGGGTCAATCTGTCGCAGGTCATGTCCGCCTTGACCAACAGCAATGCCAACGTCGGAGGCAACTACCTGACCATCGGCGCACAGAACTACAATATCCGAGGACTGGGGCTCATCAACGGGATCGCGGACATCGAAAACGTGATGGTGGCCGAAAAGGATGGGACCCCGATTTTCGTCAAGACGTTGGGGAAGGTGGCCGTGGGCCCCCGTGTGCGCTTAGGGAAGGTTGGCATCGATGAGCGCGATGATGTCGTCGAGGGCGTGGTGCTGCTTCAGCGGGGGTATAAGGCGCTGCCGGTCCTCGAAAAGGTGCGGCACAAGGTAGAGGAACTGAATGCCTGGAAATTGCCGGCCGGGGTGAAAGTCAAAACCTTCTACGATCGTACAGCGCTGATTCATACGACCGTGGAAACGGTCACGGACATTCTCATCAGCGGCATGATCCTGGTGTTTGTCATTCTATTTGTATTCCTGGGGCATTTGCGCGCCGCGTTGATTGTGGCCTTGACCATTCCCCTCTCCTTGCTCTTCACCTTTTCGATGATGGTCCTGATCGGGCAGTCGGCGAACTTGATCTCGCTTGGGTCCATCGATTTTGGGATTATCGTTGATGCCACGCTAATCATGGTGGAGAGCATCTTTTTTCATCTCGCGCACGGGAAAATTCAGGGATTGACGGTCCATCAGCAGATTGTGCGGGCGGCCCGCCAGGTGGGACAGCCGATTTTTTACTCCACGGCGATTATCGTGGTGGCGTTCATTCCGCTCTTTACGATGACGGGTGTGCCGGGGAAGATCTTTGCGCCCATGTCCATCACGTATGGGTTCGCCTTGGTGGGCGCGCTGCTCATGGCCTTTACCTTGGCTCCCGTGCTCTGTTCTTTCTTGCTCAAGGGCAAGATCAGCGAGGAGGATACGGCGATTGTGCGGGTGGTTCGCCGTGTCTACAACGGCATCTTGGACTGGGCGTTAGGCCACCGGTCCGCTGTGGTCGGCGCCTGCGTCGGGCTTCTAGGGTTGACGTTCGTGGCGCTGCAGTCGATCGGAGGGGAGTTCATGCCGGCGCTGGAAGAGGGGAATCTCTGGGTTCGTGCCACGATGCCGGTAGATATTTCTTTCGACCAGGCGGCGAAGTTGACGAGCGAAATTCGCAAGCTGTTCCGCGAATCGCCGGAAGTCACGACTATTGTCTCGCAACTGGGGCGTCCGGATGATGGCACCGACCCGACGAGCTTCTTCAATGCCGAGTTTCTGGCTAATCTCAAGCCGGAAAAAGAATGGCGTCCTGGATTGAGTAAAGATGGGCTGATCGAAGAGATCGAGGGGCGGTTGAAAGAGATTCCAGGAGTCATTTTTAACTTCTCGCAAGTCATTCAGGATAACGTCGAAGAGGCTATGTCGGGGGTGAAGGGGGAGAATTCCATCAAGCTTTTCGGTCCCGATCTGAAAATTATGGAGGCGAAGGCCGTTGAGATCGAGCAGGTGATGCGAAAGATCCATGGCGTCAAAGACCTGGGCATCTTCCGTCTCGTGGGACAGCCGAATCTGTTGATTCAGGTCGATCGAGAGGCGAGCGCACGCTATGGGCTGCAAGTGGCGGATGTGAATGCCGTGGTGCAGGCCGCCGTCGGTGGGCAGGCGGTCACGCAGGTGTATGAAGGTGAACGGTTGTTCGATCTCGTCGTCCGGTTTCTTCCGGAGTTCCGACAGGATGTCGATGCGATCGGTAATATCCTGGTCAGTACGCCGGATGGGGCGCGCGTTCCGTTAAAGCAGGTCGCGTCGATCACGACGCAGACCGGTGCCTTCATTATCTATCGCGAGAACAACGAACGCTATATTCCGATCAAGTTCAGCGTGCGGGATCGTGACCTCCAAAGTACCGTTGAAGAGGCCCAGGCGCTTTTGGCCAAGGAGGTGACTTTGCCTGAACGATATCGGATGGAATGGGCGGGGCAATACGATCAGCTCAAAGAAGAGCAAAAGCGATTGGCGATGGTGGTGCCGATCAGTCTGGTTATCATTTTGTTTCTCTTGTACACCACCTTCGATTCGCTCAAGAACGCGCTCCTCGTCTTGAGCACCGTTCCCTTTGCGTTGGTGGGAGGGGCGCTCTCCCTTGTGGTCACTCACACGAATTTCAGTATTTCAGCTGCGGTTGGCGTCATTTCAACGCTGGGGGTGGCGATCCTGGGAGGGGTCTTGTTGATCTCCCGGATTGAAGATTTCCGGCGCACGGGGCTGACTCTGCGGGAGGCCGTTCGGAAGGGGGCCGATGTGCAGATGCGTCCGATTCTGATGGCGACCCTGGGCGCGGCCATCGGTTTGCTGCCGGCCGCGCTTGCGACGGGAATCGGTTCGCAGGCGCAGAAGCCGCTGGCACGAGTCGTAGTGGGAGGGATGTTGACGGCAGCGGTATTGATCCTGGTTGTCTTGCCGGTATTATATGAAATCGTTCATCGGCGCGATGAGCATAAGCGCGAAGAGGAAGAAAGGGGATGACTGTGCAGCCACGATCTGTGTGTTCCTGGGGAGTTGTCGTGTCGGTTGTACTGGTGGGAATGGCCCAGACTCTGTGGGCTGAACCCATCGTGACGGGACGGGTCATTCCGGTCCAGATACCCTACGAGGCGCCTCCGAGGGGACAGGACTTGCCGGCTGAGTCGGTCCCGCAAAATACGAAACCGCTGACGGCCGAAGAGGTTCAGCGGGCAGAGGCCTTGCTGCCATTGCTCGAAGGCAAGCAAGAGTTCTGGGCGATGGGGGAATTCGTGCATCTCGGTGAGCCATCCGTGCCGGTGCTGATTAAAGGTCTGACGATGTCTGGGCCGCGCATTCGATACAATGTCATCGAAACGATTTCGATGTTGAAGGCAGCCTCGGCGGTTCCGGCGCTCGTTGTCACAGCCAAGGAGTTGAACGAGATCCCGCGGGTGCGCGAGCATGCGTTGCGAGTGGCCGTTCGATTGGATGCGGCCAAGGCAGTGGCGGCGATTGAGGTGATGGCGAAGGATCAAAATTCGTCGATTCGGAAAGCCGCCGCGTTCGAGGCCCGGTATGTGAGAGAGAAGACGGTGGTGCCGGTCTTGATCGGGATGGTGGCCGATGAAGAACGTTTTGTCGCACTTTCAGCCGTCCAGTCGCTCTGGATTCTGACCCGCCATGAAACGGAATTCCATGATTGGGAGACGTCAACCAAACAAGATCGTCAGGAGTGGACGACGGAGTGGTCGGAGTGGTGGAACGGACAGAAAGATATGTTCGAAATGCCGGATCCGAAGCGGCCAGCGCGGACGCGTTAGCAGAGCGTGGCGCGCGAGACATGCGAGAAACGCGCGACGCGGACGGATTGGATTCCTTTCCCTCGTGTTGCGTGTCTTGCTCGTCCCGCCTGTCGAGCCCTTCCCGCCCGTCTCGCACGCCAGCCCTCCGCCTTGCGAGGGTGAAAAACCCTGTGTTATATTTTTTGAGCCCACCCGCGCGTTTCATTACTCAATAGAAGGATTGTAGGTACGTGCCATGGCTCTTCTCCCGATTGCAAAGCTCGGTAATCCGATCCTTCGCCAGATAGCGGCCAAGGTGGACCCCCGCGACATTCGCACGAAAGAACTCCAGCGGTTTATCGACGACCTGTTTGAAACCATGTTGGATGAACCGGGGATTGGCCTGGCGTCGCCTCAAGTGTCTCGCTCGATTCAATTGGTTGTGCTGGGTTGTGAGGGTGATGGCGAGGACGCATTTCCCAATACCGTCCTCATTAATCCCAAGATCGTGTTCTATGGTCCGCAGCAGGAAGAAAACTGGGAAGGCTGTTTGAGTGTCGATGGGTTGCGCGGAAAAGTCACGCGTCCGTCCGTGGTGCGAGTCCAGGCGCTGGACCGTGACGGAAAGTCCATCGACATCGAAGCGACCGGTCTCTATGCGGTCTGTATCCAGCATGAGATGGATCATCTGATCGGCAAGCTGTTTCTGGATCGGATGACCGATATGTCGACGCTCACGCAACTTGCCGAGTTCAGCCGCTATTGGCAAAAGGAATCGGCCCCGGCCATTTAACCCTCCGTGAATAGACCGTTTCTGTGAAAACCCTTCTCCGCGTGCTTCAGTATCTACGGCCGTACCGGCTCATGGTCGCAGGCACCTTTGTGTTTGCCGGCCTGACGACCGGGTTCGAGTTGATTCCCGCTTGGCTGATCAAGGTGCTCATTGACGAGGTGATTCAAGCCAACCGCACGGAGCTGCTCTCGTGGGTGTTCGGCGGGCTGGCGGCGGCCTATCTGCTCCGCAATGTCTGCAGCTCGATACGCATTCGGCTGAACAACTCGCTTGAGCAACAAGTCGTGCACGATCTGCATGTGCAGGTGTTTGCCGCATTGCAACGGCTCTCGATCAGCTTCTTCGAAAATCGTCCGACCGGCGAAATCATGTCGCGGGTCTTGAACGACACCGAACATATGCAGCGGATTTTCGTCGACGGGTTGGAGCAGACCATTACGGCCGGCCTTACGCTCATCGGGATCATGACGGTTTTATTCTGGCTCAATTGGAAGCTGGCCCTGCTGGCCTTGTTGCCGATCCCGCTGTTGGTGTTCGGGGCCGCTGGTTTTACCAAGCGGGTGCATGGGCATTACCAGGCGATCCGTAAGGGAGCGGCGGAGCTCAACGCGCTGTTACAGGATGCACTGGCCGGCATTCGCGAAACGATGGGGTTCAATCGGCAATTCTATGAGCAGGAGCGCTTCGGAAGAAAGAGCGACCGCTGCCGGCAAGATACGCTGAAGGCGATGTACCTCTGGTCGTTCTATTCGCCGGGCATGACGCTGATCGGAAGTTTTGGCGGGGTCTTGGTGCTGTGGTTCGGGACGGCCGAAGTCATTCAACAGCACCTCTCGGTCGGTGAACTCGTGATGTTCGTGTCGTACTTGGCGCTCTTTTATGTGCCGATCAATCAGATTCATTCCGTCAATCATATGCTGCAGCATGCATTAGCTGCCAGCGAGCGAGTCTTCGATATCCTCGATACCGTGCCGGATGTGCATGACCGGCCTGGGCTGGCGACGCCGCACAATCGACTCAAGGGCGAGGTCGCCTTTCAGCATGTGAAGTTTCACTATCGGGCGGATGTGCCGATTCTGACGGACGTGTGTATTGCCGTGCGGGCCGGGGAACGAGTCGCGTTGGTCGGGCCCAGTGGGGCAGGGAAGAGTACGACGCTCAAGCTGATCCCGCGGTTTTACGATGTCACGGAGGGATCGGTCACGATTGACGGGTACGATATCCGTGAGCTTCCGTTGGACTTTCTTCGAAGCCAGATCGGGCTGGTGCAGCAGGAGCCGTTTCTGTTTAACGGCACAGTCCGTGAGAATATCTTGTACGGGAATCTGTCTGCGGGGCAGGATGCGATAGAAGCCGCCGCCAGAGCCGCTCGCGCCCATGAGTTTATCATGGACCTTCCCGATGGCTACGACACGTGGATTGGAGAGCGAGGCGTGAAGTTGTCCGTGGGACAGCGGCAGCGCGTGTCGATTGCGCGAGTCCTGTTGAAAGACCCGCCCATCGTCCTGTTCGACGAGGCGACCTCGAACATCGATACCGAAACGGAGGTGAAGATCCGGGAAGCTCTCAGCGAACTGACCAGGGGGCGGACCACGATCATCATCGCCCATCGACTTTCGACGATCCACGATGTGGACCGCATCATCGTCGTCGATCGCGGGCGAGTCGTCGAGGACGGGACGCATGAGACGCTGATGAGTCGGGGAGGGGTGTATACGCGGCTGTATGATGCCCAGTTCCAAGTCTAACTGCAGGATGCTGAAAAAGCCCGCCAGCGTCGTTCTCGGCTCATCGAAATCCTCAACGTACCCCACCGGGGAGGAGCTGCGCCGCAGCTCGGGGTTGGGCGGGTGAGAAGGGTGCGCCTCCGGTTTCGACTCGCATGCGGACTTGCTGGACGGAGTTTTTGAGTATCCTGCGCGGGTATCCGGTCGTTCGTGAAGAACGCTTCTGGACGCTGCGTTGCGGATTTGGAGCTTGGCTTGACGGCTGAAAGAACCCTGGGGTAAGGTGATCGCAAGGGATCACGCGCCGCGCTGATCCACCGGAGTTTCCCCGAACCACGGGAGGTGCTCGGATGGAAAAACAGGAGCGCAAGCAGGAGCCGAAACGCGAGCCTCAGTCCAAAGACGAGGTCAAGGCGAACCCGAAGGTCGTCGAGACCGGGAAGAAGCTCAAAGAAGATATCGACAAGCTCGTCGACGAGATCGACGAAGTCCTCGAAAAGAACGCCGAAGAGTTCGTTAAAAACTACGTGCAAAAAGGAGGGGAATAGCGAACGACGGTTCGCGTTCCCCTTCTTCGTTTTTCCTCGCCCTTCCGGCTTCCGTGCCTCCTCCGTTCCGTCCGTCATCGGCATCAGACACGCTCTGCGTCGACCGTTTTTGCATGGTTTGACAAAGGGATGGGGAGCATTTACCATCCGCGGTATCCGAACTGTTAACCCTACTTCGACTCTAGCCCGTACCGAGGCAAGGATGACCTCTAAGCTCTGGATATTTCGCGATATTGATCCGGACCGGCAGGCGGCATTGACTCGTGCCCTGTCGATCTCGCCCGCCACCGCCGCCCTGCTGTTGGCGCGCGGGGTGACGACGCCTGATGAGGCGACGGCCTGGATGGCCCCGCTCCGTGCGCACGATCCCTTTTTGATTCCGGATATCGAAGCGGCCATCGATCGATTGCACTATGCCGTGCGGCATCGTGAACGGGTCTGCTTCTACGGCGATTATGATGTCGACGGGATGTCGGCGACGAGTATTTACTGTTCCTTTTTCCGCGGGCTCGGGGCCAACGTGCAGGCCTACGTGCCTCACCGGGTCCGCGAAGGGTACGGGCTGAATGAAGGCGCCGTGCGAGCGCTGGCCGCGGAAGGGGTGAAGTTGCTGGTCACCTCGGATTGCGGCACCACGTCGCATCATGAAATTGCAGTCGCCAATCAACTGGGCCTGGACGTCATCGTCACGGACCACCATCAGACTGATGAACAGATGCCGCCGGCGCTGGCGGTCATGAATCCGCACCGGCGGGAGGCGCGCTATCCGTTCCGCGGGCTCTGCTCCGGCGGGCTGGCCTACAAGGTAGCCGATGCCTACCGGCAGCGCTATGGCCAGGGAACCGTGGCGCTCGATTCGCTGCTCGATCTCGTGGCCTTGTCGACCATCGCCGATGTCGTGCCGCTGCAGGATGAGAATCGGGGATTTGTTCAGGCGGGGTTGCGTGAACTGACGCGCGGGTCTCGCTGCGGGATTCGCGCGTTGAAACAGGTGGCCGGAGTGACGCGGGAATGTACGGCTGAGACGGTGGGATTCAAGCTGGGTCCTCGGTTGAATGCGGCCGGGCGTTTGGATCATGCGATCAAAGGGGTGCAGTTGCTGACGACGGAGTCCGAAGCGGAAGCGATGCAGCTTGCGCAGGAATTGGAACTGCTCAATCGCCGCCGGCAGGACCTGGAAGCTGAAATTATGCAGGAAGCGGTGGCGATGCTTGGTGAGGGCGACGCGCCGCCGGCGATCGTGCTGGCGTCCCGCGGCTGGCATCTGGGTGTGGTGGGCATTGTAGCGGCACGGTTGATGGAGCGGTTTCACCGTCCGGCGATCGTGCTGGCCGTCAATGAACAGGGGATCGGCAAAGGATCGGCCAGAACGATTCCCGGATTCGATCTCTATCAAGCGCTGGCCTCGTGTAAGGATCTGCTGGTGGCGTTCGGCGGGCATCCCAGTGCGGCGGGGCTGACGATTGAAGAGTCACGGCTGCCGGAGTTTCAGGCACGCTTTGCCGCGGTGGCCGGCGCCTGGTCCTCGACGGGGAAGGCCGTGCCGACCCTGCATCTCGATTCCGAAGTCTCGTTGACGGAAGTCAACATGCGGCTCATCCAGGAGATCGCGTCGTTGCATCCCTTCGGCGCGGGGAATCCCGAGCCGATGTTTGCGGTAAAGGGGCTGGCGATCATGGAAGCGCGGGTCGTGGGTGAAAAGCATTTGAAGATGACCGTCCGGCAGGGGCGGTCCCTGCCGTTCGACAGTATCGGGTTCGGGATGAAGTCACTGTCGGAGCAGGGGCTGACGCTGAACCAGCCGGTCGACCTGGCGTTCACGCCCGAGATCAATCACTGGAACGGGTACGACCGCATACAATTGCGCATCCGGGACATGCGCGCGACGGCTACGGAGTAACACGTCGATGGTCTATGAAACCGTCACCGATATCGGCCAGCTGCTCGATCGCGTGCGGAGCTATCAGCCCGAGGCCGATCTTAGCCTGCTGCGCAAGGCGTACGACTTTTCCGCCAAAGCGCACGAGGGGCAGAAACGCCGGTCCGGCGAGCCGTACGTGCAACATCCCGTTGCGGTGGCCGGCGTGCTGACCCTGCTCAAGACCGATGTGGCGGCGGTGGTGGCGGGATTGCTGCACGACACTCTGGAAGATACGGTGGCGACGCCGGCTGAGCTGGAGCGTGAATTCGGGAAAGAGGTCGTCCATCTTGTCGACGGGGTGACGAAGATCGGCAAGATTACCTTCCGGAGCTATGAAGAGAAGCAGGCGGAAAATTTTCGAAAAATGGTGCTGTCGATGGCGGACGATATCCGCGTCGTCATCATCAAGCTGGCGGATCGTCTTCACAATATGCGGACGCTCGAGCATTTGAGCGAGGCCAAGCGGCAGGAAATCGCCCAGGAGACCCTGGAGATTTACGCGCCGCTGGCGAACCGGATCGGAATCGGGTGGGTGAAGAACGAGCTGGAAGACTTGTGTCTCAAGCATCTCAAGCCCGATGTGTATGAAATGCTCCGCGTGCGTGTCGCGAAGCGCGATGAAGACCGGGAGCAGTACATCAAGGAAGTCCGGGACCTGGTGGAAAAGGCGCTGGCCGACGTCGGCCTGGCGGGGACGGTGTACGGGCGTCCGAAACACTTGTACGGCATTTACCAGAAGATGAACAAGCAGGGGATTTCCTTTGAGGAGGTCTACGATCTCACGGCCCTGCGGATCATCACTGACACGAAAATGAACTGTTACGCGTTGTTGGGCGTGATCCACTCACTGTGGCGTCCGCTTCCAGGCCGGTTCAAGGACTACATCGCGATTCCCAAGTCCAACCTGTATCAATCCCTGCATACGACGGTGGTCGGTCCGAAAGGGGAGCACGTCGAATTTCAAATTCGCACCGAGGAAATGCATCGCGTGGCCGAATATGGAATCGCGGCGCATTGGAAATACAAAGAGCAGGGCAAAGTCGCCGAGAAAGACAGCAAGGAGTTCGGCTGGCTGCGGCAATTCGTCGAGTGGCACACCGATCTGCCGGATAACCGGCAGTTCATGGATTCCGTCAAGCTCGAGCTGTTTCATGACGTGGTCTATGTGTTCACGCCCAAGGGAATCGTGAAGGAATTGCCGAAGGGGGCCACCCCGGTCGATTTTGCCTATGCCATTCATACGGAAGTCGGCGATCATTGCGTGGGGGCCAAGGTCAACGGCAAGATCGTGCCGTTGAAGCATCAGGTGGAGAGCGGGGATACGGTTGAAATTCTGACGTCGCCCAATCAGACGCCGCACAAGGATTGGCTCAAATTCGTCCGGACCTCCCGTGCCAAAACGAAAATCAAGCACTGGGTCAAAGCCGAAGAACAAACGCGGAGCGTCGAGATCGGGCGGCGGTTGCTGGAGTCGGAGTTGCGGCGTCATGCGTTTGCGCCGGCTCAGATGCTGCGGTCGGAGCAATTGCTGGAGGTGTCGCGCCAGCTCGGATATGACACGCTCGACGAATTGATGGCGGCGGTGGGATTCGGGCACCTTGCGACGGCTGAGGTGATTGCCAAACTGGCCGCTCCGTCATCGGGCACCGTGGCTCCGGTTGCGGAGCCGGCTCCGGCGCAGAAGGCTCCGTCCGGCAAGGCTGATGACAAAGGAGTGCGTGTCAAAGGCGCGCGCGATTTGTTGATGCAGCTCTCCCGCTGCTGTAACCCGGTGCCGGGGGATCGAATCCTGGGCTACATCACGCGCGGGCGCGGGTTGACGATTCACTCGGTTGACTGTCCCAATCTCGAAGCCCTGGACTACGATCGCGAGCGCCTGGTCGAGGTGGAATGGGATACGGCAACGCCGGGTCTGCATCCGGTGAAAGTGTCGGTCATTACGGTGGACAAAACCGGCGTGCTGGCCAATGTGTCGTCGGCGATCGCGGAATGTCAGGCGAACATCAGCCGAGCGGAAATCGCCACGCGGGAAGACCGCAAGGCGGTGCTGGATTTCGTGGTTGAAGTCAATGACACGAAGCACATCAATCATGTGCTCAAGGCGATTGAACGGGTCGACGGGGTGATCTCGGCGCGGCGGGTTCGAGCCTGGCAGGAAAAGTGATCTTTGTGCGTTGCGGATCGTTACGGATTTGCAAACTGCAGTTTTGAGCCCTTCTCGATCTTCAACCCATCCACCGTGCCGGCGGCTATCTCCAGAACATACAGGGCTCCGTCATTCGGACGGTACTGGGGGCAGGAATCGTCCGTCCTGGTGCAGATCGGCACGTTCCGCTCGATGTGAATGACACGTTTCTTCTCATCCATCCAGATCAGATCGAGCGCGATCAGGGTATTCTTCATCCAGAAGGTCCATTCCTGGGCCTGGTCGAAGAAGAACATCATGCCATGGTCTTTCTTGAGGTGGTCGCGGTACATCAATCCGGCAGCGCGTTTCTGCGGCGTATCGGCGATTTCGGCTTGAATGACGGTTCCGGAAGGGGTTTTGACTGAGATGAGCCGTGGCGGGTTACTGCCGGCTGAAGGCGTGGATTCCCCGTAGGATGGGCTGACCAGAGTGAGCACAGCGACTGCCATCAGAAAAACGCGAATGAGCATGGGGCATGGTACTGGCCGTCCTGCCGGCAGTCAAGGCGTGAACTGATGTGAGGGAGCGGAGGCGAGGTTGTTCGATCCAGGAGGCAGGCCGTCTTGCATTCACGAGGAGACCTGTGCGATCCTCGGCCATCTCAGCCTGGAGGCCCGTATGAAAGAAGTTCGTAAAGTCCATTACGTCAAGGGTGTGTTTGTCTGCCCGAGCTGCCGTCAGTCGTATGTCCAGGAAAAGTGGATCGAGGCCTGGCGCGTGCGTTGTCATCGATGCGAGTATCGTGGAGCGCTCACGGATGTGTCCGTTGAAGAGCGGATGGAAGAGGAAACGTTTCGCCGGTGATCCGGTTTTCACCTGCTGCCGGGCATAAGGTCTTTTGTTCAACCACAAGGCGTGTGCCCGGTGCGCCGTTCCTCTCCCTCTTCTCCCGCGTCGTCGTTGTCGGTCTTCTTTTTTGCTCCGCCACGTTCTGCGTCAATTCAGCCTCTGCGGATGAGGCGGTCCCCGTTTCCGTTAAAATCCTGGTCGCGTACCATTCCCTCTCAGGGAATACCGAGCGTATGGCCGAGGCGGTAGTCGAAGGCGCGAAGAGCGTTCCCGGCACCGTGATCGCGATGAAACGTGTCGGGCAGGTTACGGCGGACGATCTGTTTTCATCCGACGCCGTCATCGTCGGCTCGCCGGTCTATTGGTCCAATATGTCGGGTGAGGTGAAGACCTTCTTTGACAATTGGCAGTTCAAGTTCGGGGTCTTTCCGGACTTCAAGATGAAAAATAAGGTCGGGGCCGCGTTTGCCACAGGGGGGCAGATTTCGAGCGGCAAAGAAGTGACGATGCTCACGATTCTGGCCGCGATGCTCGGGAATCAAATGATCGTCGTGAGCGGCGGCGGTGCGTTCGGCGCCTCCGCGACGACCGAAGGCGACAGTCCCGGTATCGACAATAAAGAGTTGGCCGACGCCAGAGCGTTGGGCCAACGGGTCGCTGAAGTCGCGACACTCATCCGCTCGGTTCCTTCCCGCTGAATGACCGTCGACAAACTGATGTGCGCGGTGGAGGTGGATAACCGGCGATAAACCGGGAGCCGGTCTTCTTGCCTGTTGAAGTCTCGCGATGGAGCGTGGGTGATTCCGGATTGATTTCCGGGAAAGGCTATCGGTCGGTTGTGCGAGGGCAGGAGGTTGTTGCGCCCTGAACCGCAATCTCCACGAATTCCTGAATGTTCCTGGCGCATCGGCCGCAGCAGCCGCTTCCCTTGAGCTTGAACTTCGCTTTGAGCGCACAGGGGGTGACCTGGCCGGCCCGGCCGGCTTCCCGCACATCCGATTCAGTAATCCCGTTGCAGAGACACACGTACATGGCAACCTCCATGAACGATTATGAGAAGCATTCTCAGTATGCCAGCGCGTGCGGATCTTGTCAAGCCTGTTTCGCTAAGTCAGGGATATGCGGGTTTTCGCTGTTTTTAAGCAGCGCGGGATCAGGACAAGGTCGTTTCCAGCTGGACGACCATTTCGCGGATCGTGTCGAATCCCGATTGCCAGAACGCTTCCGCCGTCATATCGACGCCGACCCTGGCCAGAATATCCCGGGGCGCCTCGGAACCGCCGGTCGCCAGGAGCTCAAGGTATTTGGGGACGAAGGCCGCCCCCTGTTCTTTGTACATCCGGTACAGAGCCAGGACGAGCAGATTCCCGAAGCTGTAGGCATAGCAATAGAACGGGCTGGCGAAGATATGGGGGATGCTCAGCCATTCCCACTGGAATTCGTCCGGGACCTTCACGGCCTTGCCGAACTGCTGACGGAGTTCGCTCAGGTAGGCCTTTGCGAGCTGGTCACCCGTGGCTCCTTCTCCCACCATCTGGTGCGCGAGCTTTTCAAACCGGACGAAATAGGCCTGGCGCAACACCGTGGCGTACATGTCGTCGAGTTGGCCGATCAATAGTCCCTGGCGAACGGCTTTGTTTTTCTCCTGAGACATGAGTGCATCGGAGAGAATCCGTTCGCCGAAGACTGAGGCGGTTTCCGCAAGCGGAAGCGTCGAGTGGAACGTAAAGACGGAGTGGTCTTTGGCCATCATGCCGTGGACTGCATGCCCGAGTTCATGGGCCATGGTCGCGATGTCGCGGGCCTCCCCAGTGTAGTTCAGCATGACATAGGGCGTCATCCCGGGGACGACGCTGTAGCAGTAGGCGCCGCCGAGTTTCCCTGAGCGGGTCGGGCCGTCGATGTGCCGGTCCGTGAAGACCTGCTCCGCCAGGTCCGCCAGGCGGGGTGAGAATCCTCGATAGGCGTCCAGCACCATCTTTGCCGCATCCGCATACTTGTATTTTTTCGCTTCCGTGCGATGGGGCGCATAGAGATGATAGCGGCTCATCGGCGTGATCTTGCAAATCTTCGCTTTGAGCTTGAAGTAGGTTTGAAAGATATCGGCGTTGTTGGCGCAGGCCGACAGCAACACGTCGACGGCCTGGTCGGGTACATCATTGCCGAGGTTGCGCGTTGCAATGGGGGAGCCGAAGTGGCGCAGGCCGAGGTTTTCCGACTTCCAGTCATTCACGAGCGTTTTGTAGATTTCGCCGAGCAGGTCGCGCTGGTCGGAAAATACCCGATAGAGTTCCTGATAGGCTGCCTGCCGCACGGAAGCTTTCTGGCTGCGGACATACGCCATCAACCCTTCGCGGTTCATCGTCTTCTTTTTCCCGCCGATCGTCAGCGTGAAGGTGAAGCCATTGGTGACGATGTCGTAGAGCGTATGGATCGCGCTGCGTCCCGTCACATTTTTCAGGTTGACGATTTTTTCTTCGGGCTCCGACAACGTGTGAGGCTTGAATCGCCGGATGGTTTCCAGGTGATACCGCAGATCGCCGGCATCGGCCATGAGGCGGGCGGCATTGACGTCATCGACTCCCTGCCACCAGAGTTCAAAAAACAACAGGCGGTTGCTGAGGGCGGTCAGCCGTTCCTCGACCTGCGTCTTAAACGAGCGGGCGGCGGCGTCTGTGGTATTTTCTGAAAACCAGAGATAGGCGAAGGCGCCCAATCGGGATGAGCCTTCTGCGATGGCCTCGCTGCACCTGAGCAACGCGAGCAGATCCTGGCCGGGCATTGTCGGCGATAGCCCGGGACGGGCGGCTTCGATCTGCACCACCTTCGCTTCCAACTCGGCCAGGAGCGCATCGAGCTGGCGCGCCGGATTCTTGACGAGATGGGTCAGGTCCCATTTATCCGAAAATGTCTTGGGTTTGGGTTGGCGCGAGGAGGAAGCGGTTCGAGTTGAGGATCTGCCGGCCATGGTCTTCTCCTTCGTAAGGTCCGTATGCGTGAATGACGATCATATCATTGGAGGCCGGTCGAGCGCGGAGAAAAAAGACCGCCGACGATCCGGTCCCCGCCGCGTTGACAGCGGTCCGACGGGATGTGAAAATCCCGATGGAAAGGAATCGAGCATGACCGATCAAGAACTCAATCGGGCGGTCCAGTATGTGACGGCCAGTACGTCCTATGCGCGGGAGATCGTGTCGGACATCATCCATACAGGTCTCGGGGAATTGTCGGCGGTCGCCTCACAGTCGACGCGGCAATTCGAACGGGCGACATTGCTGGAGTATGTGACGCAATGGGCCATCAAACGCACGGGACAACCCGAGCCACTGGTCCGCGAAGTGCTCGGCTGCGCCAGCCGGTGGCTGGACGAAGTCTATGAGGAAGTGGCGAATCGCCAGCCGGAGGCGCTGGGGCTGGCCTCCAATGATAATGACGATGAGGGGACGGAAGCGGTGTGAGGCATGGCACGGTTTCGGCCGCGAAAGACCTTCAAACTGGTCTCCCATCTTCGGGAAGGGCATCAGGCTCCGCTGCCGGCCTGGAAGCGGGAAGAACAGGGGCTGTCCCGCGACCTGGAAGAACGCTGCTCGACAGTCCATCAGCACTGCGGTGATGCCGCCAGCCACCTTCGTTTAGGGCGTCTCGTTCCTCGTTTGACCCATTATGATTGCGGCGTCAGAGAGTCAGCGCTGGCTGAATTGGAGCTGGCTGCGCAGCTGATCCGCGTCGGCGCCAGGGTGAACTTTCTGCCGGAGTCGCGGGCGCGTACGGCCGACTTGGAATGTTATCTGGGCCGGGAGCGGTTCTTTGTCGAAGCCACCGCGATGGTGGGCTCAGCCGAACGCCGTCAGTTGCCGGTGCGGGGCCTGGCTGAGATCGACGTGCAAGGCGACGAAGAGGATCGGGGCGTGATCCTGATCCACCGTATTCTCGCCCGCATCCGGCAGAAAGCCAAACAGTTGGCTGACTACTGCGATCCGGTGGTGCTCTGCATTTCCGTCCCGCGTGCGGATCTGCTGGGGGATAAGACGAGCCGACACGAAGAAATCTGGCTTGACCTCAAGGCCTTGGCCGGTTCCGTGACGGTGCTCCTGACGACATTGCGTCAACTGAGCGCGGTGATGATTGCCCTGTGGGACGTGGAGCCGTTGCCGTCGAAGGCGGGGACGAGACTGGCTAATGTCGATCTCGTCGAACGACCGAAGCGGCAACGAGGCTACCCGCGCGTCCGGATGTTCATCCGGAATCCCGCGGTGTGCTCCCCCCTTACGGACTCGCAGGAAGAGATCTTTCGGCAGGTGCTCTAAGAGGTCAGGCCGGCAGCGAGCTTTTCAGCATCTCTAAGGCTTTCGTCACCATGGCATCGCCATTCTTGGTAGAAACGGCAATGCCTTCATCGCAGATCGTGCGGCACTCGTCGAGGCGTCCCAGCTTGTGCAACGCTTGGGAGAGAATGTTGTAGGCCGCCGAGTAGGTGGGCTTGACGGTGACGCACTGCCGGAGCGCATTGACAGCCTCCTCATAACTGCCGTCGTCGAAGTAGTCCTTTCCCAGCCCGAACCACGCCACATCGTCATTCGGGTCGTTGGCCAGCAACTTCTTTAATCGTTCGATCCGCGGATTCGGCATCGTGTCCTCCCAGTGAAGTGGTTCGACGATAGCAGCGGCGGGCGCTCGTTGTCTATGCTGTTTCCTGCATGCTACGATTCTGCAGGACGCTGAAAATGTCTGTCAGCTTCGTTCTCGCGTCGCTCAACGCCTCAACGTACTGAGAAGTACGCCTCGGCATTTCGCTCGCTGCGGCCTTGCTGGGCAGCCATTTTGAGCGTCCTGTTGAGCCTGTAAGTAAGATGGAGTCGTTATGGGTAAGACGGGTCTTGTCTATCATCCAGCCTATCTCGAACACGACATGGGGATGGGCCATCCCGAGTCGCCGAACCGGTTGCGCGCGATCGTGCAGCAGCTGGAACAAAGCGGCACGATGGCGCAGCTGACCAGGATCGCGCCGCGCATGGCCGAAGATGAGTGGATCGCGAAGGTGCACACGGCGGCTTATCTTGCGTCGTTGAAACAGCATGCGCCGGCCAGCGGTCGGGTGTCGCTGGATCCCGATACGTCGATGTCTCCCGGTTCACTGACGGCTGCGTATCTCGCGGCGGGAGGCGCGCTGGCCGGGGTTGATGCCATCATGAACTGCGAAGTGGAGCATGTCTTTTGCGCGGTGCGGCCTCCGGGGCATCATGCCGAAGCCAATCGCGCGATGGGCTTTTGTTTACTAAACAATGTGGCCATCGCCGCGCGCTATGCTCAGAAAAAACACGGGCTCTCCCGCGTGCTGATCGTCGATTGGGACGTGCATCACGGCAACGGGACGCAGCACAGCTTTGAAGACGATCCCTCCGTCCTCTTTTTCAGCACGCATCAATTTCCGCACTATCCGGGCACCGGCCGCGAGTCGGAGCATGGCCGCGGCGCAGGGAAAGGCTACACGATCAACGTGCCGATGGAAGCAGGAGAGGGCGACGACGAATATCGGGCCGTCTTTCAGAAAGTGCTGGTGCCGGCGGCGGACGAGTTCAAACCGGAGTTGGTCATCATCTCCGCGGGATTCGACGCGCATAAAGATGATCCGCTTGCCAGTATGGGATTGACCGAGGCGGGCTATGCGGACTTGACCGGCATTGTGGCCGGCATTGCCCGGCGTCATGCGCAGGGGCGCATTCTCTCGTCCCTCGAAGGCGGGTATAACCTCACGGCCCTGGCGGCCTCAGTCGACGCCCATGTGCGCGGGCTGCTGGCCGCATGAGGCGGCTGGTGAAAATAGGGCTGGGCATCGTCGGTTTGGCCTCCGCGATCTACGTCTACTATACCGAGATCAAGCCGGTCGTGATTTTCGGTTTGCGCGATGAATATGCCCATGCAATCCCCTTTCAAAAGGTCCCCGAGGGGCTGACCAGCCTGAGCGCTGAATCCTGCGGCCAGTGCCATCGTGAAATCTATGAGGAGTGGAAGACGAGTATTCACTCGAAGGCCTATGAAGATCCCTTCTTTCAGGCTTACTGGAAGAAGGATAAGAACATCTGGGTCTGTCTGAACTGCCATACGCCGCTTGAGAATCAGCAGCCGACCCTGGTGAAGGAGATTCCGCGCGGCCGGGTGGAAAAGGCCGTGCAGGAACCCAATCCGCACTATGATCCCGCCTATCAAAAAGAATCGGTGACCTGTGCCGTGTGTCATGTGCGCGACGGAGTGATCTACGGGCCGTTCGAAGATTCCGCCGCGCCGCATCCCACCAAGTTCGATCCGAACTTCCGGACTACGCAGATCTGCCAGCGCTGCCACAATGTCGTGTCGGGGCCTGCGCAGTTCTACAATGTGGGGCCCTGCGGCACCTATGCCGAGTACGAAGGCAAATTCTTCATGCAGGAGCGGGGCTTCATCTGCCAGAGCTGTCACATGCCTGAGATCGACCGTCCCGTGGCCACAGCCAGCCCGATCCGGCATGGTCGCCGGCATCTGTGGCGAGGCGGGCACGATCCGGACATGATTCAGCGGGCGGTGGCGGTCGAGGTCAAGACGGATACGCCCCGGCCCAAACCGGGCGATGAAATCGCCTTTACGTTGAATCTGATCAATGCCGGCGCGGGGCACAAGATACCGACCGGCGATCCCGACCGGCACTTTACCATCGAGTTTTCCGTCGAGGACGCGCAGAACAACGTGCTGGACCAACAGAAATCGACGATGGGGCGCTGGATTCTCTGGCAGCCGGCCATTCTTGAACTGTACGACAACCGTCTCCTGCCGCTGGCCAGCCGGGAATACAGTTTTGCCTATCGCATCCCCCCCAAATCCGAGGGCTTGATTCTCAAGGCACGGGTGCAGTACCACATTCTCACGGATAAGCAGCATGAGATGCTCCGGACCAAGTACGGGCTGACAGGGAACGATCCCTACCGGTTCGTGATCTACGAACGGGAGTTTCCGCTTTCTGAGCAACTTGCGGCTGTGATGGAGCAGGAGAACCGCCGGCAGACCGCGCTCAGCCGTCTGCAAGAAGGAACGAGTTGCAAGGTGCAGGCTGCGAGTTGATTCGGCAGGAACAAAGGAACCACATGACACACCCATTATTGATGGATACGGAAACGTTGCAGGAACGGCTCGGACAGCCGGGATTGGTGATCGTGGATGTCCGGGGCAAGTCGGCCTATGAGTTCGGCGGCCACATCCCCGGCGCCGTTCATACAACCTGGCACGAATACAGCGATCCGAATGCGATCCCGAAAGGGCTCCTGAACCCCGATCTGGCGCAGATCGAGCGGCAGCTCTCGGCTCTGGGGATCAGCAACGACAGCGAAGTCGTCGTCTACTCCAATCCGTTCGATAACTGGGGCGACGAAGGGCGCATGTTCTGGATGCTGGAGTACCTCGGCCATCAGAATGTGAAGGTGCTCGACGGAGGCTGGGTCAAGTGGACGGCGGAGAAGCGTCCTTTCAGTCATGGCCGTGAGACGCCGAAACCCGGCACGTTCAAGGCCAAGCCGGTGAAGAGTGTCGCTATCACCAAAGATGAGCTCAAGCTCATCGTCCGGCAGCCCCATCCGCAAACGGCGGTGTTGGATGCCCGCAGCCTGGAGGAATTTCTGGGAAAGGAAGTGTCGGGAATTCCCCGCCCCGGCCATATCCCTTCGGCCATCCATGTCGCCTGGAATACGTTCCTCAATAAGGACGCGACGGTGAAAGATTTCGTCGCCATCAAGGATTCTCTGCAGGATAAAGGGATCCAGGAGACGCAGGAACTCGTCTGCTATTGCACCGGCGGCGTCCGGTCGGCGTGGCTCTATTTCATTCTGAAACTGTTGGGTTACCAAAAGATCAGAAACTATCCGGGATCCTGGTGGGAGTGGAGCCGGGACTTCGCCTGTCCGGTTGAAAAAGACCTGCAAGGATTGCAGAAGATTCTGGGGTTCAACGAGTCGGCGCGACCTTCTTGACAGTCAAAAACGCGCTGTGTAAGGTGAATTTACGAGTGCGTATTATTTGAACTGATCCGTGCAATTCTATCAACCAGCAGGGAGGCCATAATGACAATGTCTATTCGCCGTGGAATGTTGGTGCTGGCGGCAGTGAGTGCGATGGTTGCCGGGCCGGCCATGTCCGGGCTTGCGCTGGCGGACAATAAGCATGTGGCGGAGGCCGTCGAGCATGCGAAAGAAGCCGCCGCTCACGGCAAGCAGGGCCATGCCGATGCCCTCGTGAAGCATGCCGAAGGCGCCCTCCACCATGCGGAAGCCGCGCAGAAGGATGTGAAGAATCCGCATCTGGACGAAGGCGTCAAGCATCTCAAGGAAGCCGTCGAGCACGGGAAAGCCGGTCATGCGGATGTGGCCACGCAGCATGCCGAAGGCGCGGTGACCCATCTCTCGGAAGTGAAGTAACGCGGTTCAGCACACAATGGGAGGCTGCCGTCCGGCAGCCCGGGTTTTTGAGCGGGCAGGGGACAATAACCCTGTCCGTTCTTGCTTGAAGGGGGAGTGGCGGCGTGCGCGTAGGATATTACCAGTATGAGCCGGAGTTCGGCGCAGTCGCGAAGAATCTGGAGGCGATTCGAGCCAGGCTGGAGCAGGCCGAAGCCGATCTCATGGTGCTGCCGGAGCTGTGCGCCTCAGGCTACCAGTTTGTGTCGGCTGAGGAGGCGCAGCGGCTGTCCGAGCCGGTACCGGACGGGCCGACGACGAAGATGCTGGTCGATATCGCCAGGCGCCGCCGGATGCATATCGTGGCAGGACTGCCGGAGCGGGCAGGGGCGAATTGTTACAACTCGGCGGTGGTCGTCGGACCGTCGGGCTTTCTCGGCTGCTATCGCAAGAGTCACCTGTTTTTTGAAGAGACGCTCTGCTTCACGCCGGGAGACACCGGCTTTCACGTCTGGGATATCGGGGCCGCCAGGATCGGGGTCATGATCTGTTTCGATTGGTATTTCCCGGAATCCGCGCGGACGCTGGCGCTCATGGGCGCCGACATTCTCTGTCATCCGTCAAATCTGGTCCTCCCGAATTGTCCGGACTCCATGCCGGTGCGTTGTCTGGAGAATCGTGTCTTTGCGGTGACGTGCAACCGTATCGGGACCGAGGCGCGCGGCGGCAAAGAAGCGCTCACCTTCATCGGCAACAGCGAGATCGTCGGTTCCCGTGGCGTCATTCTGCAGCGCGCGCCGCGCGACCGCGAAGAGCTGGCCGTGGTGGACATCGATCCCGCCGAAGCGCGGAACAAGTCCCTTACCCGCTATAACGATCTGCTCGGCGACCGCCGCCCCTCCCTCTACGGCAAGTAGTGCTTCTCCGTGAAACGCGGGGTTTCGCGCAGCGGCACTCTCAACGGAGGCTTGCGCCATGGACGCGAGCACGGTAGGATCTTGCAATGGATGTACAACTGGGCAAAGGCATTTTTCTTGTCGCCGCGCCCCAATTGCGCGATCCGAATTTCCGGCAGACCGTCGTGCTGCTCTGCGAACACGGCGAAGAGGGCGCGCTCGGTGTCGTGGTCAATCGACCGACCGCCATGTCCATCTCCGAGGCGCTTCCGCAAGTCCCCATCATGGAAGGGGCCAGTCACGTGCTCTACGCCGGAGGCCCCGTGCAGACGAATCACGTCATGCTCCTGTACCGGGTCGATCAGCTTCCGGAAAACTCCCACCATGTGTTTGACGGCGTGTGCCTCGGCGGCGATATGGGAGTGGTGGAGCGCATCCTGACCGGTCCGACGACCAAAGATTCGTTTCGCGCCTATCTCGGCTATTCAGGCTGGGGGCCGGGCCAGCTCGAGTCGGAGATGAAGACCGGCTCGTGGATTACCCTGCCCGCTGATTCCAAAATGGTGTTTGAAAAAGATCCCGCACAGGTGTGGCAGGAAATTCTGCTGTCTCTGGGGGATGCCTACAAACATTACGCGGATATGCCGTTCGACCCCTCGTGTAACTAGCAGGTTACTGAAAACGCCTGCCAACTTCGTTCTCGCCTCGAAAGCGTCCTCAACGTTCCCCACTTGGGAAACGAGCTGTCTTGGCAGCTCGGGATGGGCGGGTGAGGAACGCGACGCCTCCGGTGCTTTCATCGGCTGCGGCCTTGCTGGGCAGACGTTTTGAGCAACCTGCGCAGGCGCTTCTCCCATTGAAGCGCTCGGGTAGCAGTGTTAGGCTGCCTGCATGGGATGCCTTCCCCGTCCGCCTGTTGCAACCGGTCGAGTCATACGACTGATCAGTCTCTTCGTGGCGGCGCTGCTCTCTTCCCACTGCGGAGTCGGGTACACCATCTATAAATCGGAGTCGAAGCTGGATCGGCTGGCCGTGCCGATGACCAAGGCGCAGGTGCTCGACGAGATCGGCCGGCCCGATCGCGTCCTGCGGGACGACGGGCGGCTGCTGGTGTGGGAATATTCCCTGACGGCCCGCAAACAGTGGCTCTATGAGCTGGGACTCTGTCCGATCTCTGTCTGGATCGGCGGCTGTGTGATCTACCCCTTCACCAACATCGCGATGGAACGCCAGCGCGAATACCCTCAGCATGTCGTGCTGGTCAATGAAGAACTTTGTACCTGGGGCCCTCCGGCCGCGATTTTACAGCGGCGGCGATCCTGTGAAGTCGCGGGTGTGCCGCACGGGCGTCCCGGTGCCGGAACAGGGAGACCTGAACCGGTCGTGACCGGGCTGGGGCCGATCAATCGGGAGACCATCGACCGGTACCGGACGATGGCGGTCATGTTGTTCGAAGACGGGCCGAATGCGCCGGGTTCCGGCTCGCGCGTTGCCGGCATCGTCACCACATTATTGCTGGATCTCGATATGAACATGGTCGAGCGCGCAAAGCTTGATGAAGTGCTCAAAGAGCAGGTGATTCAACTCACCCACGCCGACGATGCCAACGTCTTGAAGGTCGGCAAGCTGGTCGGCGCTCACGCGATCATCGTCGGAGGTGTGCAGCAATGGGATCAGCGCTCCGAAGCACGGACGAACAGTGTGTCGCTCTCGCTCCGGATGATCGATGTGGAGACCGGCCAGCTGCTGTTCAACGGCGAAGGCCATCTGACCGATCAGACGACCGACGATCCGGAGAGTTCGGCCCGTGTCATCGTGCATCGCATTCTGGCGCGCTTCGGCTCGCAGACCGGCTTGCTCGGGTCCGGACGAATCGGTGTGAATTGGGAACTGCTCGAATCGGGCGGTTCCCGCTATTACACCGTCCGTGAACTGCGCAGCGGCCTCCCGGCCGAGAAGGCCGGGTTGCATGTCGGCGATCAGGTCGTCGGCTGCAACGGATCGTCGCTGGCAGGAGTGAAGTCGGAACGCGAAGCCAAGCGGCTCTGCCAGATCGAAGCAGGCCAATCGCTCAAGCTCGATATCCGTCGAGGCGGCTCCCCGCTGGAACTTGGCATCGTGGCGGAGCCACGGCCTGGGCTGTGAAGTTGTTATAGCAGTGGGGAGAGAAATTTCCCCGTGTGAGACGCTGTCGTTTTTGCGATCTGCTCCGGTCTCCCCTCCGCGATGATGTGACCGCCTGCGGCGCCGCCTTCTGGGCCGAGGTCGATCACCCAGTCGGCTGATTTGATCACGTCCAGATTATGCTCCACGACAACGAGGGTGTTGCCTGCGTTCACGAGTTTGTGGAGGACGGCGAGGAGCTTCTTCACGTCTTCGAAATGCAGGCCGGTGGTCGGTTCGTCCATAATGTACAGCAGATCTTTTGCCGATCCGTCTTTCAATTCCGCCGCGACTTTCAGCCGCTGGGCTTCGCCGCCGGAGAGCGTCGTGGCGGACTGGCCGAGGCGGAGGTAACCCAGACCGATGGAGGAGAGCAGATGGAGACGCTCCTGCAATTTCGGCGTGCCGGTGAAGAATTGCACGGCGTCATCCACGGTCATGCCCAGGACTTCTGAAATCGTCTTCCCGCGATAGCGGATCGCCAGCACCTCCGGCTTAAACCGCTTGCCGTTGCACCCCTCGCACGGCACGTACAGGTCTTCGAAGAAGTACATCTCCAGCTTTTCCACGCCTGCGCCTTCGCAACGCTCGCAGCGCCCGCCGGCGGTGTTGAACGAAAAGTGGCCGGGTGTCAGTCCTTTCCTGAGGGCGTCCCGTTCGGAGGCAAAGAGCTGGCGGATCTCGTCGAAGGCTTTCAGATACGTAATGGGATTGGAGCGGGGGGTGCGGCCGATGGGCTGTTGATCGATGAGCCGTACGCCTTTGAGATGCTCGATGCCTTTGATGGCTTTGAAGCGTCCCATGGGAAGCGAATCCACGCGAAAGGCCCGGGCCAGGGCGCGGTACAGCGTGTCTTCGACGAGCGTGCTTTTCCCTGATCCGGACACGCCGGTGACGCAGATGAGCATGCCGAGCGGCAGCCGGACGACGAGGTCTTTCAGGTTATGTTCAGTCGCTCCCGCGATCACCAGTACCTTGCCGTTGCCGGAGCGGCGGGATTTCGGGAGCGGAATCTGTTCGTCGCCTCGCAGGTAGCGGGCAGTCAGGGCGCGCTTGTCCCGGATGAAATCCTTGGTTGGGGCGGAACAGACGATCTCACCGCCCCGTTCGCCGGATTGCGGGCCGAGTTCGACGAGATAGTTCGCCGACTCGATCATGTGGCGATCGTGTTCCACGACGACGACCGTGTTGCCCACGGCGGCAAGTTCTTTGAGGATGCCGGCGAGCAGATCGGTGTCGCGGGCGTGGAGGCCGATCGTCGGTTCGTCGAGGACATAGAGGGTGCCGACCAGCCGGGCGCCGAGTTGATTGGCGAGGGAGACGCGCTGGGCTTCGCCGCCGGAGAGCGTTTTCGTCTGCCGCGCCAGCGTGAGATAGCCGAGGCCAACCCGCAGCAGAAATCCCAGCTTGGCTTTCAACTGCCGCAGGATGTCGGCGGCGATCTCCTGCTCGAACGGCCGCAGGGGCAGTGCGTCCAGCCAGGCGAGCAGCCCCGCGATCGTCTGTTCGGTGATCTCGTGAATGTCGGTGCCGGCGATCTTCACGAAACGGGCATCCGGCTTCAACCGGCTGCCGTGACAGGCCGGGCATTCCACCGGCGTGCGGTAGCGGCTGAGCAACACGCGCACGTGGAGCTTATACCGCTTGCCTTCCATGTATTCAAAAAAGTCGTTGATGCCGTCGAAGGAATCGTCGCCTTCCCACAGCAGCGTCTGGGTCGCTTTGGGAAGGCTGCGAAACGGAGCCGTTACGTCGACGCCTTTCCGTTTCATGGCCAACAGCATCTGCTTCTCCCACCAGTCTGTGCCGGGCTTGCTCCAGGGTTCGATCGCGCCTTCGGCGAGCGATTTGCCGTGGTCGGGAATGACGAGTTCCGGATCGTACCGGAGGACGTTGCCGAAGCCTTTGCATTCGGGACAGGCGCCGATCGGATGGTTGAAGGAAAAGAGAATCGGCCTCAGCGGTTCAAAGGTGCGGCCGCACCGCTGGCAGAGGAAGTTGGTGCTGAAGGAATGAACGCCGTGGCCGATTACGTCGACCGTACAGCGGCCTTCTCCCTCGCGGAATGCGGTCTCGATCGCTTCGACAAGGCGGGTGCGATTGTCCGCCCTGATGACGAGCCGGTCCAATACGACATGCAACGAGGGTGCTGTGTGGAGC
>JBEGVJ010000030.1:0-3116 GCA_041178465.1 Nitrospirota bacterium
GACAATACAAGCCGATGCCCGTTGCCGATCAAGTGCTCTCGATTTATGCCGGCGTCAACGGATATCTGGACGATGTCGCCGTCGACCAAGTGCAACAGTTCGAAGCCGACCTGCTGCACTACGTCCAACAGCATCACCCCGAGCTGAAGAAAGAAATCGCCAGCATCGGGAAAATCGACGACAAGGTTGGCGCCAGGCTGAAAGAAATCATCGCGACCTTCAAACAGAAGATGGGCTACGGAGCCAAGTAGCCGCAGCGCCTCGCCTTCAGCCGTAAGCTGAAGACAGAAGCCTGATTGCTGAAAGCAAAGAAACCATGCCGAGTCTTCAATCGCTACGCCGTAAAATTGCGGCGTTTAAAAATACGCAGAAGATTACCAAGGCCATGAAGATGGTGGCCGCGGCGAAGCTGAAACGGTCGCAGGACCGCATTCTGGCGGCGCGACCGTATGCCCTGAAGATGCGGGGTGTGCTCAGCAACTTGAGCCAGCGCGTGAATCGGGCCTCCCATCCCCTGCTGCAAAAACGCGAGGGGAAGAAGGTCGAAGTCCTCGTCATCACGAGCGATCGCGGGCTCTGCGGCGGATTCAACGGCAATATCGTGCGCAAGAGCTCGGAGTTTGTACGGGATTGCGAAGCCCGTGGACTACAAGTGAACTTGAGCATCGTCGGGCGCAAAGGCCGCGACTATTTTCGTCGCCGCACTTGGCCGATCAGGCAGGAATGGACCGGCATCTTCGATAAGCTCACGTTCGAACATGCCATCGATATCGGCGGCGATCTGACGGACCACTTCGTCAAGGGCACGTTCGACGAGCTCTACATCGTCTATAACGAATTCAAATCGGCCATTCAACAACGCGTAATTGTGGAGAAGCTGTTCCCCGTCGATGCCGCAGCCGAATTCGGGGCCGCGCAGGCGGAAGGCACGACCGGCGGCAGCTACTTCTATGAACCGGACGAAGCCGAACTCTTGAATGTGTTCATGCCGAAACATTTCCAGACGCAGACGTTTCGTATTCTGCTGGAATCTGCCGCAGCGGAGCATGGCGCCCGCATGGCAGCGATGGACGGGGCGACGCGAAACGCAGGACAGCTGATCAAGAAAGTGACCTTGCATTACAACAAGACCCGCCAGACCGCGATTACTAAAGAGCTGATGGACATCGTCGGCGGCGCCGAAGCGCTGAAATAGTCCGCCACGTTGAAGAAGGAGTGAGCCGTGAGCACAGGAAAAGTCATTCAGGTCATCGGACCGGTCGTGGACGTGGAGTTTCCTCCCGGACAACTGCCGAATATTTACAACGCCCTCAAAGTGACTCAAGAAGAAAATAAAGCCGCCGGCACGCCAGCCGTCCGTATCACCCTTGAAGTCGCGCTGCATCTCGGTGAAAACCGCGTCCGCGGTATCGCGATGTCCACGACCGACGGCCTTACGCGAGGAATGGACGTGCAGGATACAGGAGCGCCGATTTCCGTCCCGGTCGGCCGTGAAACATTGGGCAGACTGATCAACGTGCTGGGCGAGCCGGTCGACGAAATGGGCCCGATCAAGACAACGAAAACCTATCCCATTCACCGGCCTGCGCCGAGACTCGAAGATCAGGACACCAAGACTGAGGTTCTCGAAACCGGCATCAAAGTCATCGATCTGCTCGAGCCCTACAGCAAGGGCGGCAAGGTCGGCCTCTTCGGCGGCGCCGGAGTCGGCAAGACCGTCATCATCATGGAGCTCATCAACAACATCGCCTTGCACCACGGTGGATTCTCGGTGTTCGCCGGCGTCGGTGAACGGACCCGTGAAGGCAACGACCTCTGGCACGAAATGCAGGAGTCCAAGGTCATCGATCCCAATGACTTCACCAAGTCGAAGGTCTCGCTGGTCTATGGTCAGATGAACGAGCCACCGGGAGCCCGCCTGCGCGTGGCCTTGACCGGGCTGTCCGTCGCAGAATATTTCCGCGACGAAGAAAACCAGGACGTGCTGCTTTTCGTAGACAATATCTTCCGGTTCACCCAGGCCGGCTCGGAAGTGTCCGCCCTGCTCGGCCGTATGCCGTCCGCCGTCGGCTATCAGCCCACCCTCTCAACCGAGATGGGCCAACTACAAGAACGCATCACCTCGACCAAGCGTGGATCGATCACCTCGGTGCAAGCGATCTACGTACCGGCAGACGACCTGACCGACCCGGCGCCGGCCACGGCCTTCGCCCACCTGGACGCGACCACCGTGCTGTCGAGGCAATTGGCTGAGTTGGGCATTTATCCCGCCGTCGATCCGCTCGACTCCACCTCGCGCATTCTCGACCCGCAAGTCATCGGCGACGATCACTATAAGGTCGCACGAGGAGTCCAGTCCGTGTTGCAGCGGTATAAAGACCTCCAAGACATTATCGCCATTCTCGGCATGGACGAATTGTCGGAAGACGACAAGATGGCGGTGGCCAGGGCGCGGAAGATTCAGCGCTTCCTGTCACAGCCGTTCCACGTCGCCGAAGCCTTTACCGGCTCGCCCGGCAAATACGTGAAGCTGAAGGACACGGTCCGAAGCTTCAAGGAAATTCTCGCTGGCAAATACGATCACCTCCCGGAACAGGCCTTCTACATGGTCGGCCCGATCGAGGAAGTGATTGCGAAGGCGGAGAAAATGGGAGTGAAGGTATAAACAGCGGGCGAACCGAGCATCCTCCTTGCTCGCGCAACGCGTATGGGTTCGTCTGTCTGGTTGGATGGTCTTTCTGGTCTATCTGGTTCTTCCGGATGAATTTCCAGTCCGATCAACCAGACAAACTAGATAGACGAGATAGACCAGATGAACCAACCTCCGTTGGACGCGCGCAGTGGAGGACACATCGCTCCTCCCGCTTTCTCAGTGAAGTAAGGAAGTAGGACGAACATGGCAGGAAAGATATTATTAGAAGTGGTGACGCCGGAGAAGTTGCTTTTGAGCCAACAGGTGGATGAGGTCATCGCACCGGGTTCAGAGGGTGAATTCGGCGTGTTGCCAGGACATTGTCATTTCCTTTCTACGTTGCGCATTGGTGAGCTTCGCTATCGTGTTGGAGATCAAACCAACCACATGGCGGTTCTCTGGGGTTACGCAGAGGTCACACCGG
>JBEGVJ010000031.1:0-2978 GCA_041178465.1 Nitrospirota bacterium
CGCTTGCAAACACACAATGGCCAGTGCGGAGGCCAAGAACAATCCTGCTCTCATAAAACATAACCTCCCTTGTCAGTTGGCACTGCACTTTGCAATAGGTTCTCTCCTTCAACGTAGACCACTACGCTTGCACAATTTCCCAAATAAAAGCACTTTGCTGTCATCGCAGATCGCATGAATGATTTTGGGGTCGTCGAACTCGGACTGATGATGAGATCTATTGACAGTCAATTTCGCGCAAACATTCACTCTAAAATCAAATTCTTCTTTTTGAGTCGCTGTGAAGGCAACTACCTCGGAAGCATTCGCCGTAGCCATGACAAGTTTCCCGCAAGCTTGCACAACGATGTCCTGAAACTCATTAACCTTCCCGCCACGATTAACCCATCCATCAAGTGCAGAGAAATATTTGTCTTCGAGTTTGCCCGCAAGTGTCTTCTCGGCATTGGCCATCGAGCCGTTGAGATTAATCAGCAAGAAGATAGATATCAAAATATTCTTGTTCATTCAGTCAGTCGAACTTCGATGGAAACAGCTCGGCGATATTAGGCCCGTGCATCACTTTCTTCAAGTAGAACTAACGCCTGGCATCCTTTGCGCTTGATAGACTTGAGACTTTACCTCCCTTATCTTATCCGTTTACCCCTCTTACCCCTACTTACCCTCGCGAGAGTCGGCTCTCTCACTCAGTAGACCGCCAAAAAAACAGAGGGCCGCGGCCAAAATGACCGTGGCCCTCCTTGAGTTTTCCCCGATCTCAGCAAGAAGCTAGTCTGAGCAAACCATCGGTAAAGTCTCCACCTGTATCTGACATGACAACTCAGAAGGATGCACTGACTTTCTTTCTGATTATTAACAATCCTGGACGCCGTCTTTCTGCGACACTTTCCAGGCCTCGACTTTTTGAGATTGATCATACGTCGCGAATCCGTTGCAGGTGGCACGCTCCATGACCGTGAGTTCCATGGGCCAAAGGATAAGCTCGGCCAAGGTCAATGTGAAAACATCTGCCGCCACATAGAGAATGATGCGAGACTTTGAAGCTGAGTGCATACCTGAGTAGAACTCGAATGAGTCCTGCTTTCGGCCTTGTGCATCTGTATCTGAAAATTTCGGTGCGCCTAACCGCTGGATAAGTTCCTGTCGCGACGTGCCTACGCCTACGCCCTGAAGATCGGCTGGCGGTGGCTGCGTCGCTGCCTTGTAGACCGAACAGGCACTCTGGGCAACCATGAATAAACAAGCCAACATGACGACTGATGTTTCGCAGATTCAACTTCCCAGTGCATAACGCTCAGCCGCGTCTCGCCAGCGCGTGAAAGACCTCGTGGGGCGTTTTAAATCCGAGTGATTTTCTGGGCCTGCGATTGAGCAGGCGTTCGACCTTCGCCACCGTCGCCGGATGGATTGTAGTGAAGTCCGTGCCTTTTGGGAAGAAGTCCCGGATGAGACCATTCGTGTTCTCGTTCACTCCGCGTTCCCAGGCATGATAGGGCGTGGCAAAGAAGACGTGGGCTTGCAGGAGGTGGGCAGTTTTCCGGTGTCCGGCGAACTCTTTGCCGTTGTCATAGGTAATCGTGTGCACGTGGGTGCGCAACGGTTTCAGGCGATGCACCGTGGCGTGGTGCGTGGCTTGGGCCGTTGGTCGGGACAGTTTCGAGATGGTCGTGAACAGGCTTTTGCGCTCGACATGCGTCAGCAGCGCCCCTTGATGGTGGCCCCCCACGATGGTGTCGCCCTCCCAATCGCCCAGCCGTGACTTCGCAGCCACGATCGCGGGGCGGTCCGCGATGTCGATCCGATGAGGAATCACGCCACGTCCAGCCGTATGCGCCCCGCGCCGGTTATAGCGCTTACCCCGTCGGCGCAAGAACCGCCAGAGATCGCCGCCCACGCGCTTGTTGGCCCAGATCATCTGGTAGATCCATTCATGGCTGAGGGAGACCCCGCGCGTGGCTTGCAACCAGAAGCGGATCTGCTCGGGACTCCAGCGTTCCGCCCGCATCTTACGCGCGATGGCGCGACGGACACGGCGAGTCAGTTTGCGCGGCTGGTGCCGGATCTGCTGCTGTCGGGCCTGCGCCGTGTGCTGGGCTTGCTGAAAGCGGTAGCCCCGCCGGCCTGCGTTCCGAGCCAGTTCCCGGCTGACCGTCCCTTGGCTGAACCCCAATGCCTGGCCGATCTCGGCCTGGGTCTTGCCCGCCTTTCGCAAGGCGTAGAGCTGGCAGCGATCTTCGTACGTGATCCGACGATATGTTCGCATTCGTAACCCCTTGGTGTGCCAAGAGGTTACCCCATCACGCCGTCGGTGAACTTATGCACTGGCTACTTGAATCCGCGTTTTCATGAGCGATCCTCCGCAGGTAATTATTAAAACATTCCTCTCGAAAATCTTAGGCGGCCAAGCATTGCCATAACGCACAAGTCTCGTCAAGAGCTTCGCCGCATAAGTCTTTGTGGATGGCTTGGGAATGCCGGCATTTGACTGCCAAAATCGAACGTGAGTTCTTTCGACGAGCAGTGTCCGCGAAAAGGTCGTCGAATCATCTAGTGGAACAACGTGAGTATCGGCGAACGCGCCGATCCGGATGGTGTCTCGGCGACTCACGGAGCAACGACCGGCTGCGAGCCGAGCGACGCCTGCACCTGTTTCCAATCGAACGTAAACGGCTCAGGCGATTTCTTCGGCAAGGCGGCTAGCTCCGCTTTTAATCGGTCGGCCCTCGCCGTGCTCATCGGATGGGTCGAGAGCCATTCCATCCGGCCCTCGTCTTTCTCCGAGAGCCGTTCGAAAAACCTGATCATGCCGGAGGGATCGATCTTCGCCCGCTGGAGCAATTGCAGCCCGGTCAGGTCGGCCTCCGTCTCCTGCTCCCGGCCGAACTTGAGGGTGAGCAGTTCGACGCCGAGCTGTTTCACCATCCCGACAAGGCCCTGCTGATCGCCAAGCACAATGCTCACCACCGTCATCAGTCCAA
>JBEGVJ010000032.1:0-16875 GCA_041178465.1 Nitrospirota bacterium
GCGACCTGAGCAGAAAGCTCACCGATATTCAGCATCGCTATCAGTCGCTCATTGTGTCCGGGATGCATGTCCATCTCGATCATGACCATTGTTTGGAGGTGCTGGTCGTGAAGGGCAAAGGTTCCGCTATTAATAAAGTCGCCGATACCCTCATTGGGACCAAGGGGGTCAAGCACGGGAAGCTGGCTGCCACGACCACGGGAAAAGGCTTGAGCTGAGCGTCCTCGTGAATGGCCTCAGCCTCTTTCTCCATCTTGCCGCGCTGCTGCTCGCTACGTCCCAGGCCCTCGCCCACGATCCGGACGCCGAGATTGTGGACGTGCCGGAGGTGTCCATCATTGGCACACGTCCGGTGGCCGTCTCCTCGCAACAGTTCATCCCGGATCAGGAGTATCTTCTCCAGCCGCAGGGCCGGCCTGCGCAGGTATTGCGGCTGATCCCTGGGATGATCACGATGGAGCATTCCGGAGGCGCGGGCAAAGCCGATCAATATTTTCTGCGCGGGTTCGATGCCGATCACGGCACCGACGTGGCCTTTTTTGCCGACGGCATGCCGATCAACTTCCGTTCGCATGCGCATGGACAGGGCTATACCGATCTGAATTTCATTATTCCGGAGACCATCGAGGGCCTTGATGTGTCAAAAGGCGCGTATCTGCCGGAATACGGAGACTTTGCGACCGCCGGGGCAGTGAATTTCCGCACCAGAGAGGTGGTGAAAGAAGGGGTCATCCAGCTATCGAGCGGTCAGTTCGATACTCAGCGCCATCTTGTGATGTTCTCTCCCACCACGGACAAGGTTCGCAGCTTGATCGCGGCGGAAGGCTATTACACGAATGGGCCGTTCCAGAGCGACAACCGCTACTTCCGCGCGAATCTACTGGGCAAGATGACGATGAATCCGACAGGCCGCTCCGAGCTCAGCGTGACGGGGACGTTTCACAAGGCCCAGTGGAATGCGTCGGGAGAAGTGCCGTTGCGATCGGTGACGGGTGGAACCCTCGACCGTTTCGGATCGCTCGATCCATCGGAAGGGGGCAACACGACCCGTTCGACCGTTCGCCTGAACTATCATTACGACACGACATCCGGCGGCCATTTTTTCGCCAATGCCTACGGGCAATACTACAAGTTCGATCTCTATTCGAACTTCACGTTCTTGCTCAACGATCCGGTCCAGGGAGACGGCATTCAACAGTCCGACCGGCGAGTCATCTATGGCGGCGATGCCGGCTATCGTCAGGCGGGACGGTTCCTGGATGCTGAGAGTGCCGTGACGGTTGGCGTCCAGTCGAGGGTGGATGATATCCATGCGAGGCTGGGGACGCAGGTGAAACGGAATCCGCTCGACACGACCATCGATAGTGATGTGATGGAGGCCTCCTATTCGCCTTTCGTGAAAGCGGAAATTCAACCGGCCTCTTGGATGAGGCTGGTTGGAGGGGTGCGGGGCGAGTGGTTCACCTTCGATGTGCGCAATCGCTGCGCGACCTGTTCTGTGCAGCAGGCCGGTCGCACGACGTCGGGGTTGGCCTTGCCGAAAGCCAATATGATTCTCGGCCCCTGGTTGGCGACAGAACTTTTCGTGAATTACGGCGAAGGGTATCACAGCAACGATGCCCGATCGGCGGTCGCCCCCGGCTCGGTCCCCTTGGCCCGTGCAAGGACCTACGAGGTGGGAGCCCGCTCGAAACCTTGGGGGCAGGAGGGAATCGAATTGATTGCCACTCTGTGGGCGATCAATCTGCAATCCGAGCTGGTGTTTGTCGGCGACGGGGGGACGACCGATATTCGTGGTGCGACGAAGCGTCGGGGACTGGAGGTCGCCGCGCGTGGGCAAGTCTGGGGACCCCTGTCGTTCAACGGCAGTCTGACTTGGAGCCGCGCCAGATTTGAGGATGGAGCGCCTGTGCCCAATGCGCCGGAGTTGACGGCCTATGGAGCCTTGCTGCTCCGTTGGCCGGAAGGACTGACGTCGCAAATTCAGGCGACCTATCTCGGCGTCCGGTCGCTGGACGAGAACCTGAAGGCCCCCGCATGGGTGGATATCGACCTGTCTGAGCGGTATCGGCTTCCGATCACGCTGCCGCATGGCAGGATGGAAGCCTTCCTGTTTGTGCAAAATCTCCTCAATACGAAGTGGGAGCAAGCAACATTCGGCTTTTCCTCCCGTTTGGCTGGGGAGCCTGCCAGCGGGGTCAGGGATATCCATTTCGTGCCGGGGAGTCCGCGGTTCGTTATGGGCGGCGTCGCCTGGTATTTCTAGCAGCCGCTGAAAATGGCCACCAGCTTCGTTCTCGGCTACCGAAACTCCTCAACGTACCCAGAGGGTACGCATCCGTGTTTCGGGGCGCCTGCGGCCTTGCTGGATGACCATTTTGAGCGGCTGCTCATTCAGCTGAAAGCGACTTCCAGCTTCGTTCTCTGGACCCGTGAAACGTGAAAGGTGAAACGAGGGATGCTCAGAGCTGCGGCCTTGTTGGAAGATCGTGTTGAGCGGTCTATAGTGAGGCCCTATGAAGCCTAAGAGAAAGGTTTTGCCACGCAGCTATTTCGATCGCTCGACTGTTTTGGTTGCGCGCTCGCTCATTGGCAAATATCTCGTGCGGGTGATCGAGGGGCGCTGCCTTGCGGGGAAGATCGTTGAGGTGGAGGCCTATGTCGGGCCGGAGGATAAGGCCTGTCATGCGTCGAAAGGGAGAACGCAGCGGACGGATGTCATGTTCGGCTCCGGAGGGGTTGCCTATGTCTACCTCATCTACGGGATGTACCATTGCTTGAACGTGGTGACGGAACGGGAGGGGTTTCCCTCGGCGGTCTTGATCAGGGCGATTGAGCTTGACGGGGAGTTGATCGATGGACCGGGGCGGCTGTGCCGCGCGTTGCAGATCGATCGCAGTCTTAACCGTGTGGATCTCACAATCGGCGAAGCCCTCTGGTTCGAGGATCGTGGGGAATCGGTGGAGAAGAACGATGTGGGGGCTCACCCGCGAGTCGGTGTCGATTATGCCGGTGAGTGGGCCAGGAAGCCCTGGCGGTTCAGGCTGCGCACAGCCGCAGCCATGACGCGTGGGCGCCGCACAAAAAAACAGGGGGGTGCCGGATAAGTCCGGCATCCCCCTGTCGTATCTCGATGAATGTCGTGACTATTCGATTTTACGATCGGCGCCAATTTTCGTGGCGGACGTGACCGGAGGAGCGATCTTGATCTGAGGACCCTGGACGTTCGGAAGGCGGCCGGCACCCTGACCTTCGGTGATCCGTGCATTGTCCGACTTGTTCAGGTGTTGTTCGCTATGCTTGATGGAATTCTGGGACTTGAGCAACGTGGCATCCCCACGTCCATCGGACTGGCCTGGATCGTTGGCGGTTGGCTGTCCCGTCACAGGGCTTCCGCTGTTTTTCATCGGATAGCCTTCATGCTTGGGGAGGAGCGAGGGATTCGCCGAGGCCATCGACAACGCAAACAGGACGCCGGAGACGGTCGCAACAGTGCCGATTACGATCTTCATGAGCCTACTCCTTTGAATAATGGTGGCCGGAGAAAATACGTTTTTAACTACAAGGTCGAATCAAGTGGCGGGAATCATAGCCAGGGGGGGGTGGGTCTGTCAAGAGAAGAGTGGGAGGGGAGCAGCCAGACCATCCTTCTTGCTCGCTGAGGCCGCACGATCAGAATGTGCTCCCTCAATGCGCGCAGGGAAGGACAGTCTGGCTGCTCCCCTTGGGGAAGGTGGGGGGAAATGAGAAGGATGGAATGGGCGGCCCGTTGGGCTCCTGTGCTCGCGCAACGCGCGGCCTCAGAAGATGAGGCGCAAGGAAGTGAGGGGCTTTCTTTGCTCCCGGAGCGCGCGCCCTCAGAAGGGCCTCGCTCGACGGCCGCAGTCGAAAGCCCCTCACTCCCTTGCTTGGCTTGGCGATGAACCGGGGAAGGTCAAGCAACTACACGTGCAGTGGGAGACCCGACAGGCCACCCTCCCTGAGAAAGGAACGAGCAAGCTTGGAGGGATTATACAGACGATGTGAACAAAGGTGTCAGACACCATTGTTTCATACGAGGGGCCTGCATCCCGGTTCTTTCGCTCTCAGTAGTAGATAAACCGCTGATTCTTCAGTAGACTTGCTCTGGTAGAAACTTCAGAGGGCTGGAGATAGAAAACGTACGGTGAACACTACCAAATATTTCGAGTTCATTCGACAACGGCCTGATCGTGCGCTCATCCGTGATGAATGGATTGAACAAGTGATTCGTTGCCCAGTGAAGGAAACGGTGCAGCAGGATGGACGGATTCGTCGATGGGCACCGATCGAAGAGATGGGAAACCGGTTCTTGCGAGTTGTGTTGCTGGCGGATCGTGAGACTGTGCACAATGCCTTCTTTGATAGGAGATTCACCTCATGACGATTAAGTATTTTCAGGATACCGACACGCTCCACATCGAATTCAGGGTTGCAGAGATTGCGGAAACGAAGGATTTAGACGAAAACACGCAACTCGATCTCGATAAGGATGGCAATATCTGCGCGATGACGATTGAGCATGCGAAAGACCGGGCGGACATCCCCCATTTCTCGTTCGAACAGATTGCCGCCTGAGAGGGGTATAGCCCTGGCCGTTGTTGAGGAGAAAACAAAGGTGTCAGACACCATTGTTTCATAGCGGGCTCGTCTGTCTGGTTGGCTGGTCTTTCTGGTCTGTCTGGTTCTTCTGAATGAATTTTCGGTCCGATCAACCAGACCAACCAGATAGACGAGATAGACCAGATGAACCAACCTCCGTTGGACGCGCGCAGTGAAGGGCAGCCTCGGCCATTCCCCTAAAGAGAGACATGGGGTGGATATCCTTGGCTGCCACAGTGACGTCATGACAACGATAATGCATATTCATGCCTTCAACCGCGGCTCTGGGGGCGTTCGCAGTCCGCTGGATGGACTTCGCGCTCCTTACGGAGGTGTTGGTAAGCGGATCCGCGTAAGATATCGGGCTAACTACCAGAAGAACTGCAACTGACTGAAATGGTAGAGTTTATTGCGTATGTTTCGGGAGAACCGATGGCGTGTTATGCGAATAGAAATTGGCAGATCCAGCTCTTATGCGGATCCGCCTAAACATTGTTAGCCTGCGATGAAGGAGTGATTGTGGCACTTGAGTCTGAGCCCATCGTTGCCGACATCAAGCGTGTTGGCACACAACTTGGTCTGAGATCTGGTGCCCAGTTTGCCTTTGCCGAGTACCGTCAAGCCGAAGGCCGATTCACGAAGCATCAGATCCAGGACGGTGGCTTGAGCTGGAAATATTGGTGCGAGCGGGCTGGGTTCACAACGAAGGGGACGCCACCTGTCCCAACTAAGGATCTGATCCGGCGTTACGCGGACGCGTACAAAGAACTTGGCCGAAAGCCCAAGGCGTCCGAGCGGAAGCGATACGGCCTGCGCTTCCGACCCCGGATCGATCCAATGGGCACAGAACAGATCGAAAGTCTGGAAGACTTGCACCAGCTAGCGATTCAGTGTGGAGAAATCGCTGAATCCCCCAAGGCCGCCGCTCCAGCAGTGGGAGGGGCCAAGCCTGCCGTGATTGTCTCGCCGGACCTTGCTGGCCATATACGAAGCGAGCAACCACCACCAATTCCACGGAGGAGCAAGCGCAAGACGTGGGAGCGAATTGATGTGCCAGGCTTTCCGTTCGCGCCACATGATGAGAATGGCGTTGTAGCTCTCTTCGCTATCCTGTGTGCTTGCGGAACGCTCCCCTATGAGATCCTACAACTCAATAGCGGAAAAGGAATTGATGCAATTTGTTGGCATCGCCAAGAACTTCGTGAGGTACACATTGAGCTCAAGCACGTACTGCGGCGAAGCTCCTGGAACCACTTACTCGATGAGATCGACGCAGTTGTGTGCTGGCGGAATAGCTTTCCTTCATTCCAAAGACCCGTAGTTGTCCTTGAAGATGTGGTTCGACAGATCGCGGGCTAACATCGCGTTCCAGGGGACGCTGTCAAGCGGCGCTTCGCTTGCTTGCCGGCGCTCCTAACCGCGGGCGTTAGTTGTCCTGAGCCATCCTGTCGGGAAAGGCCCGACCTGGTTCAGGTGTCACATGTCTCCGCCTTGCGGTTCGACGCGATTGTTCATGCCGAGCCCGAGTGAGGTTTTCGCCTTCCTGAGCTACTCAAAGAAACGTACACAACCGTTGGAACTGGTAGCTTTGGCTTCGGATACGGAGCAATGCGGGGTAAGACTTCGATGGTTCGCATGAGCGGCACAAGCTCGGTCTTTCTGGTCTATCTAGACTCTCTTGTTCAAGTAAACAACAAGACAGACTGAACAGACCAGATGAGCCAGATAGACTAGACAGACCAAGTAGACGGGATATTAGGCCGGGCGGCGTGAGGGAGGCCGGCGTCCTCGTCCTCGATAGGACGGACCGCGGCTGAGACCGGGGAGGCGGATGGTGACGGTGGTGCCTTCGCCTGGCGCGCTGCCGATGGCAATCGAGCCGCCATGCTCTTCGACGATCTTTTTGACTGTGGCGAGACCCAAGCCTGTGCCGGCCCGCTTCGTGGTGAAGAACGGCTCAAAGACTTTGTCGACGATTTCTGCGGGAATGGGCGCTCCGTCGTTCTTGATGAGGATCTGATCCTCCACGCCGCGCCCCGCGCGATGCTGGGTGATCTGAATGTGGAGATGCCCGCCGGGGCTCATCGCCTCCCCCGCATTCTTGAAAATACTGAGGAAAACCTGCTGGAGCTTGGCTTCGTCGCCGCGGACCGGCGCGATCATCGTCGCATAGTCCTTGGTGACCTGTATCCTGGTGACTTCGAGGTCGGTTGCGACCACCGTGAGCGCGCTTTCGATCACTTCGGGGATGCGGAGGAGCCGTCGGTTCAGTTCGAGCGGTTTCGCAAAGTCCAAAATCTCGTTCAGGATGGCTTCGACACGGATCAGATCGCGCATGGCGTTTTCGACGCGCGTCTGGGGATCGAAGTCGAGGATGCCTTCACCCGTGACTTCCTCCAATTGGGCGCGGATCGAGGCGAGCGGCTCACGCACTTCTGTGGCCAGGAACATGCTGAACTCGCCGATGGCGGCCTGCCGTTCCTGCTTTCTGATGATGGGCTCCGAGGGGCCAGGGGCCGCTGCTTCCCCCGGGGCGCCGGCTGGTCCCGTGGCGGGGGCCTGGCTGGTCGGCGCCGGTGCCGGAGCCTGAAGAATTTCCGCGATCTTCACAATAATCGGCTCAAGCGTGCGGGCATCCGTCTGTTGGTAGCGTCCGGCTTCTTTCGAGGCCAGGGTAATGGTTCCGCCCACTTGTCCCCGGACGAAAAATGGCACGACGAGCGAGGAGAGCAGCCGGTCCTTGAACAGATATTTGTGGTCGAGAAACCGTCCTTGCGTCGAGGCGAGATCGTGATCCACGCGGGGCTTACGATGGCGGACCGCCCATCCGGAGGCGGAGCTGTCGAGTGTGAGGCGGTGGCCCGGCTTCAGATCTTTCTTTCCGTCCTTCTGTTCGCTCTTGAGGTCGCCGGCCATTCCTAGGACTTCGACATTGCCCGCGAGGGGATCATAGTGGCAGGCCCAGATGCGATCGTAGGCGACATATTGGTTGGCATCCGTTAAGGCGGCAATAATTTTGTCTTGGAGTTCCGGCGTGAGCTGCGACACCGGGGCCGCAAACAGCTCCGCAGGGGAGGGCGTGGGAGGAACCGGCTCGTGCGCGACGAACGGCCGGCTCAGCACAACGTTCATATCGAACAGGCCGTCGCGCTCCAGCGCCTTCGTGACCTCGTCGCTGGCCTGCTCCATCAGGCTCTTCTCTTTTTTCGCGAACGTGGCGCTCTCTTTGCGTCCGATGACGAGGAAGCCGTACGTTTTGTTCCGATACCGGAGCGGCACGGCGAGCATCGATTTTGCGCCAGGCGTAATCAAGCGGAGACGAATGGTGCGCCCGTCTTCCTGATTGCTCGCGGGGGCCGCGGCAGCAATGGCGGGGGCTGAGAGTGTCCGGAGAATCGCTTGCGTATCGCGCGGGGTAAAGCCTCGTGCGGCATGGCCGACTAGCGGGCCCTGGTCACGGTGGAACACGGCGGCAAGCGCCGCGTCGACCGGCAGGTCGTTGAGCACGGACGTCAAGGTCCGCTGCAGATGCGTTTCGGGAATCGGTTTGCTGTGTGGGGCTGTGGGTGTCATTCGTGAGTTAGGGTGGTCAAGCGCGCGCATTGTAACAACGCGCGCCGGGCAATTCAATGAACATCCGGTTGGTTTGGTTTATTTTGTTTATTTGGTCCATCTGGTTAATCCTCTTCAACCAAACAAACCAACGGTCTTCCTATTCGTCCGGATTGATGATCTTGGGCGGACGTTGTTGTGGGAAGTCCTGCGGTTCCGGCAGCCGGGGGTTGGACGTCCAGGCATTGAGGATCGTGGTGACCAGGCTGATCACCACTGCGCCGCCGACGGCCGGCCAGAATCCCGCGACGGTGAACCCTTTCACCAGATAGGCGGTAAGTTCCAGGAGGAGGGCGTTGACCACAATGAGAAAGAGTCCCAAGGAGAGGACGATCAAGGGCAGGGTCAGCACAAAGAGAATGGGCCGGACCAGGAGGTTGAGAAACATGAGCACAAGGATGGCGGCGATTCCTGCAGGGAGCGAATCGACCTCAAGCCCTGGCACGGTCATGACGGCCAAGAATACCGCAATGCCTGTAATCAGGACCCGAGTGGCGACAGCCTGAAAGCCGCCACTGAAGAGGTAGTTATGGATTTCCCGCGTGATGCGAACCGTTGGCATAGATCACCTATTGAGGTAGAACCGGTTGTGCGGGAATCGGTGCACGTTTACCCGATGAGTAGTGGACTTCAGTCGCGATCAGGGCCTTGTCGTCCTTCGTGGCTTCGATGACCACGCGGTCCCCCACCGCAGGCAAGTTCGTGCCTTTTGGATTACCCTTTTCCCTGAATCTGGTCTGTTTGGTGAATTGCACGTCCACCGTCTTGCCTTTGGGCGTCTTGATTTCGAGATGCGTGGCGTCAATGGCCGTCACTGTGCCGAGTACATGCTGGCCGGTCCCGTGGGCGAAGGCCGGCGTGGAAATAACGAGGGAGATGAGAGCTAAAACTGCATGTAACCACATGGTGAATACTGTCTCCCGTATCGTTTCGATGAGTTAGTGATGATGGCCGCTGTCGGCTTGTGTCGCCGCCGCATCGTTCCCTTGCAGGAACTGGTCGAAGGCGGCTTCCTCTTCCAGGTCTTTCTTCGTCTTCGGGTTGAGGGCTTTCATCTGGTCGAGCTCGTCCGGCGTCAGTTGCGGAAGATGGCGAATGAAGTGGACCAGCTTCCAACTGTCCTTATCCTGGGCCGGGTCGCCTTCTCCCCAGGCCGGCATCGCGGTGAAGCGAATGCCGTTGTGAATGACCCAGAAGAGCTCCCCATCGGACATCGATTGTGTATCGGCCAATCGCAAGTCCGGCGCTTTCGGATACACGTTCTTGCCGATTGGCGTTTGGCCGCTCCCGTCGTTTGCATGGCAGCCGGCGCAATGGTCGGCAAAGTGGGCCAGCCCTTCCTTCAATAAATCCGGGCTGAGCGGGATGGGGTTGGGGCTGTTCCGTTGCTCGATGGGGATGGCGAGATGACGAATCTGGCGTGCCATGAACACCTCGATCGCATGGGGCTCCGTCTTCGCGCTAAAACCGGTGGTGAACAATCGATAGCCTAACCAGCCGAGCGTCGCGACGCCGGCAAGTATGGCAAGGATGATGAGAGTCAGGAGCTTCTTTCGCATCGTATGGTCTCGCACCGCACTATACAAAATTATTCCGAGGCATTACCACCGGTCCGCTGCCAGGGATTATCCGGTTTGTGCGACGCCAGAAGCCGGAGCAGGAGCAAGACTGTTATGGGAACGTACATCAGCAGGCCTGTCATGCCTAAGAGCGGTTCGTCGATCCAGAAGGTCACGCCGAGGTTAAACGCCAGCACGCCATAATAGAGACCGACGCCGAGGAGGAGCCTGGCGGTGACGGAGCCGTCGGCGGGGAGCGAGAGATCAGGGAGCTGCCGGTCGAATCGAAAGTAGACGGAGAGCGCAATCAGCCCGACCACGGCCCAGCCGACATAATTCGCGAGGGGCACGCCGAAGTGGGTGCCGGGATCCGGGTAGTAGTAGATCTTGCCCAGGAACCAGCGGTCGCCTCGCAGGGCGACCGGATCGATGACCATGTCGATGAACGCAAATAGAAGGGCTGTCAATCCAAGCACCGACCAACTGGTGCGGGTGGCGAGATCGAAGTGGAGGCTGGTGAGCCAGTGCCTAGGGCGGTCAGACGAGCGATGGGATGGGAGCAGAAAACAGAGTGTTACGCAGTAGGCCGCATAGAGAAGAAAGCTGAACGAGATCGAGTCCATGAACGGAATGTTGGAGAAGTAGAGTTCCTGCCCTACCGTCGAGCCATTGTAGTGGTACCAGCCGAAGGGAATGCCGTTGCGAGTGGACGAAAATTCGCAGACAAAGGCGGTCGCCCAGCTAATCAGCCAGAATCGCCAGGTCCGCGGCCATCCGATCAGCTTGATCGAGGCGAACAGAAAGGCTGCAAGGAAGACGAAGACGTAGGGCCGAAACAGGATGGTTTTCAGGAACAGAGTCAGGAGGTCCATAAGTCCGGTGATCAGTGATGGGTGAGGGGTGATGAGACGGAAGTGGCAGGGCCAGAGGAATCATTCGGCAGCGCTATACCTGCCAGATTTTCCCGAAACTGATCACGCATCACTCGTCACCCATCACGCTTGACTACGCGTACCCGTGTTCTCGGAACCACCGCACCGCCTTTTCCAGCGCGACTTCCGGCGGCGTTTGCGGGATGCCGAGTTCCCTGATGGCCTTGCTGCAGTCGTAGTGCATCTTGTATTTGGCCATCTTCACCCCTTCGAGCGGAATGCGCGGTGGCTGGCCCGTGAGGTTGGCGATCCACTGGTTCAGGTAGGCCAGAGGGAGAACCGCCAGTCGTGGAAGCTTGATCGTGGGAGCCTTGATGCCGGTCAGGCGGCTCAAGATTTCGAACACCTCGCGCAGCATCAAGTTCTTGTTGCCCAGAATGTAGCGCTCGCCGATCCGGCCCTTCTCCATCGCCAGCAGGTGGCCGGCCGCCACGTCATCGACGTCCACGATGTTCATTCCGGTTTCGATATAGGCAGGCATGCGGCCCTTCATGAAATCCACGATGACCTGCCCGGTCGGGGTCGGTTTCACGTCGCCTGCGCCGACCGGGGCACTGGGGTTCACGATGACGACCGGCAGCCCCGCCTTCGCGAGTGTCAAGACTTCTTGCTCGGCCAGGTATTTCGACCGTTTGTAGTGGCCGGCCATTTGGTCGAGCGAAACGGGCGTCTCTTCCGTTCCGAGTCCTCCGCCCGGTGGAAGGCCGATGGCGCCGATGGTGCTGCAGTAGACGATCCGTTCGGTGCCGACCGAACGGGCTGCTTCCAGCAGATTCTTCGTGCCGGTGACGTTGACGTCGTAAAAGATCGATGGATCTTTGGCCCAGAGCGCATAGTGCGCGGCCACATGGTAGAGCTGTTGGCAGCCGGTGAGGGCATTGCGCAACGAAGCCTGGTCGCGCAGATCGCCCTCGACCCGCTCGACGGCTAGGCCTTGAAGATTCTGGAGGTCAGCTCCGGCGCGGGCCAGGATACGGACGTCGATGCCGGCGCGGACGAGTGCGCGCGTAACGGCACCTCCGATAAAACCGGTCGCACCTGTGACGAGAGCTTTCATGATGAAGAAGTGATGCGTGATGCATGATGCGTGATGCGTTGGAGGGGAAGGCCGTGGGCTCGTTTCATGCTGCCTCGTCACCCATCACTGATCACGCGTCACATCAGTTCTTTCGCGAGGTGATGTAGCGCGCGATCTCGCGGAGCGGCTCGGCGGCCGGGCCGAACGAGGCGAGGCGCGCGATGGCGCGGGCCACGCAGTCGTCCGCCAGCTTTCTGGCTCCCTCGGCCCCGTAGAAGGTCGGGTAGGTTTTCTTCCCTCGCTCCGCGTCGGTGTTGGGGTTCTTGCCCAGTTCTTCGCGCGTTCCCGTCACGTTGAGCACATCGTCCGCGATCTGAAAGGCCAGCCCGACATCCTCGGCATAACTCGTGAGGTCATCCAGTTGGCGATCGTGTGCGCCGGCGGCAATGGCGCCCATCCGCACCGCTGCGCGAATCAACATGCCGGTCTTATGTTTGTGGATGTTCTGGAGCGTCGCCAGATCGATGTCCTTGTTTTCAGCCTGGATATCGAAGACCTGACCGCCCACCATCCCTACGTTCCCTGATCCGTAGGCGAGTTCCTGAATCAGCCGCACTTGGCGCGCCGGGTCGCAGCCTTTCATGAGATCAGGACGGCTGCAGAGATCAAAGGCCATCGTCAGCAAGGCATCGCCGGCCAGGATCGCCATCGCGTCGCCGTAGACTTTGTGATTCGTCGGTTTCCCGCGCCGGAAGTCGTCGTTGTCCATTGCCGGCAGATCGTCGTGAATCAGGGAGTAGGTGTGGATCAGCTCCAGCGAGCAGGCGATCGGCATCAATCCCGGCGCAGGCTGCCCCACCGCTTCTGCCGCGGCAATGGCCAGGATCGGGCGGATTCGCTTCCCTCCCGCCATGAGACTGTAGCGCATGCTTTCGTGGAGCGTGGCGGGCGCCGTGGTGGCGCTGGGCATGACGGAATCGAGGAACCGATCCACATCGTCCCGCTTTTGTTCGAGATAGTCTTTGATGTTCATGAGTGTGACGATGGAGTCCATGATGTCTGGCAATGAGAATCGGCTGGGGAGAGTAACAAACAGGCTGGGGGCTGTCAAACAAAGCAGGAGGGAGCGGCCAGGTGCCCTTCTTGCTCGCAGAACAGAGGAGGGGATGGGAGCTGATGATCTTCTGTGCTCGCGCAACGCGCGGCCTAGGAAGGCCCTCGTTGGACGCGCGCAGTGAAAGATCAATCAGCCCCCATCCCTGAGAGATAACGAGCGAGCTTGGAGGGAGCATGTATATCGTCCGATGCGCGCAGTAAAGGGCAGCCTTGGCCACTCCTGTAAAGAACAGGAGAGGGAATTGGACGCCCCTTGCCTCTCGCCGCTCGCCTTCGCTATACTCCGCCGCATGAGTATCAGAAAAGCCGGTGGGGACTGGGAGCCGATGCTGTTGGGGATTGAACCCCGCAACTGCAAGGTCTGCAAGGGAGGGCTCTACCGCAACAAGACGTTTTTCACCGGCGGATGGTCTCGTTGTGCCTTGTGCGACGAGTTCGTCCATTACAGCTGCCTGGCCAGCGGCAAGGTCTCGTTCCTGAAAGCCCGTCCCCGCGTGTGCAAGACCTGTCGCGCCGCTCAAGCGAGCACCCCCTCTCCTTCGCCGAAGGAAGAGATTCCCGTGGCCGTCGGGTCGTGAATCCCAGCTCACAGTCAAGCTCAGTGGAAGCCCGTCCGGGCTGGCATGCCTTTTTTTCCGAGTCGGTCCGGTTCGTCCTGGCGCCGCTGATTCTCCTCTTTAGTGGATTTTTCACGGCGAACTTCATCATCAGCGGTGCGTATACCTGGCCGCGGACCAGCAGAACGTTGGCCCTGACCCTCACCGTGTTGATCCTCTCCCGTGAATTCATTTACAAGGAACAACTGTCGCGCAGCGGGTCGCCGGACCGTGCCAGGTCGGCACTGCTCTACTCCTGTGTACTTCCCTATGTGCTCGGCGTCGTAGTGATGTTGATCCTGTTGGCGCTCTAAGAAGATTGTTGTCTGGTCTGTCTGGTCTGTCTGGTTTTTTGGTTGAACGAAACGCACCAGATAAACGAAACAAACCAGAGCAACTGGGCTAACAGTCTTCTTCGGTGCGAGGATGGTCCATGGCAGAAATTATCCGTAGCGGAGCCTTTCTCCAACAATGTTGGTCGGTGCATCCGCTTTGTCTGACGGTCAAGCGGGTTGAGCCGGAGCGCATCGTGGTGCTGACGTGCAGCTCTTGCCGCATGGTGCATCGGGTGACTACGGGTGTGGTCGCCAGGCAGGCATCGGCTGCGGCCTCCTTCTCGTCTGAAGCGAGGCCTGCGGAGACGGACGGGCTTGTGGCGCTCAAGATTTGTCTGGGGACTCATGCGCCAGCTCTGTCGGTTCGGGAGATGGATGTGTTTCAAGATGCGTTGTGGCTCCGCTGTGCGGAATGCCGGGCGCAGTATGATCTGGCGGTCTCCCAGTTCGAAACCCATCAGAAATAGCCCGCGCCCCTCGAACCGATCCTTCGGACGCTTGAACGCTATGTCCTCCCAATTCACAGACGAAGAAGCGGCCTTGCTGGCCGACCAGCAGTTCTTTCGCGCCAAGGCGCAGATCATGGCCAAGGTGCGCCACTCGCTGACGGCCACCCATGCGGCCTTGAAAGAGGAGGTCGCGTCGGCGGCTCTCATGACTCCGCCGGATTTCAATCCGGCCAACTGCCATTTTGTGAAGGGGGAGTATCTCGAACTCTTTCCCTATCAATATCTGGACTTCCCGAAACACTTTCGAGATTCGAACGCCTTCGCCTTCCGGACGCTTTTTTGGTGGGGGCACCATGTCGTGTGCGCCTTGATGCTGGAAGGGGAAGGGATCAAGCAGCATAAGGCACGGATTGTGGACCGTTTTCATCAGCTCGCCGGGCAGGGGCTGGAACTCTCGTTGGCGCCGACGCTGTGGGAATGGAAACGGGGTGAGGGATACACGTTGCCGATCACCCATGATCGCAAGGCGCAGATTGCCGCCGTGCTGGCTGAACGATCTTTCTTGAAGATTGTCCGCTTTCTGCCGTTTACCGATCCAAGGATTCAGTCCGGTCAGGTGCCGCTATTCAGCCGGGAGACCTTTCGGGCCATCCTTCCCATCGTCACCCGCTAGTCCGGGTATTTGTCTTAAGATCGGCAACTTGGGTAGACTGGGTTCGCCGCAACGGCGTGGCGAGCTAATCGTGGGGAGGGTGATATTGTGACAGAGACAAGGGGGCGACTGGGCATCGGTATTCTGTTTGCGGCAAGTCTGCTGCTGGCAGCCGGCTGTGTCGGTACTGGGAAGACGGTGTATCTCGATGTTCAGGAGCGGCTGGTGGCGGCGCCATACACGGAGCCGGAATCGGTTCGTATCGTCATCGAGCCGTTTGAAGACCGGCGGGCTGAGAAAACCCGTCTCGGGCTGCGGACCCATTTGTGGGGCGGGGTGACCTACTTCAATGTGGCGGGGGAACGGCCAGGGGACGTGATTGCCCAGGCCCTCGCAGACCGTCTGAAAACGCGCGGATGGAAGGATCGGGCCTGGACGGTGCGAGTGGCCGCCAGCGGGGCGGCGGCCAGTTCACACGATGCCGATATTGTCATCAGCGGCCAGATTCATGATTTCGCCGCCCATGCCAAAAGCCGGATCTTCTCGACGGTGGTGAACACGAGCAGCAAGCTCGTGATTACCGCAAGGAACCGTAGCGACCAGAGTGCGACGACTAGAACGGTGGAGGGGGCGCAACGTGATACCGTGTTCTGGTTTGGCGACGAGGATGTTCAACGGTTAATGGCGGCAACCCTGAAAGATGGACTCGACCGGTACCTGGCCGACACGACAATCGAGCAGAAGGCCTTGCGGCAGGCCCGTTGATGGGTTGGGGGAAGAGATGACGCGTCGTGCGTGAACGCCGTTGGGAAACGACGACCCCGCTGACGTTTGGGCAGGTGCTCGTCGTGGGCGAACGGCTGGCTGCGCTGGGGCTGAAGCCGGCGGTGCCCGCGAGAGACGTCATTTGTTACGTCGAAGAATGGACGGTCGAGTCTCCGGAGGATTTCGACCAGCTGGACGCCTGGTCTACGGAGGATGAGACGCTCATCCATGTCCGAGAGGGGTGGCGCGGCGACTTTTTTCTTCTGGCGGGGGCCTACCACACTCTTTATCAGCGCTATCAGGATGTCGGCACCTACTGCTCGATCAGCCATCCCTGGCGGATTCGCGATCCGTTACGGCTGCACGATCCCCGCAGCATGCTGTGGCTGGGTTTTCGCCATACGCACTCGTTCATTCGAGTACGGCTTCAGACAAAAGAGGTCATCACCCCCGGTGAGATACGTGGCGATGCCGAGCGGGAACAGTGGCTGGAGGAACGGCGCACGGCGTTTCTCGAAGCGATCGCACTGTTGGAGCTTCCGATTGAGACATCGGTTGAGAAACAGCAGCTGGTCTTGCGTTCGCTCGATTCCTCCACGCCTTTTTTCTGTTCCTGGCCCGATGCGTTCGGGCCCTGTCAGTTTGAATTCAATACGGCAGACGCCTATGAGTTTTTGGTGCCGGCCAGTAAATTGGCCGCGACCGCTGCGCCGGAGCCAGCCAGCGTCCGGGCCTATCTGACAGGCTTCTCAGAGGACGCGCTTGTGGATTTTCAATCGATTGAACCACCAGCCCGTTCCGTCTACCGCTGCTCGGTCCATTGTCCGCTCGATGACCTGCCGGAGATCCGATCCGTGATCGATCCCGATGGACGCCTCTACAGCACTCTCTGCGAGTTTCAAACACAGGACCTGCTTCCGGGCGGGGCGGATGCTTCCGCCATCATTGGGATCGTTGGCAACGAGGCGGGATTTCACATTGAGGCCCGGCTGAACCGCGCCCCGCTGAGTGAAGACTTGATGGCTCCTTGGCTGGAGCGGGTGATCGGGCATGCGGTGGTGTATGCGCCGCTTCCCCCCTTCATCTAGCAGGATGCTGAAAAAGTCCGCCAGCTTCGTTCTCGCCTTGAACGCATCCTCAACGTAGCCCAAGGCTACGCCTCCGGTGCGTTCATCGGCTGCGGCCTTGCTGGACGGCCTTTTTGAGCATCCTGCGCGAGTA
>JBEGVJ010000033.1:0-15489 GCA_041178465.1 Nitrospirota bacterium
CGATAGACCCCTGGAATGACAACCCGCTTTTCGATGACGCGTGCAGCCAGCACAATAATGGACACACATGCCAAATAGACGAGCGCGGCAAATACGTATGCTCGAAAGAACTGAAAATTCGTCGCGGCCAATTCTTGCACACGGGCGAAAAATTCGGTGTACTGGATCAGAAACGCGACCGAGCTATCCTTGAGATTACAAATGACTTGGTTGGTTAGCGCTGGCACCGATAAGCGGAGCACCTGCGGCAAGGTGATGAATCGAAATATTTGCCGATGGTTGAAGCCTTGGGCCTTGGCAGCTTCGATTTCACTGCGATCAAGCCCGTTATAGGCCGTCGTGATATACGCGGCGTTGTAGGCGGCCACATTAAAGGTAAAGCCGATCACCGCAACCATAAACGGGGATATCGATACGCCCCATTGGGGAAGCCCGTAATACATGAGAAACAACAATACGATTAAGGGCATCCCAATGAAAAAAGAAATGTACGCCTGTATGCCGCGCCTCACCCATGTGCACTGGTTTTGACCCAAATAGAAAACGACGATCCCCAATAACAATCCGGTGATGCTGATAATGACGGTCAGCTGTAAGGATTGGCCCAGGCCAGCCACAATCAGCGGCAGTTGATCGAGCAAATCACGCAGAAATGCACTCCAGCCGCTCATCGAACGTGTGCCTTCTGTCCGAAAAAGGCACGAATGTGTTCGTCCGGGTGATGATTCGATAGATGCGCGATGGTGTCCTCAGCCCGAACCACTCCCCTGTCGAGAAACGTAATTCGATCGGCGATGGAACCGGCCAGCAACAAATCGTGGGTCACGCACAGCATGGTCACGTTTTCACGGTGCAGCCGTTCAATTAGCTGGGCCACTTCACGCGACATCACGGGGTCGAGTGCGGAAGTCGGCTCATCCAGAACCACGACGGCAGGATCCATTGCCAAGGCACGAGCCAACGCCACACGCTGTTTCTGTCCACCAGAAATATGCGCAGGATATTTATCGCGATGCTCAGCCATTTCAAGACGTGCCAACTCATGCAACGCTTTTGCCTCCGCCTCGGCGCGACGCATGCCTCGCAGCTTGCGCAAGCCAAGCGTGACGTTATCAAGGACGGTCAGGTGTCGATAGAGCGCAAATTGCTGAAAAACGAACCCGATGCTTTGCCGTAACGCGCGCACATCGACATCGGGCCCTATGATGTTGTGACCGCGAAAATGAATCGTGCCGGAATCAGACTCTGCCAGCCTGTTGATGCAACGCAACAACGTTGACTTGCCGCAACCAGACGGTCCCATCACGACCTTGACGTCGCCCTCAATCACATCCAGATTGATGCCGGCCAGCACAACTTGCCCATCGAACCGCTTCACCAAATCGCGAATCTCGATTAACGCCATGTTGCTTCCATGAGACTCATTGTGAGCTTAGGCCAATCCAATACCGGGCACACGGTAACGCCGCTCGACCCATTGCACGACAAGAAGCAACGTTCGGTAGATGGCGAAATACAGCACACCGACCGCAAGGTACACTTCAACGCCACGCAAGGTTGTGGAAGCGAGGGTCATCGCTTGCTTGGTAATTTCGGGAATGCCGACGGTATAGGCAAAGGGCGAGTACTTCAGCACGGTCGTAAACTCATTCACCATTCCCGGCACAGCAAAACGCAGCATTTGCGGCAATTCGATGTGGCGCAGGATTTGTAGCCGGGTCATGCCCATGGCTTGGGCAGCAAGAATCTCGGCCGCATCGACCGAATCCAAGGCGCCGCGGAACACTTCAGTCAGATAGGCTCCGGAAATTAATCCGAGACTCAGCATCATCGCCAGCAAAGGGGGAGCCTTGATACCCATTCCCGGCAAGCCGAAATACACGAGAAAGAGCAATACCAAGACAGGAATGCCACGGAAGATATAGGTGAACCCATCCAGCAGAGGTACGGCACCGGGCCAATCGAGCCGGCGCAGGCCGACCGCCACAAGCCCTACGAACAGACCGGTGGCGCTGCAGGCCACGGTCACAATCACTGTATACCCTATGCCTTGCGCAAGCAGCGCAAGGATGTCGAGGAAATTCATGCGCAAGACTGCCGCAGCATTACTTCATCCATTTATCGACAATGGCTTTGATTGTTTCCGGGCCAAGCTCAGCCAGGTATTTATTGAAATCGTCGCGCCTCGCAGATCCTTTCGCGAACGTAAAGCCAAGCTTGTCGAAGCCCGTAAAGGCGTAACTGCTTTCAATGGGCAGCTTCTTTTTGTACAGAAAATCGGCAAAGACCGGTTCCTCAATAAAGGCTAGATCGAGGTTGCCATTTTGCAAATCGGCAATGACTTCGCTATAGGTCGGGTAGAGCTTCACCTTGCTCAGCGAGTAATAGCCCTTCGGCTCAAGCTCATTTTTAATTAAGTCGCTATACGCCATGCCACGGGGATAGCCGATTGAATACGCCGCCAATTGATCGAGATGACTGATCTTGACATTACGCGCTTTCAAACTAACCAAATGCCAGGCGTTGTCATAGTACGGTTGCGAAAAATCCATCGCTTCCTTGCGCTTATCGGTAATTGAAATACCCGAAAAGGCCACATCGGCCTGCCCGCTCGAAACGGCGCCCAGCATGCCCTGCCAATCGTATGCCGTGACTGTAAAGATGCAGCCCCTGGATTTGCAGTAGCCCTCAAAAATTTCCATATCGACTCCTGTGATCTTGCCGCCTTCCTCAAAGAGCATGGGTGGAGACGCAGGAGATACGGCAACTTTGACAAGCGTTGCATCTTCTTTGCTATTACCGGGACAACCAGAAACGAACGAGCCCATAGCGCACAGCAGGCCAACTAATAAAAGTTTCTTATTCATGCTGGGTCTCGCAAATTGATAAATTTAACGAATGGAGCTTACGTGAGCCGCTTGCAAAAGTCGCGACAATTTTCAAATGCGCATCAATCGCGCCGCAACCGCGCTACCGCTACGGCTCACCCAGCTATTGATAGGGTGGCCTGACTACCCTCCCTTGGCGCGTGATGGCATGAGATGCAGACCCGTGACCAGAATGCGAATGTGGCGGGTGTATCCGATATGATGGAGTGAGACGGCTAAAGCCTCTGCCTCGCCTTGCGCATGCCGTCAATGAACCCTAGCAAAACGGAGAGGAGCGAGAACGGCGTTTAGTGGGCCTACATCGCCGGATCGGGAGCAGGAAGTTCAAACAAGAAACGAATGCCAGCCAGATACATGGTGCGGCTCGCACTGACCGGAATGGAACGGGTCCAACACACTTCCCCCAACTTAGTAATCTGCTCTTTCGTCGCCTCTGATGGCACTTGAATCTCTAACACCTGGCGTCTATCCACTTCCTCAGGCAGCAAGAGCAGCATGCCCCCCACGCTCCTGTTGATCGAATACCCGTATCCCCCTATCAACTTCACCGCGTCGGCGTTCACAGGCTTCGTCAGTTCGTACGGGTACGCGCGCATGCATGGCACACGTTCACTCTCTCTTCGTTTTTGTTGAGTTGGCATATTATCCATTCTCAGAAGTGTTGTATGCGCTGCCTGAAAACCAGTTCGCGGCTGATTCTGCTCCCTGGTCAGGCCAATTACAATTATACTTTCGTATAGCATGATATTCGATATGAGGCCAAGCTGTCCTTCACACCGTGCGCGCGTCGAACGAGCACATTTCTATCGTGCGCGTTCCGCGAGCAGGAGGACGACCAGACTACCCGTAGTTTTCTCCTCTGCCAGGTGTTAAAACATTACATCCCCTGATAGATCGCACCCTATCCGGTGCCCCGTACAAGAGAAGGAACGTCTATGTCTTTGCCGATCGAAAAGTCATCGTCCGATGAGCTGGCGCGAGAAGTCGCCAGGCGGCGCACCTTTGCCATTATTTCGCACCCGGACGCAGGAAAAACCACGCTGACCGAGAAACTCCTCCTCTACGCCGGCGCCGTCCACCTGGCCGGGGCTGTCCATGCCCGGTCGCATCAGCGCGCATCGAAATCGGACTGGATGGAATTGGAACAGGCGCGCGGCATTTCCATCACCTCCACCGCGCTCCAATTCGACTACGAGGGAGTGAGGGTCAACCTGCTCGACACGCCAGGCCACCAGGACTTCAGCGAAGACACCTACCGCACCCTCATGGCCGTGGACAGCGCCGTCATGGTGCTCGACAGCGCCAAGGGCATCGAACCCCAGACCAAGAAACTCTTCGCCGTCTGTCGCAAACGCAACATCCCCATCATGACCTTCATCAATAAGATGGACCAGCCGGGACGCCATCCCTTCGAACTCCTCGAAGAGATCGAGCAGACCCTGGGCATGACGGCAGTGCCCTTCAATTGGCCCATTGGGGAAGGGTCCGGGTTTCAAGGCCTCTACGACCTTCAAGACCCCCAAGTGCTTTTCTTCCAACGGACGGCCCATAACCAGCGCCGCGCCCCGATGAGGGTGGAGACCTTCCCCCACCCGAGCCTGGCAGAGACGTTGGGAGAGGCCTATGGTCCCTTACAAGAAGAAATCGCCCTGTTAACCGGCGCCGGCACCAAGTTCGACCGAGACCGTTTCCTCGCGGGCCAGCTCACGCCGGTCTTCTTCGGAAGCGCCCTCACGAACTTCGGCGTGGAACCCTTTCTGAACGGGTTCCTCCAACTCGCACCACCACCCAGCCCTCGCATGAGTTCAAAGGGATTAGTGCAGCCGACAGATGAGCAGTTCTCAGGCTTCGTGTTCAAGATTCAAGCGAACATGGACCCGCAACATCGTGATCGGATGGCATTTTTGCGCATCGTATCGGGCCGCTTTGAAAAGGACATGATGGTCCATCATGCGCGGCTCGACCGGAAGATTCGCATGACGAGACCACACCGGCTCTTCGGCCGTGACAGAGAAACGATCGATGAGGCCTACCCGGGCGACGTCGTGGGGCTCGTGAACCCGGGCCTCTTTGCCATCGGGGATACCCTCTGCTCCGGCAGCCCCCTCGCCTTCGATGCGATCCCGCTCTTTCCCCCTGAATGTTTCGGCGTGCTGCGAAGCCAGGACCTTACGAAACAGAAACAGTTTCAGAAGGGACTCCAGCAGCTCGAAGAGGAAGGGGTCATGCAGGTCTTCTATTCACCGGATCACGTGCGCCGGGAACCGGTCCTCGCCGCAGTGGGAGAGCTCCAATTCGATGTCGTCGCCTCGCGGCTCGAAAGCGAATATGGGGTCAAGGCGACCGTCGAGCGGATGCCCTTCGTCCTGGCCCGCTGGGTCACGGGCGATCCGGACGTGATTGCCCGCATCTACTGGCCGCAGGATACGCGCCGGCTCGTGGACAAGGACGGGAGGATGGTGATGCTCTTCGGCTCAGAACGGCTGCTCGTCTACTGTATGAAAGAATATGCCGCGCTCAAGTTTCAGTTGCGGGAGGAATTCGGCAAAGCAGAAGCATAATAGGCTGAAGGAAAACTTGGTGGGCACGCAACCCTTCAAACAGGCTGCTCAAAAAGTCATCCAACTAGGCCGCAGGCGAGTCAAAACCGGAGGCGTACCCTCATGGGTACGTTGAGGATTTTGACGAACCGAGAACGACGTTGGAGGACTTTTGGGGCAGCCTGCTACGCGAAGCCCGAGTCTCGCCACTTCTCCAACAATGCGATGCGGCGCACCAACTGCGCGACGGTCGCCTGATCGACTCGCCCGCCGGTTCGCTTGATGAGCTCGGCATTGAGTTGACGATGATCGATGCCGGTCTTTCGCGACACGGTCCCAACGAGGGAACGATGCTGATCCCGCAATTCGTTTTTCTTATCGTGGAGCGCCACTGGCGGCTCGACGACGCCCTTCCCCTCAGCGACCGGTGGCCCCTCGTCTCCCCCGATCAACGTATCCATCCTGGCCACCCCATGTAGGGGGATATATTCTTTCAACGAGGTAGCCGCCGTCCCGAACAGGGTCCGCTGAACGGAGGGCATGATCTCTTCCAACACATGGTCCCGTTCAGCCTTGATCCGTTTGGCATAGTGAACGAGGGTGGCATCCTTCGGCAGATAGAGCCAGGCCCGCTGCGGCTTCGGCATCCCCTCCTGCATCCGGACGAACCGCCCGACGACCTGGCGGAAATACATCTCGGTCAGGACGTTCGTGGCGTAGACGCCCACACGGAGCCTCGGGATATCGACGCCTTCACTGACCATGTTCACGGCAACGAGCCATTGCTGGGTCTTATGCTGTGCGAAGGCCTCGATGATCTTCGAGGCGGATGGATCGTCCGATATGGCCACATGGGCGCGGCTGCCTGTAATACGCCCCACCAGCTCCGCCACCTGTCTGGCATGGTCCTGATTCATCGCGACGATGAGCCCGCCTGCATCCGGTTGTTCCTGTTTGCGGAGCCGCCGCAACTCGGCATGGGCATCCGTAATGACAGAGCCCAACCAACTGTCTTGCAACAGCGCAGTCTTGAGCCGCTCCCGCTGCAGCTCGAAGGTCAATCCATCTTCAAAGGTCGCCCGATGCTCGCGACCCTCCGAGAGCCAGGTCAGCTCCCCCTCATAGCTCGGAAAGAGAATCGGGCGGCAGACGCTTTCGCGAATCGCTTCGGCATAGCCATACGTGAAATCGGCTTGGCTCTCGCCCTGCTCATAGCGCACATAAGGAATCGGATTGTTATCGGAGCGAAAGGGGGTGCCGGATAAGGCCAAGCGAAAGACCGACTCGTCGAACGCCTCCCGCAGCGCGTTGCCCCAATCCTTGCCCTCGCCCGCATGGTGCAACTCGTCGAAAATGAGCAACGTGGGCCGGTTCCGGCAGGCACGCTGAAAAATGCCAGGCGCAAGGCAGACTTGCTGATAGGTCACGACCGCGCCATGGTAGTCGCGCGCCTCAATGCCCTGCTCGTTCGTCAACGCCGGATCCAGCTGAATCCCCACCAGACCGGCAGCGGTCGCCCACTGCGTGCGCAGGTGGTTGGTCGGACAAATCACCAGCACGCGGCTGGCCACTCGATCAGCCAAGTACTGATGGGCAATCCGCAGAGCGAAGCGCGTTTTCCCAGCAGCGGGAGTTGCCGTCGCAAGGAAATCAGGGCGCGTATGGGTGAGAACGGCGGACACGGCGCGAGCCTGCCACTCACGCAGTTTGGCCGTCCAGGGAGACAAGGTCACGGCAGCCTCTTGTTTTTATGCTCCACGGCGGAGCGTGGTCACGACAACGAGGAGCTCGTCTTCATTCTGCACACGCACTCCTCACTGGCATTGGCTGTTGTCATACAGGACGGCCTGATTGATCTTCCACTGCACGCGTCCTCCTAAGTCTCGTGAAACGGGCCTCGTGAAGCGTATCTCGTTGAGGAGAAGAGCGTATGGCTCATGGCTTATAGCTGGAGCAAAGACGCCCCGCTTCATTCCGAACCATACGCTATTAGCTACATGCCATATGCTCTGTTCTTCGGACGAGAGACGAACGCCGCTAAAGGCCGCGCATTCTGCGAGCAAGAAGGGCAGCTGGCTACGCCCCTCCGCTACCCCACCGCATTTCCAATTCGGGAAATTTCGCCTTGTAATCGGCATGGCTGGTGCGGATCACATTCAAAGCTTCCTCGCGGCCATACATGCTCGTAATTTCAACTTTATGATGGATACTGCCCGGTGCACTCTTATAGGTCAGGAAATAATGCCGCAGCCGATCGATCAGCGCCAACGGAACCTGACTAATATCCGTGTAGCTGCCATAGGTCGCATCATCTTTCATGACGGCGATAATCTTGTCGTCCGCTTCCCCACCGTCCGCCATGCTGAGCCCACCGATAGGCAAGGCGGTGAGAAGAATGTCGCTGTGGGGAATCGTCTTCTCTGTCAGGACACAGATATCGAGGGGATCGCCGTCCCCCACGACGCTCTTACGATTGGCTCGTGCGGCAAACAAGGCCGCCACGCCTTCACCGCAATAGGTTTGCGGCACCAGCCCGTAATAGACGGGGCAATAATTCGAGAACCGCTGCGGGCGATCGACCTTGAGGAACCCGCTGACCTTGTCCACTTCATACTTGACTGTATCGGTCGGCACGATTTCAATGTAAGCCGTCACCACCTCCGGCGCCTGCTCTCCGATCGACACCCCATGCCAGGGGTGGGCTCTGAACATCAAGCTCATTAGTCGCAGCACGGAATCGGCTGGGTTGCCGCTCATCACGTCTTCCTCCATATATATGTAATGAAATGGGAGCTATTTACGCAGGACGTATATTCTATGACCGGATAGAAAGAGGAGATCGGGGATCGCTCATCGCTCCAGACAGAAACTGTTGTTCGTCCGTGATCGAAACCTCAGGCCACTGATAATCGTTTACATCATCCTTCCACGCTCGCTCACTTTTACTTCAACAGGGCGTGGTCAGACTGCCCTGTACTGCGCACATCTTCCTAAGTCTCGTGAAACGGGCCTCGTGAAGCGCATCTCGTTGGGGAGAAGAGCGTATGGCTCATAGCTGGAGCAAAAACGCCCCGCTTCATTCCGAACCATACGCTATTAGCTACATGCCATATGCTCTGTTCTTCGGACGAGAGACGAACGACACTGAAGACCGCGCGTTGCGCGAGCACAGGGGACTGTCAGCTACCTCGCACCCCCTCTTGGCTGCTCCAGAAACAATCTCACGCCCACCTTCTGTCCCTTGATTCTGGTGCGGCTGAGCGTCTCGATGATCTCGCGAGCCAACACTTCCGGCACTTCGACCAGCGAAAACCGATCCATCACTTCGACGGTGCCGATCACATTCGAATTGAGTCCGGCTTCGTTGGCAATCGCCCCGACGAGATCGCCTGGCCTAATGCCTGCCTCCCGCCCCGCGCCGATAAACACTTTCGCCATGCCAGCCGTTCGTCCGCCACGACCGGGCGCATTGAACGGTCTGCCCTGCCCCTCTCTCGGCATCATGCCGCCGGCTCGCCCGCGAGGATCCCCACGAAGATCTCCCATGGGACGCCGCGCCATCGATGGCCGCTCCGGCGGCCTGCTCGACACGGCCGGGATATCGTATTCCTTCCGCTCCCCACCCTGCATGCGAAAGACGAGCTTGAGGGCTGCCGCCGCCACCTCCATCGGACTTCCCTGTTCGGCGAGAGATGCGACAACGGTCTGAAACTGATCCAGCTCACCGGCTGCAAGCACTTCTTCAATCGCGCTCTTGGTTCGCGCGAGCCGCTTCGTGCGAAGGTCGGCGACGGTCGGCACCGACATCACGACGATTTTGGCTTTCGTAAGCTGCTCGATGTTCCACAGCAGCCGCTGCTCGCGCGGGTCGATGACGGTAATCGCCGCCCCTTCGCGCCCCGCCCGTCCGGTCCGTCCGATCCGATGGACATAGACTTCCGGAGACGTCGGCAGATCGTAGTTGACCACATGCGACACGGACGGAATGTCCAATCCGCGCGCCGCCACATCGGTGGCCACGAGCAGTTCCGTCTGCCCGGACCTGAACGAACTCATCACGCGGTCGCGCTGGGGTTGATTCATGCCCCCGTGGATCGCTTCGGCCTTGTGCCCGCGGCTGGTCAACATGGCGGTCAGTTCATCGACTTCGATACGCGTGCGGCAGAACACCAGGGCCGACTTCGGCGCCTCGATATCCAGAATGCGAGCCAGTGCCGCGACCTTGTGCGGTCTGGTGACAATGTAGGCCGTCTGATGCACGCGTGGAACCGAGCCCGCCTTGACCGGTTCCTTGGCAATCTTGATCTCGACCGGCTCCCTGAGATGGCGTTTGGCAATGGAGGCGATCCGAGGCGGCATCGTGGCGGAGAACAAGGCCGTCTGGCGTTCTTTGGGTACTTGCTCCAAGATGGCGTCCAGATCGTCGGCAAATCCCATGTCGAGCATCTCATCGGCCTCGTCCAGCACCACCATCTGAATCGTCTTGAGCTGCAACGTTTTTCGACGGATATGGTCCAACGCCCGCCCCGGCGTCGCCACGATGACATCGACTCCGCGCCTGAGCGCATGAAGCTGCGGCCCGATCGCCTGGCCTCCATAGACCGGAAGCACGGTGATCTTTAATTCCTTGCCATAGCGCGTGACCGCTTCGCCGACCTGCATGGCCAGCTCTCTGGTCGGCACCAGGATGAGGGCGGAGGGACAGCGCCGCGCCGAATGGGCGATGCGCTGAAGCATCGGCAGCGTGAAGGCAGCCGTCTTGCCGGTTCCGGTCGCCGCTTGTCCCAACAAATCGCGGCCAGCCAGGAATGGAGGAATCGCCTCCCGTTGGATCGGCGTGGGCTCTTCATAGCCCAGTGTATCAAGCGTCGTGAGCAGGGCCGCTTCCAGGCCGAGCGCCGCGAAGCCAGGAGAAAACCCCTTGGCCGGCATTTCCGCCGGTGGGTTGTTGGTTTCATGTTTCATATAGTGCCTCGATGGCCTTTCTGAAAGGTATACTGGTTACGTGCCAGCCGGACTGCGACCGACTCGCCTTCATATTACTGTGGTTGTACCGGGAAGAGATAGCGGCTGGCAAAAATATCTCTCTGCGCCGCTGCCCAGCCCTGGGAGTGTTTTCATGCAGGTATTAAAAAGCACCTAGACTACTCGCCATTTCCCTCCGGCAGTTCGATCGGTCCGGCCCACTCCCCCTTGGCTAGGGTCACTTCCTGAAATCCTCCGTCCGGCCATTGAAACTGGCCGACCTCGTCCACTTGCACAATGAAGGGGTCTGCTTCGTGTGCCGGGCCACGGAACCAGTACCAACCGGCTGCCGCGGGCTTGTCCTTCGTCCATCGATAGGGGGCCATGTACCGTTTCCTTTTTGTCCTTGCCGCGACTCTGTTACAGTCCGGAGGTTATGATTAAGACCATTGTGATGGAGAAGATCCCAATAACTCCAACGTTTCGAGGCTGCTCAAAAAGGCCGTTCTCGTCATTCGTGAAAAGTGAAACGTAACACGTCCGAATGAATCCGGAAACGAACGACGCTTCACGAGATACACTTCACGGATGTCGAAAACGACGCTGGCGGGCTTTTTCAACTGCCTGTTAGAAGACTAAACCTATCATGTCTACGCTCCCAATAGAAGACGTGTTGCCGGACCTTCGCCGCATTCTGGCGGAGGGACGGAACGCGCTGCTGACCGCAGCGCCCGGCGCAGGAAAAACGACGCGGGTGCCGCTGGCCCTGCTCGATGCCCCCTGGCTTGCAGGAAAGGCACTGCTCATGTTGGAGCCGCGACGGCTTGCCGCACGAGCCGCGGCCCATCGCATGGCCACCACGCTGGGGGAGTCGGTCGGCGGAACGGTCGGCTATCGCATGAGGCTCGACACGAAGGTGGGGCCAAAAACCAGAATCGAAGTGGTCACGGAAGGCATCCTCGCTCGCCTGCTCCAGCACGATCCTGCGCTCAGCGAATACGCCATCGTCCTCTTCGATGAGTTTCACGAACGGAGCCTGCAGGCCGATACAGGCCTGGCCCTCTGCCTCGAAGCACAACGGCTCTTTCGCCCGGACCTCCGCCTGCTCGTGATGTCGGCCACGTTGGACTGTGGACCAGTCTCGGATCTTCTGGGCCAGGCGCCCGTGATTGCCTGCGAAGGCCGAATGTTTCCTGTCGAGACCCGTTATCTTGATCAGCCCCTCTCCGGCCATCTGGATGTGGCAGTCGTCCAATCCATCAGGCGCGCTCTCGCGCAGGACCAAGGCAGTCTCTTGGTCTTTCTCCCTGGCATGGCGGAAATCCGGCGCGTCGAGCGCAAACTGCTCGATCTGAATCTGGGCGCAAGCATCCTCGTCGCGCCGCTCCATGGAGACCTGCCGCAAGAGGCCCAGGATCGCGCGATCGCTCCCGCTCAAGCCGGCACGAGAAAGGTCGTGCTGGCCACCTCGATTGCTGAAACCAGTTTGACGATCGACGGGATACGAATCGTCATCGATGCCGGCTTGCTGCGTGTGCCTCGCTTCGATCCGCGATCGGGACTCGCGAGACTGGAGACGATTCGCCTCACCCAGGACTCCGCCGAGCAACGTCGAGGCAGAGCCGGCCGTCTTGAACCGGGCGTCTGTTCCCGCCTCTGGACCGCTGCGGAACACCAATCGCTGGCCCCCCGCCGCCCGCCGGAAATGCTCGACGCAGACCTGGCGCCCCTCCTGCTCGAATTGGCTCTTTGGGGTACGGCCAATCCAGCAGAACTGTCCTGGCTCACTCCCCCACCGGCCGGAACTGTGGCCCGGGCGAGAGAGTTGCTCGTCGGCCTCGGCGCACTCACTGGAGAGGGACAGATCACCCCGCATGGAAGACAGATGGCGGAGCTGCCGCTCCATCCGCGTCTCGCGCACATGTTGCTCACGGCTGGACCATTGCAACTCGGCCATCTTGCCTGTGAGCTGGCCGCCCTGCTCAGCGAGCGGGATATTCTGCGAGGCCCCTCAGGCTGGCGCAACGCCGATCTACGGCTCCGCGTGGACGCCCTGCATGGACAGCACGATCACGCAGCCGGTGCGACCGTGGACCGAGCCGCCTGCCAGAGAGTGGCCCGCAGCGCCGACCTGTGGCAACGGCAACTTCCCCGATCTTCCCGTGCTCATCGACAGGACAACCTCGATGAGGTCGGTCTCTTGCTCGCACTGGCCTATCCGGATCGCATCGCCCAACGCCAACGAGGAAGCGATGCACGCTATCTCATGGCCAATGGCCGTGGCGCCCTCTTTGCGAATCCTGATCCGCTTGGGTCGGAAGACTACCTCGTCATTGCCGACCTGGACGGAGGCCAGCAATGGGCCAGGATCGATCTGGCAACACCGGTCAGCCTTCGCGACATTGAGACCCTCTATGCAGAGCAGATTCGAGTGGTGGATGAGGTGTCGTGGGATGAAACCGCACAGATGGTTCGTGCGACAAGGCAACGAAGATTGGGGTCGCTCGTCCTGTCTGAGCAGGGGCTCTCAAAGCCGGATCCCTCAATGATCTCGACGGCATTGGTGCAGGGCATCCGTCGGGCGGGACTCGACAGGCTGGCCTGGACTCCGGAGCTTCGTCAGTGGCGGGCGCGAGTGGCATTTCTACGCAAGATCGAAGGACAAGAATCCCGCTGGCCCGATCTCTCGGACGAGGCACTGTTGCGGACGCTGGACGACTGGCTTGTCCCCTATCTATCGGGACTTACGACGCTCGATCGGGTCACGAGGCTCGACCTCGCCCAGCCCTTGCACGCGCTCCTCTCCTGGGAACAGTCACGCCAGCTTGAACGTTGGGCGCCTACGCACCTGACGGTGCCGAGTGGGTCAAGTGTTCGCGTGGAATACGAGACGCCGGATCTGCCGATCCTGGCCGTGCGGTTGCAAGAAATGTTCGGCTGTCAGGACACACCACGTCTCGTCGATGGAAAGATCCCGGTCATGCTGCATCTTCTGTCGCCGGCACGCAGGCCTGTCCAGATCACGAAGGATCTCTCCAGTTTCTGGAAATCGGCCTACCTCGAAGTCAAAAAAGAACTCCGAGGCCGCTACCCCAAACATTCCTGGCCAGATGATCCGCTTACTGCCCCGCCGACGGCCAAAGCCAAACGCCGGACACGCTAATCTTCTTTTACCGCACGATCCCGTCGAATGCTCAAAAAGTTCGGCAGCGAGGCGCTCGCTGTTCGTGAAGCGTGAAGCGTATCTCGCAAAATGCTTGCGAACGACGAGATACGAGGGACGCTTCACGGTCTAGATGGGAATGTCTCTCGTCCCATCATACGACGTCACCGCCTGATGGGAGAACTTCACGATATCGCCATCCTTGACCACCGTATCCTCGGCGCTCACCTTCTTATTCACCGCGATCATCACTTCCCGGTTCATGAGAAACTGCAGCAAGGGACCCATCCGTTCGAAGTTGAATTCAATGAGCTTCTTGACCGTGGTCGGCTCCGGCACCTCAAGCTCGAATTCTGTTTCTCCGACCGCATCGCGAAGCGTTAATCCAAAGACCAGCACTGTAACCATGCAACCCTCGTCTCTCGTTGTTTGGTCTATCTGGTCTGTCTTGTCTGTCTGGTTTCTTGGTTTAGAGTAAAAACACCAAGTAAATTAGACAGACGCGACAAACGAGACAGACCGGATAGACCAGATAGACCAACCGACCAGCTACTGGCGCGCGTGGCAGCGGAAACAATCCTGCCGTCTGGGATGCCGCTCCGGCATGGGCTTGCTGCCCGTGGGAACATGACATTGCAGACATTCCTTTTCGACCTTGATCGGCTGATGCACGGCATCGGCCGGGATCATCGGATTCCGGTCTTTCGGAGTCGGCAACAGCGACACTCCGACGATGACGGCCAAGGCAAACAGAATGAAAAGACCGTCAACCTTGCGCAACTTCATGCCGGTCCTCCACCAGTCGGTCGGTCTGCTGCCTCATAGGCTTCCTGAATCATTTGGGCCACGTGCTTGACCTCCGCTGCTCCCTGTAATCCCGTGCGCAATTGAATCATGCAGGCAGGGCAACTGGTCGCCACAACCTCTGCGCCACTCTGTTCGACGGCCTGCCGCTTACGCTCGACAATACGCTGCGAGGTTTCAAAGTCCTTCACGAGATAGGTCCCTGCTCCTCCCGCACAACGATCGGCATCCGGCATCTCGATATACTCGACACCGGGCAAACCTGCCAGAATCGCACGAGGTTCCTTGGTGACTCCTGCCGCTCGCAGATGACAGGAGGAATGGTAGGCGACCTTGCACTTCGTGGGCTGCTGACTGGCCATGGCCGGTTTCACCGGCGATTGTGACACAAACTCCGAGATATGTGTGACCCGCTTGGCCAAGGCCTGGGCTGCTTCTTGCTCCGGCTCACCGGCGAACAAGGTTGGGTAGTCCTTCAGCATGAGGGTGCAGGAGGCGCAGCCGGTGACCACCTTGTCGTATCCTGCCATAGAAGCCAAATTGACCCGCGCCCCTTCTTTAGCCAGGGCACGATGCCCGTAGGTTTCAATTGGCGTCCCGGAGCAACGTTGCAGGGGCAGATCCGGCTCAACCCCATGTTTTCGCAGCACGGCAATCACGGCATCCCCCACCCCGTCGTCGAAGTAGTTGGCCGCGCAGCCATGGAAATACGCCACAGGGGAGCGAGCCACTTGCCCTGCCTGGGGAATCAGTTCCGGATAGCGGTCGCGGAGCTGTCGCTTGGCCAATCGAGGCAGCACCAGCTGAGGCGACAAGCTTGCCGTCTTGGCCAGACCACGCATGATGGGCCTCGTCAGACGATCGAGCAGCCTCCTCATCAGAGGCCGATCCCATATAGACTGATACCTCGCGAGAAACTTTAAGAATCGCTCGAATCGTGCTGATTGTGCATGGAAGCGAAGGATCACTCCAGCCATCTTGTTCGGATGTTCGGCGCGCCGGTCCAGGATGAGCTGAGACACATCCACTCCGGCAGGACAGGCAGTCCGGCAGGACTTACAGTTGAGACAGGCCTCCACGACTCGCTTTGAATTGAGATAGCTATAGTTCTTGTCGGTGACGATCTCGA